>NZ_KV793323.1:0-34284 GCF_001808425.1 Pseudomonas sp. HMSC08G10 | reverse complement strand
TTGGCCAAGACCAAAAGTGACCCGCCGTAAAGACGGAAAGGTGATTAACCGTCGATAAATAAAACGGATAAGCCCACAAACCTCAAAACCCAATCCCAATCCCAATCCCAATCCCAATCAAGCCTTGAGCGCCTTCTTGGGATAAATGTCATACCGACTGGATTTCCCCTCCAGACTGTGGCTCGGCTTGGGCCCATCGATAATGGGTGCCTTGCGTGGTCGCTTGACCACCACCCGGTGCGACGCCAACGCCAACGCCGCCTCCAACAATGCTGGCGCATCCAGGTCATCACCGACCAAGGGCCGGAACACCCGCATTTCCTTCTTCACCAGCGCGCTCTTGTCCCGATGCGGGAACATCGGGTCGAGATAGATCACTTGGGGCGGCTCGCCCTCCCAAGCCCGCATACGCTCGATGGCATTGCCGGTCAGCAGGCGCATGCGCTCGACGATCGCCCCCACCTCTTCATCACCACGCGCCCGTGCCAGCCCATCCTCGAGCAGGGCTGCAATCAGCGGCTGGCGCTCGATCAGGGTCATCTGGCAGCCCAGGCTGGCCAGCACGAACGCATCCTTGCCCAAGCCTGCCGTGGCATCGAGCACCTGGGGGCGGACGCCTTGGGCGATGCCGACGGCCTTGGCGATCATCTGCCCGTTACCCCCGCCATAGAGCCGTCGATGCGCCGCCTGCCCTTCGACGAAGTCCACCCGCACCGGTCCCGGCGCCTGCGGCCCTAGCTGCTGGATCTGCAACCCATCAGGCCCGACCTGCACGGCAAACCCCGCCTCGTCATCCACCAGCGGCACACCCAGGCGCTCGGCCCACACTTGTGCCTGGGCCTGGAACTCAGCCGACAACGCCTCGACCCTGATACCCATGCCCTGCTCTAGCTCCACCATCGGTTCGCGCACTCGAAAAAATTAATGAAATCCCGGCCACCGCCGATACACGCAGTATCCGCTATTCTGCCAGAGCACAACGCGCGCGACTGCCATGTCAGAAACCCTTCCCATCGGCTTGACCTACCTGTCGCCTGTCGGCAATTACGGTCGACAGAACACCCAGGCACTCGGGGGCGTAAGCCACCTGTGGCAGGATTTCTTCGCCCGCGCGTTGGCCGAGCAGCAAGGGACAGAAGCGGACCCGGTCAGCCAAGCCATCGCCAAGCAGGTCGACAAGGAAAGCGGTGAACCGCTGGGTGGTGTGCGCACCCTGGCGCAGATCCATGTCCAGCGTAGCTGCGATGTCCACGACACCGAGGTCAAGCCGCCCGAGCCGCTGTTCCTGCCAAAGGCCGAATTCGAGACCGAATTGCTGGAAAACGCACCCGAGCCGTTCAGCACCGCCGAACTGATCGAACAACAGCGCCAGCTCGACTTGAGCAACAGTTGGTTGCGCCCAGTGGTCATGAGTCAGGGCCATCCGCTTCCCGAGCCTGGCCCGGCGCCGTCGCCGCGGGCGTTGTTCCTGCCCATCGCCGAGTTCGAAACGGATCTGTTGGAAAACGCCCCCGAGCCCTACGACGAACCCACCTTGGCCAAACAGCAGAACGATCTGGAGTTCGACCTTCACTGGGCGCGCCCGGTAGTGCTGAACAACGTGCGCACGCACGCCTGAACTCAGCGGCAGACCTGCCAGAGCCCCATGTCCAAGTGAAAGTGGTTGTGGTGCGCCGCGTTGTAGTCCGGCCCCAGCACCGTATTGAAACTGTTGCAGGCCGCGTCATGGACCTCCCGTAAAAACGCCGCCTTCTCCCCGCCCTTCTGCCAATCCCTCGCCAGCACGATGCGTTGTCCATCCTTGAGGCGAAAACCCGTGATATCCAATGCATTGGCGCTGGCATGCTGGCTTAGCCGACCTTGTTTGCGGTGGTACACATTTCGGCAGGCAAAGCTGCCCAAATGCTCGACCTGGACCACGGGCTGGCCAAAAATTCGTTGCGCCGCGGGCTGCAGTCCATGCTTTTCGAACAACGCGTAGGCCACCGCCAATGGGCAAGACGCCAGGAAGCTACTGCTAAGGCGCGCTTCGCCAGCTTCGATTCGCCACACGTTGCGCAGCGGGCAATTGGCCGTGGGCGCGCTGTCGGCCTGTGGCCGGTAGCGCAAGGCCGATGTCTGCAAGGCCTGCAGGCACAAACGTGGGTTCTCGCGCAGGCGCGCGAGCTTGTAGGGCGTCAGGAAGTTGGGCGGCTGGCGCACGTCCAGCACCGCCCAGGGGTTCCAGGCGGCAGGTGGTCGCCAGCCCAGATACCACGCCAGGGCCGCCATTGACATCAGGCCGACAACCAGCAGCGTGGCAACACGCACGAGCGCCTCAGCGACGGAACAGGTCGTTGAGCTCGGCAAACGGCAGGGCCTGCGCGCTGTAGCCGAACGAGCCCTGATCACGGATCTCCAGCGCCGCCTGCTGCAACGCTCCCAGCGCGGCGCGTGCGAGCGAGGAGCCTACGCTGATGCGCTTCACCCCCAGGTCCTGCAACTGGTTCACGCTAAGCGGCACACCAGCCAGCCCCATCAGCACGTTGACAGGCTTGGGCGCGACCGCCTGCACCACGGCGCGGATTTCTTCGACGTCGCGCAGGCCTGGGGCATAGAGCACATCGGCACCCGCCTCGGCATAGGCTTGCAGGCGCCGGATGGTGTCATCCAGGTCCAGGCGCCCGTGCAGCAGGTTCTCCGCGCGGGCGCAGAGGGTGAAGGGAAACGGCAGCGCACGAACAGCCTGCACGGCGGCGCGCACCCGCTCCACCGACAAGCCGAAGTCGTAGATGGGGTCGTCGCAGCGACCGCTGGCGTCTTCGATCGAGCCGCCCACCAGCCCTACCTCGGCCGCGCGCCGGATCGTCTCGGCACAATCCTGTGGCAGGTCACCGAAGCCGTTCTCCAGATCGGCGGCCACAGGTAACGGAGTCGCATCGACGATCGACCGGGCGTTACCCAGGGTTTCCTCCAGACTCAAGGCGCCTTCGGCATCCGGCCGTCCCAGGCTGAACGCAAAGCCTGCGCTGGTGGTGGCCAGGGCCTCGAAACCGAGGCTTGCCAGCAGGCGGGCAGAACCTGCGTCCCAAGGGTTGGGAATGACGAAAGCGCCCTCACGCTCATGCAAGGCCTTGAAGGCTTCGGCTCGCAGGGTTTGCACATCCATGGTCACAACCTCCGGCAGATGATCAGGAGTCGTCAGAGTAGTCCCAGTTGTTCGACCTCGGGCGCACGCGGCAATTCCGGCAAAGGGGCAAGACCCGGCAAGCGCGCCATCAGGCGCTCATGAAAACGCTGGGCCAGGGCCGCGGCCTGCAGGTTGTCGGCGGTATGCAAAAAGACATAGGGACTGCGCCCTTCTTCGATCCAGGCGCCAACCTTTTCCACCCAAGGCGTGAGAAAGCTCTCGTTGGCCTCCAGCACCGGATGCCCGATGAATCGCACCTGAGGGTGCTGGCTGAATGCGGCCGGACGTGGCGGGACCCGTGGTTTCTTGGACTGTGCATGCAATACACCCGGCTCGCGCGAGGTGCAACTGAACAGCGCCCGAGGGTCCAGGCAGATGCGCTCGACACCCCGCTCGTGCAACAGCCGGTTGAGCTGGCGCTCCTCTTCGCCCCGGGCGAAAAACGTCTCGTTGCGCACCTCGACCGCCACCGGCACGCCGATTTGGTCGAGAAAATGACACAGCTCGCCAAGCCGCGAAGGGCCGAACTGGGCCGATAGCTGCAACCAGTACGGCGAAACCCGCTCGCCCAACGGCGCCATCAGCCGGGTGAAGGCAAGCGCGGACTCCAGATGCTCACGCAGGTCACCCTCATGGGTCACATCCCCCGGAAATTTGGCGGTGAAGCGAAAATGCGTGGGCATGACCTGCGCCCAACGCTCCACCGTGGCAGGCGCGGGACGAGCATAGAAGGTCGTGTTGCCTTCGACGGCATTGAACACCCGGCTGTACAGGCCGAGAAATTCAGCAGGACGGGCGTCGGCGGGATAGAGGTAGTCGCGCCAGGCGTTTTCACTCCAGGACGGACAACCGAGAAAGTAAGGCAGGGGCGATGGATTCATCCATCAAATGTACAGGTCCAGCCCCAGCACTTCCATCTCCCAGTCGGTGAAGCCGGCGGTGGCCAGGTAGCTGGCCAGAGCGGTTGCGGTGCGTCGATCACGGGCACGAGGAAAGATCATGTCTTGCTGGCGGGCTGGCAGACCACCGGAACGGCGGTTGGTGCGGGGCTCTTGAGGGGCTTCGACGTCCTCGACCAGTTCGGCATCGTCGATGTTCTCGTCGCGCACCGGTGCCTTGCGCGGGGTGCGCTTGATCGGATAGGACTGGGAGGAGAAACCATCGATACGCATGGACAAGGCACTCAGGATCAATGATGGCAATCTAGCAGCATCAGAGATCCCTCGCTAATGCCCAATTGATAACTGGACCACAGTTCGCACAAAAGGTTGCGACATCGCTGCGCCGACTGACGATAGGCTCAGCGCGCTTTGGGTGTCGCTACGTTGTCACGCAAGTACACAGGTTGCGCCTGCTCGGCCGGGATGGCCTCGCCGCGTGCCCAAGCGAAGCGGGCCAGCTCGAGGATGTCCAGGGCGTTGGGCAGCAAGCTGGCATCGCTTGCGCTCACCGGCACGGCCAGCCGTTCGCCATAACCCCATCCGGTGCCGGCGCCGAACCACTCGCCGGTGCAGGCCTCCGGTAGCTGCACACGTTCTGGCGGCAACACCGCCTCGCGCCCTACCAGGCGCATCTCGCCGTCATGGGCTTGATAGCAGCCCCAGTACACCTCGTCCATACGGGCATCAATGGCGGCGGCGACCTGCTGCACCCCGCGCTCACGCAGCGCACCCTGGGCCAGCGCCGCCAGGTTGGAGACCGGCAGCACCGGGCGCTCGAGAGCGAAAGCCAGGCCCTGGACCACACCGATGGCGATCCGCACCCCGGTGAACGCCCCGGGGCCACGACCGAAAGCAATGGCATCCACGTCGCTGAGCGCCACGCCTGACTCGGCCAGCAACTGCTTGATCATCGGCAGCAGCTTTTGCGCGTGCATGCGCGGGATCACCTCGTAATGGCTGGTCACCTTGCCGTCATGCAGCAGAGCGACGGAACAGGCTTCGGTAGCGGTATCCAGGGCCAGCAGGGTGGTCATCGAACGAGGTATCCAAGCAACGGGGAAAAGAGCGGCAGTATAAACGACAACGGCCCGCAAGCGGGCCGTCGTGACGCACGGAGATGGATCAGCTCAGGGCTGCCAGCACCTTGGCAGTGATCGCCTCGACCGAGCCGACACCTTCGATGTGGCTGTACTTCGGCTTGCCGTTGTTGGCGGCCGAGAGCTTCTGGTAGAAGTCCACCAGCGGCTTGGTCTGGCTGTGGTATACCGACAGGCGGTGACGCACGGTCTCTTCCTTGTCGTCGTCGCGCTGGATCAGGTCTTCGCCGGTGACATCGTCCTTGCCTTCCACTTTCGGCGGGTTGTGCTGAATGTGGTAGGTACGACCCGAAGCCAGGTGCACACGGCGGCCGGCCATGCGGCCGACGATCTCTTCGTCGTCAACGGCGATTTCGACCACGGCGTCGATGTCGACACCTGCGGCGACCATGGCCTCGGCCTGGGGAATGGTGCGCGGGAAGCCATCGAACAGGCAGCCCTTGGCGCAATCCGGCTGGGCGATGCGCTCCTTGACCAGGCTGATGATCAGCTCGTCGGAAACCAGCTGGCCGGCATCCATGACTTTCTTGAGTTCAAGGCCCAGCGGGGTGCCGGCCTTGACGGCGGCACGCAGCATGTCACCGGTGGAGATCTGTGGAATACCGAACTTCTCGGTGATGAACTTTGCCTGAGTACCTTTACCGGCCCCGGGAGCTCCCAGCAGAATTACGCGCATCTTGTGCTCCTCATATTTTTCTATGTAAATCAACGGATTCGGCGCAGAAGGCCAAGTCCGAAAAATCGGGTGAGACCGAAAATCGGTCAAAAGGCTGCTCAAGATACACAGCGCCCAGCAACCAGACAAGCGTCCCAAAGTTGCAGGAAATCGCCACTTGGGCCAGTTTCACGGCGCGGTTGCGCCCGGCGCAACCTGCCAGCACAACCTCGGCCGAAGGGCCTGCAGCCCCCAGCCAAGGTCAGCCGCCGAACGCCTCAACCGGTATTGCGAAGACCTGCGGCGATACCCGCCACCGTGACCAGCAGGGCCTGCTCCAACGGGCTGTCCAGAGCGGCTTCCCGGCTGCGCGAGCGCGCCAGCAACTCGGCCTGCAGGCGATGCAGCGGGTCCAGGTAGGTATTGCGCAGGCTGATGAACTCCAGGGTCTCGGGGCTGTGCGCCAGTAGCACCGATTGCCCGGTCAAACCCAGCACCACCTGGCACGACTGCGACAATAGGTCGCGCAGATGTGCCCCCAGGGAAAGCAAGTGTGGTTGCACCAGACGTTCGTCGTAGGCCTTGGCGATCTCGGCATCGGCTTTCGCCAGCACCATCTCCAGCATGTCGATTCGGGTGCGGAAGAATGGCCACTGTTCACGCATCTGTCCCAACAGCTCGCCCTGCCCACGCGTCAGGGCATTGCTCAGGGCCGTCTCCCAGCCCAGCCAGGCCGGCAGCATCAGGCGCGTCTGGGTCCAGCCGAAGATCCACGGAATAGCACGCAGGCTCTCGATGCCGCCGGCACGGCGCTTGGCCGGACGGCTGCCCAGCGGCAGGCGTCCGAGCTCCTGCTCCGGCGTGGACTGGCGGAAGTACTCGACGAAGTCCGGGTTTTCCCGCACCACGGCGCGATACGCCTTGACGCCGTCGGCAGCAAGCTGGTCCATCAGCTCGCGCCAGGCGGGCTGCGGGGGTGGCGGCGGCAACAGGGTTGCCTCAAGCACGGCGGCCAGATACAGGTTGAGGTTCTGCTCGGCGATGCCAGGCAGGCCGAACTTGAAGCGGATCATTTCGCCCTGCTCGGTGGTGCGGAACCGCCCGCCCACCGAGCCGGGTGGCTGCGACAGGATCGCTGCGTGGGCTGGCCCGCCACCTCGGCCGACGGTGCCACCACGGCCATGGAACAACAGCAGCTCGACCTGATGCTCTCGACAGATGCGCACGAGGTTTTCCTGAGCCCGGTACTGGGCCCAGGCCGCCGCTGTGGTACCTGCATCCTTGGCCGAGTCGGAATAGCCGATCATCACCTCCTGCGGTCCATGCAAGCTGGCACGATAGCCCGGCAGGCCCAGCAGGCGCTCCATCACCGGCCCGGCGTTATCCAGGTCGGCGAGGGTCTCGAACAGCGGCACCACGCGCATGGGCCGGGTCAGGCCGGCCTCCTTGAGCAGCAATTGCACAGCCAGCACATCGGATGCGGCACCGGCCATGGAGATGACATAGGACCCCAGCGAAGCCGCTGGCGCGGCGGCAATCTCGCGGCAGGTGGCAAGCACTTCGGCGGTCTCGGCGTCGGGCTTGAAGTGCGCAGGCAACAACGGCCGGCGGTTTTTCAGTTCCGCCTGAAGGAACGCGATGCGCTGTTCCTCGTCCCAGTCGGCATAGCGCCCCAGGCCCAGGTAGTCGGTGATTTCGGTCAGCGCGTCGCGGTGCCGGGCGGCGTCCTGGCGCACGTCCAGGCGCACCAGGAACAAGCCGAAGGTCACGGCCCGGCGCAGGGTATCGAGCAGCGGACCGTCGGCGATGACACCCATGCCGCATTCATGCAAGGACTGATAGCACAGCTCAAGCGGCTCGATCAGCTCACGGTTGCTGGTCAGCACATCAGCCCCAGGTGCCTGGGCGCTGCTCAGCGCCACGTGGGCCCAGGCACGGGTAGCGCGCAGGCGTTCGCGCACTTGCTTGAGCAAGGCGCGATAAGGCTCGGCACTGTCACCCACGCGCTCGCGCAGGGCATTGTTGGCCTGCTGCATCGACAGCTCGGCAGCCAGGTAGTCGATGTCACGCAGGAATAGGTCAGCCGCCATCCAGCGGGCCAGCAGCAGCACTTCGCGGGTCACCACCGCGGTGACATTGGGGTTGCCATCGCGATCGCCGCCCATCCAGGAGGCGAAACGGATCGGCGCGGATTCCAGCGGCAAGCGCAGACCGGTCGCTTCGAATAACGCGTGATCTACCTTGCGCAGGTGGTTAGGGATCGCCTGCCACAAGGAATGCTCGATCACCGCGAAGCCCCACTTGGCCTCGTCCACCGGCGTCGGCCGGGTGCGCCGGATTTCCTCGGTGTGCCAGGCCTCGGCGATCAGACGCCGCAAGCGTTCACGCACCTGTTGGCGCTCAGCAGGTGTCAGGTCACGGTGATCCTGCGCAGCCAACTGGCCGGCGATGGCATCGTATTTCTGGATCAGTGTACGGCGGGCCACTTCGGTGGGATGGGCGGTGAGCACCAGCTGGATGTCCAGCTTGGCCAACTGCCTGGCGAGGGCATCGTCGGAATGACCGGCCTGCTTCAGCCGGGTCAGTAATTCCGGCAGCACGTGCGCTTCGAAAGGCTCGGGTTGGCCAACATCGCGACGGCGGATCAACTGGTACTGTTCGGCGATGTTCGCCAGGTTGAGAAACTGGTTGAAAGCCCGCGCCACCGGTAGCAGGTCGTCGTCGGCCAGATCGCCCAAGGTCGAACTCAGTTGCTCGGCAGCGCCACGGCGGTCGGCCTTGGCACTGTGGCGGATGTCTTCGATCTTCTGCAGGAACGCCTCGCCATGCTGCTGGCGAATGGTCTCGCCCAGCAGTTCACCCAACAGATGGACATCCTCACGCAAGCGTACATCGATATCGGTCATCGGCCTTCTCTCCGGCGCGGCTCACCGCGCATCCGCTCAGGAACATTGCCCAAGAGTGCCCATGGCAAGGCCGTACTGGCAAGCCGGTTCGGCGCCGAGCAACTAAAGTGAATGCAAGGCATCCGAAGTCATGCCCACTTCAGGTTTCGAGCGAGGAGTTTTCCATGGACACCTTCAGGCACATGCTGGACAGCTGGGAATCCAAGGCCCGCGAGAGCTGCGAACGCGTCGAATACACCCTTACCCTGCACAAGCAGGACTTGGTCAAGATCAAGGCATTCGCGCAGGCCTACGGGCTGGACGAGGCCTTCGTCACGGAGAGTCTGTTGCAAACCGCCATCAAGGAGGCGGAAAAGGCCATTCCCTACGTCAAAGGCTCACAGGTGATCCGTGTCGAGGAGGGCGAGGAGATCTACGCCGACATCGGCAAGACACCCGCCTACGTGCAGGCCGAACAGGCACTGTCGAAAAGTCTTTCGAGTTGACACTTGCCCCCGCGTTGGCGGGGCACGGGACTGCCGCCCCGCCTCGCCCCGTTCCCCTTGTCGCACAGTCTTGATTTCCCACCGATCCCCTTCCACGGCCCTTGCACGTCTGCACAGGCTCGGCATTTTTTTCTGAACTATCGGAAAAAAGCCCAAGTCACAGCCTGTAGCCATCACGCTAAAACCCTGCACACACGCCGTTGTGCACAGTTCGGCCGAAATGCGCGCAGATGACAGGGAAAAAGCGATGGACTGCTAAGGATACCGTCGTAAACAGGAGTGATCCCATGGAGCTGACCATCATGAAGACCCGCACACCTCACCCCTCCTCCACGCCGCTGCGCGGGCTCAAGCTCGCCGCGCTGGCGCTGGGCGGCAGCCTGCTGCTGGCCGGTTGTGCCGGAAAACCGCCCTCCGAGCAATACGCCGTCACCCAGTCCGCGGTCAATTCCGCGGTCAGCGCCGGTGGCACCGAGTTTGCCGCCGTGGAAATGAAGGCTGCCCAGGACAAGTTCAAGCAGGCCGAGATTGCCATGCATGACAAGCAGTACGACGAAGCCAAGCGCTTGGCTGAACAAGCCGAGTGGGATGCACGCGTGGCCGAGCGCAAGGCTCAGGCCGCCAAGGCGCAGAAGGCCCTGCAGGACAGCCGTGAAG
Organism: Pseudomonas sp. HMSC08G10; assembly: GCF_001808425.1. Classification (NCBI taxonomy): domain Bacteria; kingdom Pseudomonadati; phylum Pseudomonadota; class Gammaproteobacteria; order Pseudomonadales; family Pseudomonadaceae; genus Pseudomonas; species Pseudomonas sp. HMSC08G10. Next base: position 24,374 of record NZ_KV793323.1, on the reverse strand, counting down.
GTGTCCAGGACCTTCGCGAGGAAGGCCTGCGCAGCGCCGAATGAGCGCTGCCCTGCCCCGCTTGAGCCTTCGTCATTGATTAAAGGATGAACACTATGCGCAATTATCTCATGATCCCCACCCTGCTGGCCCTGAGCGTAGGCCTTGCTGCCTGCTCCCATGATCCGAACCCCAATCTCGAGTCCGCCCGCACCAACTTCTCCAGCCTGCAAAGCGATCCGCAGGCCAGCAAGCTGGCGGCCCTCGAGACCAAGGACGCCCAGGACTGGCTGAACAAAGCCGACAAGGCATTCATGGAGCGCGAGGACGACAAGACAGTCGACCAGTTGGCCTACCTGACCAACCAGCGCGTGGAAGTGGCCAAGCAGACCATCGCCCTGCGCTCGGCTGAAAACGAGTTGAAGAACGCCTCCGCACAACGCGCCCAGGCCCGCCTGGACGCCCGTGACGCACAGATCCGCAAGCTGCAGGAAAGCCTCAACGCCAAGCAGACTGATCGAGGCACCCTGGTGACCTTCGGGGATGTACTGTTCGACTTCAACAAGGCCGAGCTCAAGAGCAGCGCCTACCCCAACATCACCAAGCTGGCCCAGTTCCTCCAGGAAAACCCTGAGCGCAAGGTCATCGTCGAGGGATACACCGACAGCGTCGGCTCGGCGAGCTACAACCAAGGCCTGTCGGAACGCCGCGCCAACAGCGTGCGCATGGCCCTGGTACGCGCAGGTGTCGACCCGGCACGCATCGTCGCCCAGGGTTACGGCAAGGAGTACCCGGTCGCCGACAACGGCAGCAACACTGGCCGCGCCCAGAACCGTCGGGTGGAGGTGACCATCTCCAATGACAACCAGCCGGTGCAGCCGCGTTCGGTAAGCCAGATCCAACAGTAAGGCTGGCGCAATGAAACAAAAAAGCCCCGCGATCGTCGCGGGGCTTTTCTTTGTCTGTCCTGGTTCTTCGCGGCTTTCGCCGCGAAGGCATCCAGAACGCAGGTCATTGCAGCTGCTGCGGGGTCTCCTGCCCCATACAGCGAATAGCACGCTTGCGGTTGTCCACCAGCACGCCGGTCAGGCCCTTCTGCTGGGTATCGAACAATACCAGCACACCGTCGACGCATTGCGCCACTTGAGGCGCCGGGTCGAGGGAGACTTTGTAGTCCTCGCCGGGGAGGGTCTTGAGCATGGTGTAGTCCTGCAGCAACAGGGCATCCTCAGGCTTGGCGAAATGCAAGTAACCGTAATACCAAAGGGTCCCTACCGTCACGATGATGGTACCCACGGCGGTCAGGATCATCGGGATGGCGTTGCGTTCTTCACTCATTGCGCGTTCTTCTCATCAGGGTAATTGGGCACTTCGGCTAGTCGCCGAAGGCCATCGAAATGGCTGGGGTCGTCGAGGAAGCGCAGCATCACCTGGCGCCACGTCGGGTCGGCGAAGGTCTGCACATGCCCGCCTCGGGTCAGTTGCAGCACCCGAGGTGGCGGGGCGTGCTGGTACAGACGGATGCCGCTGTCCATGGGCACCAGGTCGTCGTCGATGCTGTGGAAAAACAGCTTGGGCGGGGTGTCCAGGCGCTCGATCGAGCGGATCGCGCTGTCGCCGTCCGGCACCAGCCAGGACAATGGCACCTGCAACGGCCAGGTCAACCATGACGTACTCAGGGCAAAGCGCCCCACTTCCCGATAGCTGGCGGGTACACCGTCGAATACCAGCGCACTGAAGCGCTGACGTTGCTCAGGATGGGCCGCCAGGTAGTGGATGGCCATGGCGCCGCCGAGGCTCTGGCCCAGCAGCATCAAGGGCTTGCCCTGGACCTGCGGGGCGTTGTCCAGCCAATCCATGGCCGCCTCGATGTCTTGGTAAACCGCCGGCAGGCTCGGCTTGCCCTGGGAGAGGCCATAGCCGCGATAGTCGATCATCAGCACCTGGTAGCCCTGCTCCGGCAGCCAATAGCTGCCGCCCAGATGCCAGGCCAGGTTGCCGCCATTGCCATGCAGGTGCAATACCGTGCCCTTGACCTGGACCCCTGGCTTGGCCGGCATCCACCAGCCGTGAAGACGCGTACCGTCGGCGGCGATGAGGGTCACGTCACGAAATTCGAGCTTCGCCTTCTGCGGGGTGAACGGCAGGCCCGGCTCCGGGAAGAACAACAGGCTGCTGCACCCCGACAATCCCAACACGAGCAAGCCCAGGATGAGTCGGCGACAGGCGTCAGAGAATGTTCGCGTAGTCAGCTTCAATACGATCCAGGCTCAGGTGGTTGAGGAAGTTGGAGAAGCACATCCACGCAGACAAGGCGTTGAGGTCGCGGAACTGCTCCGGCAGGTACTTGGGCGGCTCCACCAGGCCCTCCTCGACCAACTGACGCAAGGTGCGCATGTCTTCCAGGGTGGTCTTGCCGCAGAACAACAGCGGGATCTGCTCGAGCTTGCCTTTCTTCACGGCCAACTGAATGTAGTTGTAAACCATGATGAAACCCTTGAGATAGGACAAGTCCTTGGTAAATGGCAGTCCGTTGGGCACCGACCCGCGAAAGACCCGGCTGGCATTGCTGTAGCTCTGGGCCATCTCGAAGCCCTGGCCGCGGAAGAACTCGTAGACCTGCAAGAAGTCCGCCCCCTCCTCCACCATGTGGATGGCCCGGGTGCGGTTGGTGAGCTTGCGCAGGCGGCTGGGGTAGGAGGCGAAAGCGATCACCTCCATGAGAATGGCCAACCCTTCCTGGGTCACGGTCGACGAGGGAGGCCCCTTCGCCAGGAACGTGCAGATCGGCTGGTTGAGGCCATTGAGCGTGGTGCCCACGTGCACCAGGCCTTCGTGGACCTCCAGCGCGCGCACGTCTCGGCTGTTGAACATCGCGTCGGCACGCACCTTGATGTAATCGGCACCGGCCGCAGCGTCGGCCACGATACCGTCGGACTCGAACACGCGGATGGTTTCCTCGGCCTCGCCGAAGACCTTGTTCAAGCGCCGCTGAAGGATCGCTACGGCTTCCTTGGCGGTGAGGTTCTTCGGCTCGTCCTTCAGGTCGCCCCGGCCGTCGATGTTGTTCAGATAATCGGACAGCATCAGGCCCAGGTCGGCCAGGGTCGGGTCGCCGGCATGGAAGGCGTCGGAGGCCGCGCCATACAGCTCCTGGGAGATCAGGCCGAAATCCTCGGTGCCACGGGCTTCGAGCATGCGCACCACCATGCGGTACTCCTTGCACATGCGCCGCATGATCTGCCCGACCGGGTTGAACTGGCCGAGCTGGCGAGTGATGTCACGCTCGATGCTCTGGAACTCGGCCTTCACCGAGTTGGAATCGAACGACAGCGGTCGCCCCTGGTAATAGGCACGGTCCACGGCCGGGGGCTCCTTGCCCTTGGCCTTGAGAAAGCCGTTGCGGATATTGTCGTCCCACTTCACCGCATCGAGCACGCGGATGGGCGTCTGCGCCGCGACGATGCGGTCGGAGAGCGCGCGTATGGTCTGCTGGTACTCGTCCACCCCGGACTCCTTGTTCAATCAAGCTCGTGGTCGGCCCCTTCGCGGGCAGACCCGCTCCCACAGGTACAGCGTGAACGCCTGCGAAGAGGCCAGCCAAGCCAGCGATAGTGCGCTATTTACCACTACGCTGGAAGCGTGCCACCTCGACGAACAGGTCGGAGTTGGCCGGATCGTCCAGATAGGCCAGCACCCGCGCCGACGGGCTGTCGATCAGCACGCCTTCGCCGTTGTCCTCCGGCACCTCGGTGCTGCGTCCGGTCAATTCCTTCTTCTTGACCGCCTGCTGCACCTGGTCGACATCGAGGTTGTAGAGCACAAGCTCCTTGCCATCGACGACCTCGAAGCCGCCGATCAGGAAGTTGCCGCCCAGGCGCTTGGGCACACCGGCCGACAGATACCAGCGATTGCCATGCTGGGACACGGTAAAGACATATTCTTCCGGCGCCTTGCCCTTGGCCGTGGCCACCGCTTTATAGGCATCCCCGCCCACACGACTGATGCTGAGCTTGAGCGGCTCGCCCCAGGCGTCCTTGCTGCTCCACTTGCCAAGCAGTGCCTTGGGCGCTGCCTGGTTGCTGGGCAGAGGCTCATGGAAGGTCACCAGACATCCACCGAGCAGCAGGAATGACAAAGTCAACAACACCAGACGCCAGGCTTTCATCAGGTTCTCCTTGAAAAGATCGATCGCCCCTCGGGCCGGTCGTGGCCTAGGCCGATGCCAGCACCAGGTGCAGGTATCGGGTAAGGATAGCGAGCATCTGCCCATCGGCTTGCGCATTCGCATCCTTGAGCAGGCCCTGATATTCCATCTGCTCGATTATGGCCGTCAACATCTGAGCATCCTGCTCGGGCTGACGCGACCCCACCACCTGCAGCATCTGCCGTGCGCCGTGCAGGAGGATCTGCTCGTGGGCGCTGACCAGTTCGGCCAGACGCGGGCACAGCAAGGCCTCCTGGCGGAAGGCTTGCTCGGCCATGATGAAGTCACGCCGAGTGTGCAACTGACGGCTGACATAATCGGCCATCATGCGCGCCACCTCGTCCGCCAGGCGTGCCCGGGCCTCGGGGCTGCCGTCGCCCTGGGCGAGCAACTGGCGCAGCACCACTTCGGAACTGGCCCAGAGCTTGGCCATATAGGCGGCGCTGCGCTCGACGTACTGAGCGAAGGTGTCGGTCAGCAGGTCTTCGATGTCCTTGAAGTAATAAGTGGTCGCCGACAGCGGAACGCCGGCCTCGGCGGCCACCGCTCGGTGACGTACACCGCGCACGCCGTCACGCACGATGATGCGCATTGCCGCGTCGAGAATCTGCTGCCGGCGCTGCTCGCTGCCTTGGCGGGCTGTCTTGCGTCCCTGGTATTGCACGCTTTCGGCGACGGCGCTTGCCACGCCTGCTGCGCCTTGTTGGGCCATTGCGGGAGTCACGATGAATACCTCGTTGAATCTCGGTGAGGGTCGATCCCCTCTGCTTTGAGTAAAGACGGTTGTAGCTTGTTGCGGCCCAATTACGATCAAGGCCACGCCTGATAGGTTCGGTGGTGCTTCAAAAACGACTCGGCACCTGCGCCGTGACCAATCAGTCATTTTCGAACCGCAGGCATGAAAAAGCCGCCCCGAAAGGCGGCTTGTTCAGGATGCTCAGGCCTGTGGACGCATGTGCGGGAACAGGATCACATCACGGATCGACGGCGAATTGGTCAGCAGCATGACCAGGCGGTCGATGCCGATGCCTTCACCTGCGGTAGGTGGCATTCCGTATTCCAGAGCGCGGACAAAGTCGGCATCGTAGTGCATGGCCTCGTCGTCACCGGCGTCCTTCTCGGCCACCTGGGCGAGGAAACGCTCAGCCTGGTCTTCGGCGTCATTGAGCTCGGAGTAGGCGTTGGCAATCTCGCGGCCGCCGATGAACAGCTCGAAGCGATCGGTGACGGCAGGGTTCTCGTCGTTGCGACGGGCCAGCGGCGACACTTCGAACGGGTACTCGGTGATGAAATGCGGCTGCTCCAGCTTGTGCTCGACCAGCTCTTCGAAAATCATCACCTGCAGCTTGCCCAGGCCCTCATGGCCGAGCACCTTGGCGCCGGCCTTCTTGGCGATCTCACGGGCGCGGTCGACGTCCTGCAGGTCGGCGGCGGTGAGCTCAGGGTTGTACTTGAGGATCGACTCGAACACCGACAGGCGGGCGAACGGCTCGCCGAAGTGGAACACCTTGTCGCCGTACGGCACATCGGTGGTGCCCAGAACCAGTTGCGCCAGCTCGCGGAACAGCTCCTCGGTGAGGTCCATATTGTCGCGGTAGTCGGCGTAGGCCTGGTAGAACTCGAGCATGGTGAACTCGGGGTTGTGCCGGGTCGAGACGCCTTCGTTACGGAAGTTGCGGTTGATCTCGAACACTTTCTCGAAGCCACCCACAACGAGCCGCTTGAGGTACAGCTCCGGCGCGATACGCAGGAACATGGCCATGTCCAGGGCGTTGTGGTGGGTTTCGAACGGCTTCGCCGCCGCACCACCTGGAATGGTCTGCAGCATCGGCGTCTCGACTTCGAGGAAGTCGCGCTCGATCAGGAACTTGCGGATGTGCGAGATGACCTGGGAACGGACACGGAAAGTGTGGCGGGTTTCCTCGTTGACCATCAGGTCGACATAGCGCTGGCGGTAGCGCTGCTCGGTGTCGGTCAGGCCGTGGTGCTTGTCCGGCAGCGGGCGCAGCGACTTGGTCAGCAGGCGCACGTTGGTCATCTCGACGTACAGGTCGCCCTTGCCCGAACGGGCCAGAGTGCCTTCGGCGCTGATGATGTCGCCCAGGTCCCAGGTCTTGACAGCGGCCAGGGTCTCTTCGGGCAGGGTCTTGCGGTTGACGTAGACCTGGATGCGACCAGTCATGTCCTGGATGACCATGAATGAGCCACGGTTGAGCATGATGCGACCGGCTACCTTGACCGGAATCGCGGCTGCTTCCAGCTCTTCCTTGGTCTTGTCCGCGTACTGCTTCTGCAGGTCGTTGCAGTAGCTGTCGCGACGGAAGTCGTTGGGGAAGGCGTTGCCCTTGGCACGCTCGGCGGCAAGTTTTTCCTTGCGCAGTGCGATCAGGGCGTTTTCTTCCTGTTGCAGGTCTTGCGATTCGGTCTTGAGGTCGCTCATGTCGTCATTGTTTCCATCAGGTGTTCGTTGCCCCTGTCGGGCAGGGCACGCGATACGGGCCGCAGGCCTCGTATCGCGGCGGTCGTGTGCGGTTTACAGCCCCTGCTTGAGGCTCGCTTCCAAGTACTGGTCGAGGTCGCCGTCCAGGACCTTCTGGCAGTCGCTGCGCTCGACTCCGGTGCGCAGGTCCTTGATGCGCGAGTCATCGAGCACGTAGGAGCGGATCTGGTGACCCCAGCCGATGTCCGACTTGCTGTCTTCCAGAGCTTGCGAGGCGGCATTGCGCTTTTGCATCTCCAGCTCGTACAACTTGGCCCGCAGCATCTTCATGGCGGTGTCCTTGTTGGCGTGCTGGGAACGTTCGTTCTGGCAGGCCACCACGGTGTTGGTCGGCACGTGGGTGATACGGACCGCCGAATCGGTGGTGTTCACGTGCTGACCACCTGCACCGGAGGAGCGGTAGGTGTCGATGCGAAGGTCGGCTGGGTTGATCTCGATCTCGACCTTGTCGTCGATCTCGGGCGAGACGAATACCGCCGAGAAGGAGGTGTGGCGACGGGCTCCGGAGTCGAACGGGCTCTTGCGCACCAGGCGGTGCACTCCGATCTCGGTACGCAGCCAGCCGAACGCGTATTCGCCCTTGATGTGTACGGTCGCGCCCTTGATGCCGGCGACTTCACCCTCGGAGAGCTCGATGATGGTGGCATCGAAACCACGCTTGTCGGCCCAGCGCAGGTACATGCGCAGCAGGATGTTGGCCCAGTCCTGCGCCTCGGTGCCACCGGAACCGGCCTGGATGTCCAGGTAGGCGTTGTTCATGTCCATCTCGCCGCTGAACATACGACGGAACTCAAGCTGGGCCAGGTTTTCTTCCAGGCCTTGCAGCTCGGTCACAACGTCGTTGACGGCGCCTTCGTCGTTTTCCTCGACGGCCATGTCGAGCAGGTCCTTGCAGTCGGACAGACCATTGGACAGTTTGTCCAGGGTCTCGACGACCTGCGCCAGCATGGCGCGCTCACGGCCCAAGCCCTGAGCGTACTCGGGCTTGTTCCAGACGGCAGGGTCTTCCAGTTCGCGATTGACTTCGATCAGGCGATCAGCTTTTTGATCGTAGTCAAAGATACCCCCGAATGGACTGGGAGCGTTCGGTGAGGTCCTTGATGGTGTTCAGGATCGGTTGGATTTCCATGGGCGGGCTACTCGTGCGAATTCGGTGAAAAGCCCGCGAGTATAACGCAGTCCTCGCCCTGACGGCAGACCCGCCGGGCGGTAACCGCGAGGGCCGCCGCTGATGGTGTGGACGCTGGCGGCAGACCCGAAGAGCGTCAGGCAACGCCCACCTGATTGCGACCATTGTTCTTGGCCAGATACAGCCCCTTGTCCGCAGCAGAGATCAGCTGCCGGCTGTGGCTGCCAACGCTTGGCGTGAGGGTCGCAAGGCCTATGCTCACTGTCAGGCGCGCGTCTGCCTCGGGCGCGGTATGGGGGATGTTCAGACCCAGGACGGTCTGGCGCAGTTTCTCGGCGATCAGCCGCGCACCGCCGGGCGAGGTATTGGGCAGCACCAAGGAGAACTCCTCGCCCCCATAGCGCGCCGGCAAGTCGGTGGGACGCGAGCAGGAACCGCGGATGGCCTCGGCGACCTGGCGCAGGGCCTCGTCGCCGGCCAGATGGCCGAAGCTGTCGTTGTAGGCCTTGAAGTAGTCCACATCGATCATCAGCAGCGACAACTGTTGTTGCTCGCGCATCGCCCGTCGCCACTCAAGCTCCAGGTACTCGTCGAAATGGCGCCGATTGGACAGCCCGGTGAGGCCATCGGAGTTCATCAACCGCTGCAGCATCAGGTTGGTGTCGAGCAACTGCTGCTGACTGACCCGCAGCGCGCGATAGGCTTCATCACGTTGCAGCAGGGTCAGGTAGGAGCGGGAGTGGTAGCGGATCCGCGCCACCAGCTCGATGGTGTCCGGCAGCTTGACCAGGTAGTCGTTGGCCCCGGCGGCGAAGGCCGCGCTCTTGACCAGTGGGTCCTCCTTGGTCGACAGGACGATGATCGGAATATCCTGGGTAGCTGGGTTGTTGCGGTATTCGCGCACCAACGTCAGGCCGTCCAGCCCCGGCATGATCAGGTCCTGGAGGATCACCGTAGGTTTGATCCGCATGGCCTGGGCCACCGCCTGGTGGGGATCGGCGCAGAAATGGAAGTCGATGTTCTCCTCGTGGGCCAGCCCACGGCGCACCGCCTCGCCGATCATCGCCTGATCGTCGACCAGCAGGACCATCGCCGCACTTTCGTTGATGGTCGTGAAACCTTCGATCGGTAGATCATTCATGCCTATTCACCAGGTCACTGCCGGCCAGGCGGCGTGACTCAATACATATCGTCATTTCGAAAAGATTTCCATCAGTCGGCCCGCGATGCGTTCCAGCGGCCGTATCTCCACGGCGGCCTCGATCGCCGCAGCCGCCTTGGGCATGCCGTAGACCGCCGAACTCTGCTGGTCCTGGGCGATGGTGAGGAAGCCACGCTGGCGCATCTGTTTCAGGCCCTGGGCGCCGTCGCGGCCCATGCCGGTGAGCAAGACGCCCACGGCATCGCCCGTCCAGAAACGCGCCACACTCTCGAAGAACACGTTGATCGAGGGGCGGTAGATTTCGCCGACAGGCTCGGCCGTATAGCTAAGCTGGCCGCCCTGCAGCAGGCGGATGTGATGATTGGTGCCAGCCAGCAGCACTTGCCCTGGCTGGGGTGGCTCGCCCTCTCGCGCCAGGCGCACCGGCAAGCCCGAGACCCCGCTGAGCCATTCGGCCATGCCACTGGCGAATACCTGGTCAACGTGCTGCACCAGCACGATCGACGCGGGAAACTCGCGCGGCAAGCCTTTGAGCAGGACTTCCAGCGCCGCTGGACCGCCCGCCGAAGAGCCGATGGCCACCAGGCCACGACGCTGGGACGCCCCCACCAGTGGAGCGGACACAGCGCGGGGCGCCGCGGAGCGTTGCTGGCCGATCAGCCAGCCTATATTGAGGATCTTGCGCAACAGCGGGGCTGCCGCTTCCCGTGCATCCCCCGCGCCCAGCGAAGGCGTGTCGACCACGTCCAGGGCGCCATGGCCCATGGCTTCGAATACCCGATGCACATTCTGCTTGCGGTCGACCGTGACAATGACGATGGCACAGGGCGTTTCGGCCATGATCCGCCGGGTCGCCTCGACGCCATCCATCACCGGCATGATCAGGTCCATGAGAATCAGGTCAGGGGTGAACTCGGCGCACCGGGCCACGGCTTCGGCGCCATCGCTGGCCACCCAGACCACCTGGTGCTCGGGCTCGAAGGCCAAGGCCCGGCGCAGTGCTTCCACTGCCATGGGCATGTCGTTGACGATGGCGATCTTCATCCCTGGGCACCCCCGATCAACTCCACCACGGCGTCCAGCAACGCATCGTCATGGAAACTGGCTTTAGCCAAATAGTAGTCGGCACCGGCGTCCAGTCCACGTCGCCGGTCTTCTTCACGATCCTTGTAGGACACCACCATGACCGGCAGCGATTGCAGGCGCTGGTCTCGACGCACCAAGGTGACCAGTTCGATGCCGTCCATGCGCGGCATGTCGATATCGGTGATCAGCAGGTCGAAATCATCGGCGCGCAGGGCATTCCAGCCATCCATGCCGTCCACCGCCACGGCCACGTCGTAGCCCTGGTTGCCCAACAGTTTGCGCTGCAGCTCACGGACGGTGAGCGAGTCGTCGACCACCAGGATGCGCTTGCGCACCATGGCGCGACCGCCCCGGGCACCGCGCTCGATGCGCTCCAGCCGGCCGGTGCTGAGCAGTTTCTCGACCGAGCGCAGCAAATCCTCGACATCGATGATCAGCACCACCGAACCATCATCGAGCAAGGCTCCGGCGGAAATGTCCTGGACCTTGCCCAGGCGCGCATCCAGCGGCATCACTACCAGCACCCGCTCGCCGATCAACCGCTCCACAGCCACGCCGTACAGTTGGTCACGCTCACGAATCACCACCACGGGCAGGCTGCGCTCGTCATCCTGCCCGGTCGGACGGTTAAGCAACTGGCTGGCCGAGACCAGCCCGACATGCCGTCCTTCGTGCCAGAAGTGCTGGCGCCCTTCGATCTGCACGATGTCCTCGGCAGCCACCGCCAGGGTGCGCTCGATGTGCGCCAGCGGGAAGGCATAGGCTTCGCCCCCCACCTCTACCACCAGGCTGCGCACCACCGACAGCGTCAGCGGCACCTCCAGATGGAAACAGCACCCCTGGCCGGACACCTGGGTCAGCTCGATCGAGCCACGCAGCTCGCGCACCATGTGCTGAACCGCATCAAGGCCGACGCCTCGGCCCGACACCTCGGTGACCTTGTCACGCATGCTGAAGCCAGGAAGGAACAGGAACGTGAGCAGCTCCGCCTCGCTCATTTGCGCTACGGTCTCGGCCGGTGACAATGCCCGTTCGACGATGCTACGCCGCAACCGATCAAGGTCGATTCCGGCGCCATCGTCGGTCAGTTCGAGGATCAGTAGGCCTGCCTGGTGCGAGGCGCGCAGGCGAATCGTGCCGTCGACGGGCTTGCCTGCCAGCAGGCGCCGCTCGGGCAGCTCGATGCCATGATCGACGGCGTTGCGCAGCAGATGGGTCAAGGGCGCTTCGAGCTTTTCCAGTACGTCACGGTCGACTTGGGTTTTCTCACCTTCGATCTGCAACTGCACCTGCTTGCCCAGCGATCGTCCAAGGTCGCGGACCATGCGGCTCTGACCGGTCAGGACATCGGCGAAAGGCCGCATGCGGCAGGCTAGCGCGGTATCGTAGAGATGCTGGGCGCGCTGGCTGGCCTGCCAGCCGAACTCGTCGATATCGGCAGCCTGTTGCTGCAGGATCTGCTGGGTTTCGCCCAGCAGGCGTTGAGTCTGGGCCAAGGCCTCGAGCACTTCGTGGCTCTGGCCGCTGCCTTCGAGCTGTTGTTTCAGGCCATCGAGGGCCCGCATGCCCTGGCCATGCATGCGCTTGAGCCGTTGCAGGCTGGCCAGGTAGGGCTTGAGTCGCTGGGTTTCCACCAGCGACTTGCTGGAAAGGTCGAGCAGGCTGTTCAAACGATCGGCGGTGACCCTGAGCACCCGTTCGCCACCCTCGCCACCGCGCTTGCCGACCTTGCGAGGCAGGCTGGGCTCTGGCTCGGCTTCGGGCTCTGGCTCTGCCACCACCGGTTCGACCTGCGTGGTCTGCAATGGCGCAGGTTCGACAGGTGCGGCAGGCTCAGGCACGGGCGCTGCCGTGGGGTCGAGCAAATTAGCCATCTGCACCAGGAACGCCGGCACCGCGGTTTCGCCCTCACGGTCATTGGGTGTTGCGATGCGCATCAACAGGTCAGTGCCGTGCAGCAAGGCATCGATATGCTCGGGGCGCAGTCGCAGGCGCCCTTCCTGAGCCGCCACCAGACAGTCTTCCATGACGTGGGCGACGCTGACACCGGCATCGATGCCAACGATCCGTGCAGCCCCTTTCAGGGAATGGGCCGCGCGCATGCAGGCTTCGAGCTGGTCGGCCTGGGTCGGGTTGCGCTCGAGCGCCATGAGCCCGGCACTGAGCACCTGGGTCTGGGCCTCGGCCTCCAGGCTGAACAGCTCGAGCAGCGAGGCGTCGCGCATTTGCTCAGGGGTCATGACAGGCTCCGCTTCACGGCCGACAGTACATGTTGTTCATCCAGCACCCGCACGCTGCGTCCACGCCATTGCAGTACCGCTGCGGTGAAGTGCGCAGCGTCCTGGCCATCGGCCAGGCGTGCCGGATCCAGGCGATGGATACCGTCGATCTCGTCCACCGCCATCACCACCGGGCCGCCCTCCGCGGCGAGGATCAGCATGCGTGGCATCACGCGCCCGGTGCGCTCCTGGGCCGGCAACACCTCGACGCCCAACAAGCCCGCCAGCGACAGGCAGGGCACCAGCGCGCCACGCACATTGGCCACGCCCTGCAATACCCCGGAGCGCTGGTGCGGCAGCGAATGCACCGACTGTAGCGGCGCGATCTCGGCCAGACAGGCACAGGCCAGCGCCAGCCATTCCTCGCCCAGGCGGAACAACAGCATCGAGCGCCCGACGCTGTCTTCGTCCGGCGGCGGCGCCTCGACCTGCTCGTCCTGCAACAGCGCATAGCGATCGAGCAGCCGCGTGGCCGCACTGGCATAGACCTGGCAGTTGCGGCAATGAATGTGACGCTCGAGCAATGGGCACTGCTTGTCGCCGTGCACACCGATACGGTTCCAGCAATCGTCGATGAGCTCATCGTCCCGTGCGATCAGGTGCATGGTTTCACTCATCGTTCAGACTCCCGTCCCACACGTGCCGCCCGCTCCTGCATACGCCGCGCGCCCGCCTCATCGCCCTGGGAGGCCAGCAATGCCGCCAAGTGCATCAAGGCCTCGGCATGTTGCGGCTCCAGGTACAGTGCCTTGCGATACTGGTTGATGGCCTCCTGGCTGTCGCCTTCGGTGTCGCTGAGCAGACCGAGCCAGTAGAACACCTGCGCTTTCGGCGCGAACTGCTGCAGGTAGCGCTGGCAGCTGGCGCGGGCCTGCGCGCTTTCACCGGCGTTGGCCTGACGGGCGATGGTGGCCAGCAGCTCGCTCTCACCTTGGGCGTGCGACGGCGAGCGCGGTGGCGACGAAAGGGGGCGCGACAGGTGCACCGGACGGCTGGCAGGCCGTGGGGCCTGGGGAGGTATGGAGGGGGAACGACTGATTGGTGCAACTTGCCCGACGGGTGCAGGCGCCGGGGCTGGCGCCTCCTGGCGTACGTAGGCGAACGACTGGGGGATGCCCAATGGACGCATGCCCAGGCGGGCCAGCAGGCTGCCCTCGGCAGGGCCGATGAACAGCACGCCCTGGGCATGGATCAGGTGCTTGAGCACTTCGAACACCCGGCGCTGGGTCGGGACGTCGAAGTAGATCAGCAAATTGCGGCAGAAGACGAAGTCGTACAGCCCTTGCTGACTCTTGAGCGCAGGATCGAGCACGTTGCCGACTTGCAGATCGACCTGACGTCTTACCCGCTCATCCAATTGGTGGCCTTCGTCGGTTTCGCTGAAATGCCGGCCGCGGAACGCCAGCTCGCTGCCCCGGAAAGAGTTGCGCCCATAGATGGCCTGTTTCGCGCGGGCGATGGAGCTGGGGCTGATGTCCATGGCGTCGACACGAAATGCAGCCGGGTCCAGACCACTCTCGAGCAACGCCATGGCGATCGAGTAGGGCTCCTCGCCCGTGGAGCATGGCAGGCTGAGGATTCGCAGCGGTCGCAGACCGGCAAGTTCGGTCAGGCGCTTGTGGGCCAACCCCACCAGCGCGGTGAAAGATTCGGGATAGCGGAAGAACCAGGTTTCCGGGACGATCACCGCCTCGATCAGTGCCTGCTGCTCACTGGCCGATTGCTGCAGGCGCGACCAGTAATCGTCCAGACCAGCGGCCTGCACGGCAGCGCAGCGCTGGCGCAAGGCACGTTCGACCATGGGCGCGCCGACCGACTCGACGTCCAGGCCGATGCGCTCCTGCAGGAAACGGAAGAAGTGCTGTTCGATCATGCCGGCACCTGCCCTGGCGGCTCGGGGAACAGCAGATCGCGAACATCGTCCGGCAGCAAGTCGTCCACCTCGATCCGCTGCAGCAGCCCCCAGGCATCCTGGCGCACCGGCCCCAGGTAAGGCGCATCGGCGTTGTCCAGGCCATAGGGCTGGAACTCATCGGGCCGGCATCGCAAGGTGTCGGTGGCCTGCTCCAGAATCAACCCCAGCTGCCGGTCACCGCCATAGTGCACCAGCACAAGCCGGGTGCTGGTACGCAAGGGGGCCGGGGTGGCGAAGCTCAGCGCCGAGAGATCGATCACCGGCACCAGGGCGCCACGATGGGCCAGGATACCGGCGACCCACGCAGGCGCCTGGGCGATGGGCTTGAGCGTGCGCCGTGGCAATACCTCGATCACCTCGCGCACGTCCAGGGCAAAGCGCTGCTCGCCGATGCAGAACTGCAGATACAGCGCTGCCTTGGCACCGTCGGCCTGCTCCTGATGGGGTTGCACGTCGTTCATCGCCGTCAGACTTTGAAGCGCGACACACCGCCGCGCAGCCCGGCAGCCACCTGGCTCAACTCGTCGATGGCGAAGCTCGCCTGGCGCAAGGACTCCACGGTCTGGGTGCTCGCATCGCTGAGCTGGGCCAGGGCCTGGTTGATCTGCTCGGCACCGGTGGCCTGGGCCTGCATGCCTTCGTTGACCATCAGCACCCGCGGCGCCAGTGCCTGAACCTGATGGATGATCTGGGTGAGCTGCTCGCCCACCTGCTGGACCTCGAACATGCCCCGTCGCACTTCCTCGGAGAACTTGTCCATGCCCATGACGCCGGCCGAGACGGCGGACTGGATTTCCCGCACCATTTGCTCGATGTCGTAGGTTGCGACGGCGGTCTGGTCGGCCAGGCGACGCACCTCGGTGGCCACCACGGCGAAACCACGGCCGTACTCACCGGCCTTCTCCGCCTCGATAGCGGCATTGAGCGACAGCAGGTTGGTCTGGTCGGCCACCTTGACGATGGTCACGACCACTTGGTTGATGTTGCTGGCCTTCTCGTTGAGGATCGCCAGCTTGGCGTTGACCAAGTCGGCGGCGCCCATCACCTGGTGCATGGTCTCTTCCATGCGTGCCAGGCCCTGCTGGCCAGAGCCGGCAAGGACCGAGGCCTGGTCGGCGGCGGAGGTCACCTCGGTCATGGTACGGACCAGGTCACGGGAGGTAGCGGCGATCTCTCGCGAAGTGGCACCGATCTCGGTGGTGGTGGCGGCGGTTTCGGTGGCAGTCGCTTGTTGCTGCTTGGACGTGGCGGCGATTTCAGTGACCGAAGTGGTCACCTGCACCGACGAACGCTGGGCCTGGGCGACCAGGTCGGCCAGCGCCACGGCCATTTCGTTGAAGCCGGTCTCGATGCTACCGAACTCATCCTTGCGGGCCAGGCTCAGGCGCATGCTCAGGTCGCCCGAACGCAGCTTGTCCAAGGCATGGACGATGCGCTGCACGGGCGCGGTGATGGCACGCAGCAATAGCAGACCGCAAATACCGGCAGCCAGGATTGCCAGCAGCAACGAGACGATCATGCTGCCCTTGGCCGTGGCTACGGCAGAGACGATGTCGTTGGTGGCCGCCTCGGCGGATTCGCGATTGCTTTCGATGACCCGGTTCAGGTGCTGGCGGCCGTTGATCCAGGCCGGGGTGAGGGATTCGTTGATCAGACGCTCGGCTTCGGCATAGCGCTTCTGCTGGTAGGCATCGAGCACCTGGTCGACGAGCTTCATGTAGTCGGCTTCAAGCACCCTGAACGCATCGAGCGCGGCTTGATCGTCCGGATTATGGATCGTCGCCTGGTAGCTGGCCATCTGCTGCTTGAGGCGCTCATCGAAGCTCTTGAACTCGGCCAGGTCCGCCGGGGTGATTTCCCGGCGACCGGACAACCCCACCAACTGCTGGCTGGTGACGTAGCTGTCGACCCAGGCGCTGCGAAGCATCGAGCTGTAGTAGAAACCGGGAATGCTGTCCGAGCCTACCGCCTCTTCACTGGCCTCGATCGCCACCAGCCGCGAGTAGGCGGCGACGATCATCAGCAGCATGATGGCGATGATCACGGCGAAACTTGCCAGGATCCGTTGGCGCAAGGTCCAGTTCTTCACGTTCAGCCCTCAGGAATTCATTACGAGCGGGGAAAAATCGCCAGAGTATAGCCTAGGCGCCCCGCCCGTTCGCGGCTGATTTTGCAGGCTGTGGAGGCGTCCCTGGCCTGAGTGGAAGGACGCCCCGCGGCTTACCCGGCAGCGAGGCGGACCTGATCCTCGAGCTCCTGGCGCAGGCCAGGATCCAGACGCAACTGGCGGGCCAGTTCGTCCAGGTAGGCGCGCTCCATGAAGTTCTCCTGATCGACCATCATCACGCTGGCCAGGTACATTTCAGCCGCCATCTCGGGCGTCTGCGCGGCAGCGGCCACTTCGGCGGGGTCCAGCGGTTTGTTCAGTTCGGCGTGCAGCCAATGCTGGAGCTCGCGGTCGCTGTCCAGGCGGACGAATTCACCCTCGATCAAGGCGCGCTCGCGCTCATCGATATGCCCGTCCGATTTGGCCGCCGCCACCAGGGCGCGCAGCACCGCCTGGCTGTGCTGCTCGGCCTGGGCCGCAGGCAGGCGATCGAGGGTACGAGGCTCGTGGGCCGCGGTCTGGCCCTGGCGCGCCTGCCAGTTGCCGTAGGCCTTGTACGCCAGTACACCAAGCGCAGCCAGGCCACCGTAGGTGAGCACTTTGCCGCCATACTTGCGGGCCTTCTTGCTGCCCAGAAGCAGACCCATGGCGCCTGCCGCCAGGGCACCACCACCGGCACCGGAGAGCAAGCTGCCCAGCCCGCCCTTGCCTGACTGGCCGCCCAGCAGATCAGCCACGCCCGCCCCCTTGGCGCCGCCGCCCTTGCCTTGCTGGTTTTGCAGCAGCTCCTGGCCGGATTTGAGCAGTTGATCGAGCAAGCCACGGGTGTTCATCTGGCATTACCTCTTGCTGAAAAGGAAAGCCCCAGATTAGGCCTGTGGACTGAACTCACGCTTAATGCATTTGCATCCGGATGTTGCGTAACCACCGGCAAAAAACGAACTAGACTCGACATCGCATGCGCCAGCCTGAACGGGCCCAGGTCCGCGACAAGCGCACTACGCTTATCCCATCGCTTCGCTGCTTTCTTGATGACTGCCCCGATCAAAAATTCCAAAAGAGGGAACACCATGTCAGTGCACAAGACCGCATTGTCCAGCGCCGTGATCGGCGCCCTGCTGGCCAGCGCCAACCTGCAGGCCGCAGGCCTGCCCCAGAGCATCGGCGATGGCGAGGGGCGCCTGGATATCGTCGCTTGGCCCGGCTACATCGAGCGCGGCGAAAGCGACAAGGCCTACGACTGGGTCACCGGATTCGAGAAAGAAACCGGCTGCAAGGTCAGTGTGAAGACGGCCGCGACCTCCGACGAAATGGTCAGCCTGATGACCAAGGGCGGCTACGACCTGGTGACCGCCTCGGGCGACGCCTCGCTGCGGCTGATCGCTGGCAAGCGGGTACAGCCGATCAACACGGCGCTGATCCCCAGCTGGAAGAACATCGACCCACGCCTGCAGAACGGCGGCTGGTACGTGGTCGACAAGCAGGTCTACGGCACGCCTTACCAATGGGGCCCGAATGTGCTGCTCTACAGCACCGCAGTGTTCAAGCAACCGCCCGCCAGCTGGAGTGTGGTCTTCGAGCCCCAGAACCTGCCGGACGGCAAGCCGAACAAAGGGCGGGTACAAGCCTACGATGGCCCGATCTATATCGCCGACGCCGCACTCTACCTGAAAGCCACCAAGCCCGAGCTGGGCATCCAGGACCCCTACGAGCTGAACGAAACCCAATACAAGGCCGTACTCGACCTGTTGCGCCAGCAACAGCCGCTGATCCACCGCTACTGGCACGATGCGACCGTGCAAATGAGCGACGTGAAGAACGAAGGCGTTGCCGCCTCCAGTTCTTGGGGTTACATGGTCAATGGCCTGAAGGCCGACAAACAGCCGGTCGCCTCGACCATCCCGAAGGAAGGCGCCACCGGCTGGGCCGACACCACCATGCTGCACAGCGAAGCCAAGCACCCCAACTGCGCCTACAAGTGGATGGACTGGTCATTGCAACCGAAGGTCCAGGGCGACGTCGCGGCCTGGTTCGGCTCGGTGCCGGCTGTGCCCGCCGCCTGCACCGGCAGCGAGCTGCTGGGCGCCGAGGGCTGCAAGGTCAACGGGATCGACAACTTCGACAAGATCGCGTTCTGGAAGACGCCGCAGTCCAGCGGCGGCAAGTTCGTCCCTTATAGCCGCTGGACCCAGGACTATATTGCGATCATGGGCGGACGCTGATAGATCGACTAATTGTTGTTCCGGCTTCTTCGCGGGTGAACCCGCTCGGTACGGCGTGATCGCCGTGGGAGCAGGTTCATCCGCGAAAGGGTTCACGCAGTAGATAAAATGCACGGAGCCAGCGCAATGCCCCTAGCAGTCCAGCTCACCGAGGTATCCCGTACGTTCGGCGACGTCAGGGCCGTCGACCGTGTCAGCATCGACATCCAGGAAGGCGAGTTCTTCTCCATGCTCGGACCCTCGGGCTCGGGCAAGACCACCTGCCTGCGCCTGATCGCAGGCTTCGAACAACCGAGCAGCGGCTCGATCCGTCTGCATGATGTAGAGGCTGCCGGACTGCCGCCTTACCAGCGTGACGTGAACACGGTATTCCAGGACTACGCCCTGTTTCCGCACATGAACGTGCGCGACAACATCGCCTATGGCCTGAAGGTCAAGGGGGTGGCCAAGGCTGAACGCTACAGCCGTGCCGACGAGGCCCTGGCGATGGTCGCCCTGGCAGGCTATGCCGAGCGCAAGCCGGCGCAGCTTTCCGGCGGCCAGCGCCAGCGCGTTGCCCTGGCCCGCGCCCTGGTCAATCGGCCACGGGTGCTGTTGCTCGACGAACCACTCGGTGCCCTGGATCTGAAGCTGCGCGAACAGATGCAAGG
Organism: Pseudomonas sp. HMSC08G10; assembly: GCF_001808425.1. Classification (NCBI taxonomy): domain Bacteria; kingdom Pseudomonadati; phylum Pseudomonadota; class Gammaproteobacteria; order Pseudomonadales; family Pseudomonadaceae; genus Pseudomonas; species Pseudomonas sp. HMSC08G10. Next base: position 5,138 of record NZ_KV793323.1, on the reverse strand, counting down.
CGAGCTGAAGAAACTGCAGCGGCAATTGGGCATCACCTTCATCTTCGTCACCCACGATCAGACCGAAGCCTTGTCGATGTCCGATCGCGTCGCGGTGTTCAACCGGGGCCGCATCGAACAGGTCGATAGCCCACGCAACCTGTACATGAAACCGGCGACCACCTTCGTCGCCGAATTCGTCGGGACCTCCAACGTGATCCGCGGCGAGCTGGCCCAGCAGCTCACCGCAGACGTCTCGCCTTTTTCCATACGCCCCGAACACATCCGCCTGGCAGAGCACGCGGCAATCGCCGAGGACATCCAGGTCAGCGGCTTGCTGCACGACATCCAGTACCAGGGCAGTGCCACGCGCTACGAAGTGCGGCTGGACAACGGCTTGCTGCTGACCGTCAGCCAGGCCAATGACCGTTGGCAGGAGCGCCCCCAGCCCTGGCAACTGGGACAGCGTGTGCAGGCCCATTGGCCCCGCGCCGCAATGAGGCGCTTGCGCGAAACCATCCTGGACGAGGGCCAGGCCAGATGACCCTGGCGATGCAAAGCCCGTCACTGGTCAGAAGGCTCGGCACTCTGCTCTACCGGCGTCCGAACCTGTACCTGTTGCTGTTGTTGATCCCGCCCTTGACCTGGTTTGGCGCGATCTATCTGGGCTCGCTGCTGAACCTGCTCTGGCAGGGGTTCTACACCTTCGACGACTTCACCATGGCGGTGACGCCGGACCTGACGCTGGCCAACTTCGCAGCCCTGTTGGCCCCGGCGAACTTCGACATCATCCTGCGCACCTTGGCCATGGCGCTCGCCGTGACAGTGGCCAGCGCAGTGCTGGCGTTTCCGATCGCCTATTACATGGCCCGCTACACCTCGGGGCGGACCAAGGCATTTTTCTACATCGCCGTCATGATGCCGATGTGGGCCAGCTACATCGTCAAGACCTATGCCTGGACACTGCTGCTGGCCAAAGGTGGCGTGGCCCAGTGGTTCATCCAGCAGATGCACCTGCAGGCTGTGTTGCAGGCGATCCTAGCCGTGCCCGGCGTGGGTGGCAGCACCCTGTCCACCTCGCACCTTGGACGGTTCCTGGTGTTCGTCTACATCTGGCTGCCGTTCATGATCCTGCCGATCCAGGCCTCGCTGGAGCGCTTGCCGCCCTCGCTGCTACAGGCCTCGGCCGACCTGGGCGCCCGGCCGAGCCAGACCTTTGTGCTGGTGGTGCTGCCACTTGCGGTACCGGGTATCGCCGCCGGGTCGATCTTCACGTTCTCCCTGACCCTGGGCGACTTCATCGTGCCGCAACTGATCGGCCCGCCGGGCTACTTCATCGGCAGCATGGTGTATGCCCAGCAAGGGGCGATCGGTAACATGCCCATGGCCGCGGCGTTCACGCTGGTGCCCATCGTGCTGATCGCCGTCTACCTGTCGATCGTCAAACGGTTGGGGGCCTTCGATGCACTCTGATAAAGCCTCGCTGAGCCTGCGCCTGGCGGCCTGGGGCGGGTTGGTGTTCCTGCACTTTCCGATCCTGATCATCTTGCTCTATGCGTTCAACACCGAAGATGCGGCATTCAGCTTTCCTCCGCGCGGATTCACCCTCAAGTGGTTCGCCGTGACCTTCGCCCGCCAGGATGTACTGGAGGCGATCAAGCTGTCACTGCAGGTAGCCTGTCTGGCCACGGTGATCGCCTTGGTGCTCGGCACCCTGGCCGCGGCGGCGCTGTACCGGCGCTGCTTCTTTGGCAAGGAGAGCATCTCGCTGATGTTGATCCTGCCCATCGCCCTCCCGGGCATCATCACCGGCATCGCCCTGCTCTCGGCCTTCAAGACCCTGGGCATCGAACCTGGGCTGCTCACCATTGTGGTGGGCCACGCCACGTTCTGTGTGGTGATCGTCTACAACAACGTCATCGCCCGCCTGCGCCGTACATCCCAGAGTCTGATCGAAGCCTCGATGGACCTGGGCGCCGATGGCTGGCAGACCTTCCGCTACATCATCCTGCCCAATCTCGGCTCGGCGCTGCTTGCGGGTGGCATGCTGGCATTCGCCCTGTCGTTCGACGAGATCATCGTCACTACCTTTACCGCCGGCCATGAGCGCACACTGCCGATCTGGTTGCTCAATCAGCTCAGCCGCCCGCGCGACGTGCCAGTCACTAACGTGGTCGCCATGCTGGTGATGCTGGTGACCATGCTGCCGATACTCGGCGCCTATTACCTGACCCGTGGCGGCGAGAGCGTCGCGGGCAGCGGCAAATGACCTAGGAGGAGTCCCGATGCAAACCCGAATGCTGATCAACGGTCGCCTGGTCGCAGGCGAAGGCCCCGCCTGGACCGTGCTCAACCCTGCCCTTGGCAGTGCCTTGGCGCAGATCAACGAAGCGACCGAAGCCCAGGTCGATGCCGCCGTGCGCGCCGCAGACCTGGCCTTCGACGCCTGGTCGCAAACCACTCCGAAGGAGCGCTCAGCGGCGTTGCTGGCCCTGGCCGACACCATCGAACAGCATGGCGAGGAATTGGCCAGGCTGGAGTCGCAGAACTGCGGCAAGCCCTTTGCCGCCGCGCTGGGTGACGAGATTCCGGCCATCGCCGATGTGTTCCGCTACTTCGCCGGTGCCGCGCGCTGCCTGGGCGGTTCGGCGGCGGGTGAGTACCTGCCAGGACACACCTCGATGATCCGCCGCGACCCACTGGGTGTGGTTGCCTCCATCGCCCCATGGAACTACCCGCTGATGATGCTGGCCTGGAAGATCGCCCCGGCCCTGGCGGCAGGCAACACCGTGGTGCTCAAACCTTCGGAGATGACCCCGCTCACAGCCCTGCGCCTGGCGGAGCTGGCCCAGAACCTGCTGCCGGCCGGGGTACTCAACATCGTCTTTGGCCGTGGCCAGACGGTCGGCGCGCCGCTGGTCACCCATCCAAAAGTGCGCATGGTCTCGCTGACCGGTTCCATCCCCACCGGCGCACGTATTGTAAGCTCCACCGCTGACAGCGTGAAACGCATGCACATGGAGCTGGGCGGCAAAGCGCCGGTGCTGGTCTTCGACGACGCCGACCTCGACGCGGCCATCGAGGGGATACGCACCTTCGGCTTCTACAATGCCGGCCAGGACTGCACCGCCGCCTGTCGCCTCTATGTACAGGACGGCATCTATGATCGCTTCGTCGAACGTCTGGGCAAGGCAGTGGCAAGCCTCAAACCTGGTCTTCAGGATGCGCCTGACACCGAGCTCGGCCCGCTGATCAGCGCCCAGCACCGCGACAAAGTCGCAGGCATGGTAGAGCGCGCCATCGCCCAGCCGCACATTCGTCTGGTCACCGGCGGCAAGGTCATTCCGGGAGAAGGGTTCTTCTTCGAACCAACCGTGCTCGCCGATGCCCTGCAGGACGATGAAATCGTGCGCCATGAAGTCTTCGGGCCGGTGGTCTCGGTGACGCGTTTCAGCGACGAAGCCCAGGCCCTGGCATGGGCCAACGATTCGGACTACGGGCTGGCCTCGTCGGTCTGGACCCGCGACACCGGCCGTGCGCACCGCCTGGCCGCGCGCCTGCAATATGGCTGCACTTGGGTCAACACCCACTTCATGCTGGTCAGCGAAATGCCTCATGGCGGCCAGAAGCATTCGGGCTATGGCAAGGACATGTCGATGTATGGGCTAGAGGACTACACCTGCGTACGGCATGTGATGATCAAGCACTGAGCCAGAGGCGAACGGACCGAGGCTGCTTGCAGCCTCGGTTTGTTTCCGAACTACCGTGTGAGAGCAACTGTGGCGTTTATCCGCGAATGCGTCAGTGAACTCGCCGTCGCATTCGCGGATAAACCTGCTTGTGGGTGAAACGCGAAGCGGTGGGCTTCAGTCCCTCAGGTCCGACTCATGGATCGGGTTGGCCCGGCTGGTCGCGCGCTGATACTGGGCCGGCCAGGTGGCCTTGTTGCCGCCCAGGTCATCGTCGGCGTGCAGGGGCCAGTAGGGGTCGCGTAGCAGTTCGCGGGCGAGGAAGATGATGTCTGCCTGACCGGTTCGCAGGATGTGTTCGGCCTGGGCCGGTTCGGTAATCATGCCGACCGTGCCGGTGGCGATTTCTGACTCCTTGCGTACACGCTCGGCGAAACGAGTCTGGTAGCCAGGACCCGTGGGAATCTCGGCGTTGACCGAGGTACCGCCTGAAGACACGTCGATCAAGTCCACGCCGAGGGTGCGCAGGCGCCGGGCCAGTTCGACGGTTTCATCCGGGTTCCAGCCGTCTTCCACCCAATCGGTGGCCGACACACGCACGAACAGCGGCAACTCCTGAGGCCACACATTGCGTACCGCCTCGGTCACCTCCAGGGTCAGGCGGATACGGTTCTCGAAGCAACTGCCGTAGCGGTCCCGGCGCTGATTGCTCAGCGGCGAAAGGAACTGGTGCAGCAGATAACCGTGGGCGGCATGCACTTCGACTACCTTGAAACCCGCGACCAATGCCCGACGGGCGGCATCGGCAAAGGATTGGACGATACCGGCGATCTCGTCCTCGGAGAGTTCGCGGGGCACGGTGTGCTCTGGATCGAAGGCGATACGAGATGGGCCGACCGGCTGCCAACCGCCCTCCTCGACCGTCACGCTGCCATGCTTGCCCAGCCAGGGGCGATGGGTGCTGGCCTTGCGTCCGGCGTGGGCAAGCTGGATGCCCGGCACAGCGCCTTGGGCAGTGATGAAGCGGGTGATGCGTTGCAGGGGTGGGATTTGTGCGTCATTCCACAGGCCCAAGTCCTCGGCACTGATACGGCCGTCGGGGGTCACCGCCGTCGCTTCGGTGATCACCAGGCCAGCACCGCCAACGGCGCGGCTGCCCAGGTGCACCAGGTGCCAGTCATTGGCCAGACCATCTACAGCGGAGTACTGGCACATGGGGGAAACGGCGATGCGGTTGGGCAGGGTCAGCTGACGCAGGGTGTAAGGCTCGAGCAGCAGGCTCATGAGGGCACCTCCCAGGGACTCCAATGGTTTGGCCGGTCCGGGCACTTGTATGGGGCCTTGGTCCGGTATCGGTCTTTTTCAGACTAGACCAGATAGGGGGTGGTGGTTTTTTTGTGTTGGGTTTGGGCTTGTGTGAATATCCGGTGTTGGTGGCGGCGCCACCGGCGCTTTTCGCCTTTACGGCGA
>NZ_KV793322.1:0-1192 GCF_001808425.1 Pseudomonas sp. HMSC08G10 | reverse complement strand
GGAAGGTCTGAAAAAGACTTCCCGAATCTGGTGAAATACGCCGATCCCGCCAGCCGAGTTTTTCCATGAAGCAGATGACCTTCGCCGACGCCGAGTACGCCGGCAAGCGCAAGCAGACCCGTAAGGAATTGTTCCTGATCGAGATGGATCAGGTGGTGCCGTGGAAGGGATTGATTGCCCTGATCGAGCCACACTACCCAAAGGGTGAAGGTGGTCGTCCAGCCTATCCGCTGATGGCCATGTTACGTATCCATCTGATGCAGAACTGGTTCGGCTACAGCGACCCGGCCATGGAAGAAGCGCTCTACGAGACGACCATCCTGCGTCAGTTCGCCGGGCTGAGCCTGGAGCGCATTCCCGACGAAACCACCATCCTCAACTTCCGTCGTTTGCTGGAGAAACATGAGCTGGCAGCCGGCATCCTCGGCGTAATCAATGGCTACCTGGGGGATCGCGGCCTGTCGCTGCGCCAGGGCACTATCGTCGATGCCACACTGATCCACGCACCCAGCTCGACCAAGAACCAGGACGGCAAGCGCGACCCGGAAATGCACCAGAGCAAGAAAGGGAACCAGTATTACTTTGGCATGAAGGCGCACATCGGCGTGGATGATGAGTCGGGGCTGGTACACAGCGTGGTAGGCACGGCAGCCAACGTGGCGGATATCACCCAGGTCGACAAACTGCTGCACGGTAACGAGAACGTCGTCTGCGCCGATGCCGGCTACACCGGCGTCGAAAAGCGCCCCGAACATGCGGGCCGCGAAGTGATCTGGCAGGTCGCAGCACGCCGCAGCACCTACAAGAAGCTCGATAAACGCAGCGCCCTGTACAAAGCCAAGCGCAAGATCGAGAAGGCCAAGGCACAAGTGCGAGCGAAGGTCGAGCACCCGTTTCGAGTGATCAAGCGCCAGTTCGGTTACGTGAAGGTGCGCTTCCGTGGCCTGGCCAAGAACACCGCTCAGCTGGTGACGCTGTTCGCGCTGTCGAACCTATGGATGGCGCGCCGACATTTGCTGACTACCGCAGGACAGGTGCACCTGTAATGCGGAAAATGGCTGCTGCGAGGTGCTCGCGGCGGCCAAAAACGGAGAACTGAGCGGGTTACCTGGTCGATTTTGATCGACGGCCCGCTTTCAAAAGCAGCAAGGGCTGAAGTCGACCGGAAATACAGGGTTACTTCAGACCTTCC
>NZ_KV793321.1:67759-169663 GCF_001808425.1 Pseudomonas sp. HMSC08G10 | reverse complement strand
GGAAGTGGGGCGCATTATAAGGGGATTCGAAAGCCCGTCAACAGTTATTTCACAGAAACTTCAAAACAATGTCCTTAGCGTGTCACAACATCTCGTTCGATCATCCTGCCCCGCTCACGAACCGGCCGCGGCTGCCACCAGTTCTGTCCCTCGTGCGGGGAATCCAGGCTGACCCGCTCCCCCATTTGTGGCGTGGACAAACGCACCTGCGCTTGCGAGGCCAGGGCAACAATGCGCTCGAATGGCTCCTGCCATCCATGGATGGACAAGTCAAAGGTTCCATTATGAATTGGCAGCAACCAGCGCCCGCGCAGGTCAAGGTGGGCCTGCAAACTCTGCTCCGGTTGCATGTGCACGTTGGGCCAGGCCAGGTTGTAGGCACCGGTTTCAATCAACGTCAGATCGAACGGCCCGTAGCGCTCGCCAATCCGACGGAAGCCGTCGAAATAGCCGGTATCTCCACTGAAGAACAGACGCAACGCTTCATCCATTACCACCCAGGACGCCCACAACCTGCGATTGCTGTCGAACAGACCACGTCCTGAAAAGTGCTGCGCCGGGGTTGCCACCAAGCGAATGCCTTCAACCTCGATTTCCTGCCACCAATCCAGCTGACGCACCTTGGCTGCAGGCACCCCCCAACTGATCAAGAGATCTCCCACGCCAAGCGGTGTCAGAAACAACCCGGTGCGTGGCGCCAGCTGGCGAATCGTCTGTTCATCGAGGTGATCGAAGTGGTCATGGGAAAGAATCACTGCGGTCAACGGTGGCAGCTCCTCCAGGCTCAGGGGCGGAGCATGGAAACGTAGCGGCCCAGCCCATTGCACGGGCGAGGCGCGCTCGGCGAACACCGGGTCAGTAATAAAGAAGCGTCCGCGCAGCTTGAGCAGTACCGTCGAATGCCCTAGGCGCCAGAGGCTGTGGTCCGGAGCATCGAGCACTTGTTGATGGGTCATCGGCTGCAGGCTGATGGATGCGGTCGGGCGTGTTCCGGGGGGCTTGCGCAGGAACAGGTACTTCAAGCCAATACGCAATTTTTTCAGAGCGCCGTCCTGAGGAAGAATGGCCTGGTTATGAAAACGTCCATCCCGATGGGGCGCCGACCCGCCAGCGTTAGAGTCAAGGGGCAACATGAGCAGTAGCACTCCGACCAAGAGCAAGGCGTTCATCGTACCCCACAGTGATTGGCTCAGCCGTGAAATAGCCTGCGAGGCCATTTTTCATCGATGAGTTGATGTTGAACAACATTAATGCGGCTTATGGGATAAACGTGAACCCACACAACAGTAGCGGGCTGGGCATTGACCTGGGCTCCTGTACAGCCGACAGTCTCCCGAACAGTGATTGTGTGGAGCAGATAAGACCCTCTATGCAGCCAAGCGCGAAAAACGTGACCAAGTGAATTTCTCCCAGGACGGCGCTGCCACGCGCAAGCTGGCCTATCCTGACTGAACCTGCCCCAGGCCGCCGCGCACCAGGGATGCAGTTCATCAAGGAGCTCTCGCGCATGGACAGGCATGTCGACTCTTCGCCCAGCACCCCTGCTCCGCGCTTGCAGGTTCGTCGCCTGATCATTGGTTTTTCCCTGCTGTTTATACTCGCCGCTCTGGTCACTCTAGGCGCACTGTTCAACATTGCCCGAATTCTCGATCACCAGGAGCAGGAACGCAGCACGTTCCAGGCTACCCAGGCCTTGGAACAACGACTGCAGGCTTCGCGTCAGTTCCTGTCCAGTTATGCGGTGTGGGATGCCGCCTACCAGCACTTGGCCGGCCAGGTCGATTGGCATTGGGCTTACGAAGAGAAGAACATCGGCGATTCACTGTACACCGCCAGTGGTTACGAAGGCGTCTTCGTGGTGGACGACCAGCGCACCACTTATGCCCTGCTCAGAGGAAAGCCGACCGACTCGCCGGCCAGCGCCCTCATCGATGGACCTTTGGCGGCGATTATCACCGAGGCCCGCGCGGCGGCCCCTGCTCGGGAACAGGTGACCCACTTTGTGTTGCTCGACGGTTCACCGGCCGTGCTCAGCGCCGCCGCCGTACGCCCGGACAAAGACGTCGAGCCAAGCGAGGTGGACGACGCACCGGTGATGCTGTTCGTCGATGAACTGACCGGACCGAAGCTCTCCCTGCTCGGTAAAGGCGCCGGCCTGACCGACCTGCACCTGGAAAAAGACGCGATCGATGCCCGGGACCAACCTCGCATCCCTCTGGGCGACACCGGCTATAGCCTGGCCTGGAACAGCCCGCAACCGGGCAGGCAATTGCTCTGGGCGGTGCTTCCGACTCTGTCGGGGGCATTGCTGGTACTAGGCCTGGTGATGCTCTACCTGTTTCGCCAAGTGTTGCAGGGCTCGCGTGCCGTCGAGCTCAGCCTGCGACGCCTGCAGCAGAGCAACCAGGCCTTGGAGGCCAGCGAGCAGCGTTTTCGCGCCGTCGCTGAGGCAGCGTCCGATTGGATCTGGGAAACCGATCGCCAACAGCGCCTGACCTACCTGTCCCAACGCTTCGTGCGGGTCACCGGCTACGCCGTCGAAGATTGGCTGGGCCAGCCGCTGAACCAACTTTTGTCTTGCGACACCACCCCCCTCTCCTCCTGGCTGGACAGCCAGGCGCAGGCCGACCCGCAGCAGCTGGCCAACCTGCGTTGCGCCTACCGGGATCACAACGGCCAGAACCGTTATTGCCGGATCTCGGCTCGGCCGATCCTGTTCGAGGGCAAGCACAACGGTTTTCGCGGCACCGCCAGTGACATCACCGACGAAGTGGACGCCCATGCGCGTATCCAGCACCTTTCGATGCACGATGCCCTCACCGGCCTTGCCAATCGCAACAAGCTCGCCCGCCATCTGGAACAGGCGCTGCTGCGTGGCAGCGACGCGCCGCCACTGACTTTGCTGTTGTTGGATCTGGACAACTTCAAGCCGATCAACGACGCCCTTGGCCACGCCGCTGGCGATGCCGTGCTGCTGGAAGTCGCCACGCGCCTGCGCGATACCACCCGCGAAGGTGACCTGGTAGCGCGCCTGGGCGGAGACGAGTTCGTGTTGGTAATCAGTGGACTGGACAATCACAGCGAAGTCGATCGCTTCTGTGCGCGACTGATCGATCTGCTGCAGCAGCCCATCCTCTTCGAAGACCAAGCACTGCACATCGGCGCCAGCCTCGGCATCGCCCAGAGCCGCGCCCAGGGCTACGATGCCGGGGAGCTGATACGCTGCGCCGACATCGCCCTGTACCAGGCCAAAGGCGAAGGCAAGCACACTTGGCGTTACTTCGATGCGCTGATGAATCAGCAGATCCAGTATCGCCGCCAATTGGAGAACGACCTTCGCCGCGCCCTGAAACACGAAGAATTCGTGCTCCACTATCAACCCCGGTATCGCCTGCGGGACCTTCAGATCGTTTCGGTCGAAGCTCTCCTGCGCTGGCAGCATCCCCAGGAAGGTTTGCTCGGCCCGGATACCTTCATTCCTCTAGCCGAACAAAGCGATCTCATTGTCGCCCTCGGCCGATGGGTACTGCGCGAGGTCTGCCAAAGCGCCCGAGACTGGCCCCAGGACCTGCTGGTTTCGGTCAATCTTTCGCCGGCGCAGTTTTCCCGTAGCAACGTAGTGGCGGATGTACGCGAAATCCTGTTGGACACGGGTTTTCCGGCCCAGCGCCTGGAGCTGGAAATCACCGAAAACGTCATGCTCAACGACATCGAGGGCGCACTAGGCACCATGCTCGCCCTCAAGGAGCTCGGCGTACGCCTGAACATGGACGATTTCGGCACCGGCTATTCTTCCCTGGGCTACTTGCGGACTTACCCGTTCGACAGCATCAAGATCGACAAGCGATTCATCGCAGGCCTAGGCAACCCGAGCGGCAACGATCGCGCCGTGGTTCAGGCAATCATCAACCTGGGCCGGGCCATGGGCCTGGAGGTGACCGCCGAAGGAGTGGAAACCGAGCAACAGCTCAAGCTGCTGGCCAAGGATCGCTGTGACGAAGTCCAGGGCTACTACCTGAGCCGCCCGCTGGATCGCCAGCATTTCGAGTGTTTGCTCAAGGCGCGCAGCGACCAGCGTGGCGCGCTCTGAGCCTTGCATTCAACGCAACCGGCGCTCGGCGATGATCTCCGGAAGATCCCCACGACGCAGGTAGAGGCGCAGCGGCTCGCCGATATTAAGCCGATCATCCACATGCTGGGCCAACAACAGTGCCAGGCGCTCGCGGCACAGGGCCATGCGGGCGCCCTGCACGGGGCGCCAGACGAATTCGCTGCAGGGTGTGATGCTTTCATCGGCCACATCCATGCCGAAGGCGTCTTCGCTAAAGCGCACGATATGGGTGCCGCGCTTGCCGTGGTAGCCGACGAAGCCGATGAGCTGGTCGGCGGCATTGCAGATATCCAGGGATGTGATGGTCATACGTACCTCGCAATTGATGTCGAAAGGACGCACGCCGGGCGGGAGCGGTCGCCTCTTCTCGGGCGACGCGCAGGGCCAGCCTAGCGCAAGTGGCAGACCGTTCGCCAAGTTTTTCCATGTGCCAACGATCGGCCCGCTAGACTGGTCTTCCTACCGCCACGGACATCGGACCGTCATGGCCATCGACCTCAGTGCCGACATCGCCATCATTGGCCGCATCAACGCCGTTCCGGCCATCCTGCAAGTGATCTGCGAGACCACCGGCCTGCGTTTTGCCGCCGTAGCGCGGGTCACCGAGAACAATTGGGTCGCCTGCGCCGTGCTGGACAACCTGGGCATAGGCCTGCGGCCCGGTGATGAACTGGACGTGACCACTACCCTGTGCCAGGAAACCCGAAGCAGCCAGCAGACCATCGTGATCGACCAAGCCAGCCTGGACGAGCAGTACTGCCAGCATCACGCACCGCGGATCTACCGCTTCGAAAGCTACATCTCGGTGCCGGTGCTGCGCACCGATGGCAGTTTCTTCGGCACCATCATCGCCTTCGACTCACAGCCCGCACCGCTCAAAGGCAGCGCAATCCAGCCCATGATGGAGTCCTTTGCCCGGCTGCTGGCGATCCAGATAGAAAGCGAACAAAGCGCCCAGCGCACCGAGCGCGCCCTTCAGAAGGAACGGGCCATGGCCGAAGTGCGTGAGCAGTTCATCGCCGTCCTCGGTCATGATCTGCGCAATCCGCTGTTCGCCATCACCGCCGGTGCCGAACTGCTCGTCCAGCGCCTGCAGGACGAGCGTAACCGTGTCATCGCCCGGCACATCCTCACCTCCGGCAGACGTGCCTCGCAGTTGGTGCGTGACGTGCTGGACTTCGCCCGCGGTCGCCTCGGTGCCGGCATCACGCTCGACGTGCAGCCCTGCCACGATCTGCATGACGCCCTCAGCCACGTCGCCTCGGAATTGCAGCGCGTGCACCCGCAGCGCCAGATGGTGCTGAACATCGGCGATCTGGGCGGACTGTATTGCGACCGGGAACGAGTGATGCAGCTACTTTCCAATCTGATTGCCAATGCCCTGACCCACGGCGCCCCCGATGGGCCGGTGACCATCACTGCCGCCGTACGTGACGGCACTTTCGTGCTCAGCGTGCACAACTTGGGCGAGCCGATCCCAGCGCATACCCTGGGGCAATTGTTCCAGCCGTTTTCCCGGCCGCTCTCCAACAGGCCGCAGCAAGGGCTGGGCCTTGGGCTGTACATCGCCAACCAGATTGCCCTGGCCCACGGCGGGCGCATGGACGTCGTGTCCAACCCTCAGACGGGGACGCTGTTCAGCTTCCGTCTGCCTGTGGATCGACCTGGGACGCCAGCACCTGAGCCAGCCAGTTCATGAACACCTGGACCCGGCGCGGTACATGGCGCTGCCGGGCGTACAGCAACGACACCGGCATGGCTTGGGCCTGAAACCCTTCCAGCACACAGACCAATGCGCCGCTGCGCAGATGATCCACGACGCCCACAGCGGGCACTTGGATCAGCCCCAGGCCTGCCAGGCAAGCCGCCGAGTAGGCCTCGGCATTGTTCACCGTCACCGCCCCCGCCATTGCCTGGACATGCACTTGTCCGTTGCGCTCGTATTCGAACCCTGGGCTGCGCGCGCCCAGGGTGCCGACGTAATGAACCAGGCGATGCTCAGCCAGATCCTCCAGGCTGCGCGGCTCACCGTAACGCGCCAGGTACCCTGGGCTTACGCAGTTGCGCATGCTCAACTGGCCAACCGGTCGCGCCACCACGTCCAGGTCGTTCAGCACACCAATTCGCAGCACACAGTCGAAGCCTTCGCGCAGTAGATCAACCCGCCGGTCGGTGCAGCTGATCTCCACCTCCAAACGCGGGTAGCGATCCAGGAACCCAGGCAGCGCCGGAATGATCACTTGCCTGGCCATCATGGTCGGCAAATCGATGCGCAAACGCCCCGTCAGATCAACATCGTCAGCACGAAACAGCCCCTCGATTTCTTCCATGCTCGACAGCAGATTCTTGCTGCGCTCATACAACAGCATGCCGTCCTGAGTGGCCTGCACACGTCGGGTGGTGCGGTTGAACAGCCGGGTGCCCAGCAGCTGCTCTAGCGCCCGAATCTGCTCGGACACTGTTGATCGCGGCAACCCCAGGCTGTCGCCGGCCAGGGTGAAACTGGACAGTTCACTGACCCTGACGAAAGTGCGCAGCAGCTCCAGCTTGTTCATGGAAACGTCGCTCTTTGTCCAAAACATTCGAACAGTATTTCCATAAATACCGGATTTATCACCCCTGTGCAGACCAATAGTCTGTTACCCACAGCCATCAACGAGGTAACCGACATGACCCGCAAACTCGCTTTGATCACCGGCGCCAGCCGAGGCCTGGGCAAGAACGCCGCAGAACACTTGGCCGCGCGAGGCATCGACATCATCGGCACCTTCCACAGCAAGGCCGACGAAGCCCAAGCGCTCGCACGCCGCCTGGAACTGGCCGGAGTGAAAGCCGCCATGCTGCAATTGGATGTGAGTGACAACGCCAGTTTCGCGACCTTCGCCGAGCGTGTAGGCCAGACCCTGCGACAGCACTTTGGCCGGGAGCGTTTCGACTATCTTGTGAACAATGCCGGCATCGGGCTGAACGTGCCGTTCACCGAGACCAGCGAGGCCCAGTTCGACCAGTTGCTCAACATCCAGCTCAAAGGGCCGTTCTTCCTGACCCAGCGCCTGTTGCCGCTGATGGTCGATGGCGGGCGCATCGTCAATATCTCCACCGGCCTCACCCGCTTCGCCCTGCCTGGCTATGCCGCCTACGCGGCCATGAAAGGTGCGATGGAGGTGCTGACCCGCTACCAAGCTAAAGAGCTAGGAGCCCGGGGCATTCGTGTGAACATCCTGGCCCCTGGGGCGATCGAGACAGACTTCGGCGGTGGCGTGGTTCGCGACAACCAGCAGGTCAATGACTTCATTGCCGGTAACACCGCCCTGGGCCGGGTCGGTCTGCCCGATGACATCGGCGCGGCAATCGCCCTGCTGCTCGAAGACGGCAACGGCTGGATTACCGGCCAACGGCTGGAAGTATCCGGCGGCATGTTCCTCTGAGCCGGCGCTCAGCGTTGCGCCTGCTCATGAACCTGCACGCTGGCCGTCATGCCCGCGCTCAGGTTCATGCCCTCCGGGATCTGGTCAAGACGAATGCGCACCGGAATCCGTTGGGCCAGGCGCACCCAGTTGAAGGTCGGCTCGACCTCCGGCAGCAACTGGCTGTCGGGATTGCTGTTGCTGTCGGTGATGCCGCGGCTGATGCTTTCCACGTGCCCATCGATCGACTCACCTGCGCCCATCAACCAGACTTTGACCGGGTCGCCCACGCGAATGCGCGGCAGCTTGGTCTCCTCGAAATAGGCCTGGATATAAAAGGTCGAGTCGTCCACCAAGGCCATCACCGATTGCCCGGTGTTGACGTAGTTGCCCTGGGCCAGACGCAGGTTGGTGATGTGCCCGCTGCGCGGCGCACGCACTTCGCTGCGGTCCAGGTTTATCTTGGCCACCTGCAGCTGTGCCTGGGCTTCGTGCAGTTCACCACGGGCGATCGCCGCGTTGATCTGGGCGTTCTCGCGCAGCTCAGCGCTGATGGCCTCTGGGCCGAGCGCAGTGCGCCGGGCCGCCTCGCGCTCACGCAGGCGCAATTGCTGGGCACGGGTTTCGGCCACAGCGCTGGCTTGGTCGTAGGCGGCCTGGAAGCGCTCGCGGTCGATGTTCATTAGCACATCGCCGGCCTTGACCTGCTGATTATCATGGACCTTCAGCTCGCGTACCCATCCGGAGACGTCCGGGGCGATGACCACCACGTCCGCGCGGACCCGTGCGTCCCGCGTCCAGGGGGTGAGCATGTAGTACTGCCAGAGCTGGTAACCGGCGAACACCGCCAGCGCCACCACACACAGGGTGACCAGGGTACGTACGGCTGTACGCATGGACTTCACTCCTTACAAAGGTCCCAGCAGGTGCACCACCAGGGACAGAACACAAACGAACAATGCGGCATCGAACAATGCTTCGTGCCAGATCCAGCGCCCCAAAGGCGTGGCCTGCACCACCAGACGCAGCAATCCGGTAAGTGCCAGGGCCATCAGCACGTAGACCAGAAACGGGCTGAGCAACACACCGCCCAGCGCCCACTCACGCAAGCCCATGGATTTCCTCCTGCCGGCGGCACCACTTGCCCCAGCTTCTTTGCAGTTGCAGCACCGCGCCAATTGCCAGGTGTAGCGGGTCGCTTGGCGGCTGGCGACGCAGGGCCTCGATGAATTGCTCGCTGGCCGCGTCCAGGCGCTGACCACGGCCCGGCGCCGGGCCGCTGGCGAGCACTGCCTCCAACTGTTGCAAGTAATGACGCTCGGCTGCAGCCAACGGCGCCTGAGCGACGGCAAGGCACATGCGCAGGTGCACCAGCTCATCGCCGATATCCAGGCCGTGCAACCCATCGTCCCAACGCTTGCGCTCAGCCTCCGGCAGCTCGCTGGCGTGTCGCGCCAGCTGCATCAGACGGTCGGCCATGCGCCCGCCGAACCAGCTATCGGCTCCCCGCAGGTCACGGCGGGTCAGGCGCACCAGATCGCCCTGAGTCGCCTTGCGCAGGCGCCGGCCGAGCCAGGCCGGATGACGAAGCACCAGCAGCCGAAACGCCAAGACCGCCGCCCCCACACCGATCAACATGGCCTGGGCGCTGTTGAGCATGGCAGCCACATCGAAATGCATGGTGTTCAGTGGCGCTACCAGCACGATGAAATGCAGGCAATAAGAGGTCGCCGTGGCGCCTGTGCGCGGGTGCGCCATGCCCAAAGCACCGAAGAACAGCGGCACGCCCATCCCGAGGCATAGCATCGCGAAGCTGCTCCACTGTGGCAGGAGGATCTGCCCCACCAGAAACGCCACTGGGATTGCCAGGAGAATCCCGCGCAAGAAGCTCAGCCCGATCTGCGCGCCGTTCTCACGGCTGGCGAACAAACTGCAGACCACACAAGTGAGCACCAATCCACCCGGTGCCGCCGGCCATGCAGTGGCCAGCCAGAAACTGCTCATGGCCAGGAACGCCAAGGCGCTGCGCGCCCCAAACAATAGCGCCAACGGCAAATCCCGGTGGGCCGCCAGGCTCTGGGACACTTCTTTAGGCGCCCTGCCCTGCTCTACGTCTTGCAAAGCCTGGGTCGCAGCCATGGCAAAATCCAGCAACAGGGTCAGGCGCGCCAGGCAGTAATGCTCGGCAGAGCTGATCTGCCCGTCATGGGCTGCATCCCAGAGGCGCTGGCGCAACAGCAGCAGGTTCGGCAGCTCAGGCGCCGCCAGCTGCGCGCGAACCTCTTCCAGCCATGGCGCCAGCCGACCGGCCTCGGTCTCGTCAAGCTGGCTCCATTGGCGCCGCACCGATCGCGAAATACGCAGCAGCATCATCAATTTCTGGCTCAATCCACGAATGGCCCGGGCGCGCTGACGGCCGCGGTGTCCTTCGAACCAGGCGTGTTCGCGCTGGGCATCGATGGCAACGATTCGTCCCAGAATTTCCAACAGCCCCTTACGCGCTTCGTCTTCGCCACCGAGCATGGCGCTGCATGCCTGCAGGCCGTTCTGCCAGGCCTGCCGTGCCTGGCCTGCGAGCTGCTGTTCGACCCGCAACGGCCAGAGCAAAGCGCTGGTGGCAGTGGCGCAGACGATCCCCAGGCAGATCTCCGTGCAGCGCGCCACCGCCTGGTCGAACACTTGCAGCGGATGGTTGATCGCCGGCAAGGCGATGATCGCAACGGTATAGCCGGCCAGCACGAAGGCGTAAGCCCAGGCGCTACGTAACTGGGTGGACGCCGCTGTACACAGCGCCAGCCACAACGCCAAAGTGAGCAGGAACAACCACGGTGTCTGGGCGAACAGCCCCATGAACACCACCGACATGAACGTGCCCACCAAGGTCCCGGCCAACCGGGCCAGGCCCTTCTGCACCACCATGCCAGACAGCGGCTGGGCCACGATGAAAGCCGTCATTAACGCCCAGGACGGCTGCTCCAGGCCCCAACGCATGGCCAGCCACAGCGCCAACCCCCCACCGAGCAAGGTCTTGAGGGCGAACTTGACAGCAAGGGGGGTGGGAGCAAAAAGGGCCGTGAGGGTGATGGGCACGGAATCGGGCCTTGCGCAGCGGTAATGGATGAAAGATAGACAACGGCGCAAGGATAAAGCGGAATCGTTTAATTAGCTAGCTAAGCATCATTCTGGTTCCACTCCCGCTCCATCTGCGTCAGCAGTTACGCGGATAGCAAAAAACACAGGTAAAAAAATGGGCGACCGAAGTCGCCCTAAATGCCTTGCGTGCTCGTGAATCGGGAAGGATCAGCGCGACTTGCGCTTGCTCGAGTCCTTCCAGATGAAAATGCCCAGACCGGCGAAGAACACCAACATCAACCCGACCGTTACCACACCGGCGATAACCACGTTGTCGAAGAACATGTCGGCCTCCCATTCGTTTGCCGTTGTCCGATGGATGCAAGGTAACGAATGCGGGAGTGGAAAAAATTGACGGGCGTCAATGGTGCCCGGGGGCGGGCACGCGAGGCGTGTACAGATTTGACATGCGTCAAATTTCAGCGTTTTTTCGGCTTGCCCTTGGGCTTCTTCTTGGATTTGCCCAACGGCATGGCCTGTTCGAAGGCCTGGCGCACTTCGTTCAGGCGCTTTTCCTTGAGGTCATGAATGCGCTTGCTGCGCTCGGCATCGAAATCGATCAGGTTGTCTTGGCTCATGGCAGGCTCGACTGACAGCGGAGGCTTGCATGATGAAGCCTGACGCCGGTGCTGACCAGCTCAGACTTCGATATCCACCAGCAGCCCCTGACGCGGTCGCTCGCCCAGCGGCGATACCGGCACGGTGTTGTCGGCGTTGAGCTCATCATCGGGCACGGCGTTGAACGGCTCGTCCTGGCCTTTTTGCCGACGCTGCTGTTGTTGCCGGCGTTGCTCTTCGCGCAGCAACAGGGCTTGTTCCTGCGGGTCGCGCTGGTGACGCAGATCGATGGTGCCGTCGCTGGAACTGGGCTGCGCGGGGACCACCGGCGGAATGTTCGGGGTCGGCTTGACCGGATCCTGTTGCGAGGTCACCGGTGCGGCGCTGAGCGGAATGATGGGCGGCAGCATGGAAATCGTCTCCTGTTACCCTTGTATCGGCCAACGCCCGGCCGCCTTGAGCGACCGCTCGCAAGCCCCTTCATGGTCAGGTGCCCGGAGTATAGGACACCGCCTTCATTCGACCTCGACGTCATCTTCGGTCGGCTCATCGGCCGATGGACTGGTTTCGCTCCAGGGCCGCTTGTAGACCTGCTGCCACACCGCATCCATATGATCACGCAACACCTGCGGCGCACTCTTGAGCGAGGCGCTGTCCTCGCGCTCGCCGCCGACCGGTTCCTCACCGGCCGGCGTGATCAGTGACTGGCCGGTAATGCTGTAGACCGCCTGCCCTTCGCGCATCTCGATGGCGATGTCATGGGGATCGATACCGCCACCACAGAAGGCATGGCTGGCCACGGTCAGTTCGGCGACGCCATCTTTGTTCAGGTCGCTGACATCACTGACATCGGTGTAGAAGTCCACGTCCAGATCCAACCCCGGGCAACTGGTCTCCTGTTCGATCTGCCAGCGGGACTTGAACGCATCCGCCTGCGCGCTACGCCCATAGAGGGTGGCCTTGAGCACCACCTTGTCGACTTCCTGCTCGGTTTCGGCGTCGGTGGCCTGGCCGTCGGTTCGGCTGAGCACCAGCAGGCCTTCGCCGTCACGGTCACGGAAATGCACGCTCTTGATCGGGGTCTGCACGCCCAGCACTTCCAGCTGCTCGGCGGGAATCGGCGGCAAGGTCTCGAAGTTTTTCTGGTCACAGGCAGCCAGCAACAAACTGCTCAGGGCCAGGGAGGCATACAACCAGCGGTGCTTGGCAAGCATGGTGGCGTGAGGCCCTCGTTGTGCAACGGTATTCGTCGATGAACAGCTAGACTCTTTGGTCTAACCGGCCCTATCCGTTAACATAGCCGGCTTTTCATCGCGGGAGTTCAGGCAGTATGGCGCAGCAGTATCAACCGGGGCAACGCTGGATCAGTGACAGCGAAGCCGAGCTCGGCCTGGGGACCATCCTGGCGCAGGATGGCCGCCTGCTGACCGTGCTCTACCCGGCCACTGGCGACACCCGCCAGTATTCCCTGCGCAATGCGCCGCTGACCCGCGTGCGCTTCTCGCCTGGCGACCAGATCACTCATTTCGAGGGTTGGAAGCTGACCGTGCGCGAGGTCGAGGACGCCGATGGCCTTCTGGTCTACCACGGCCTCGACGGCCAGAACCAGACGCGAGTCCTGCCGGAGACCCAGCTGTCCAATTTCATCCAGTTCCGTCTGGCCAGCGACCGCCTGTTCGCCGGGCAGATCGACCCGCTGTCGTGGTTCTCCCTGCGCTACAACACCTTGCAGCACACCAGCAAACAGATGCTCTCGACCCTGTGGGGTCTGGGCGGCTGCCGCGCCCAGCCGATCGCGCACCAGTTGCACATCGCCCGTGAAGTGGCTGACCGCATTGCGCCACGGGTACTGCTGGCCGACGAAGTAGGCCTGGGCAAGACCATCGAAGCAGGCCTGGTGATCCATCGTCAGCTGCTCTGCGGGCGCGCCAGCCGCGTGCTGATCCTGGTGCCGGAAAACCTGCAGCATCAGTGGCTGGTGGAAATGCGTCGGCGCTTCAACCTGCAAGTAGCGCTGTTCGATGCGGAGCGCTTCATCGAAAGCGACGCCAGCAACCCGTTCGAAGACGCCCAGCTCGCGCTGGTGGCGCTGGAGTGGCTGGTCGAAGACGAGAAGGCCCAGGACGCTCTGTTCGCCGCTGGCTGGGACCTGATGGTCGTCGACGAAGCTCACCACCTGGTCTGGCACGAAGAACAGGCAAGCCCCGAGTACGCCTTGGTCGAGCAACTGGCCCAGGTCATCCCGGGCGTGCTGCTGCTCACCGCCACTCCCGAGCAATTGGGACAGGACAGCCACTTCGCCCGCCTGCGCCTGCTCGACCCCAACCGTTTCCATGACCTGGCCGCCTTCCGCGCCGAGAGCGAGCACTATCGCCCGGTTGCCGAAGCCGTTCAGGAACTGCTCGACGAAGGCCGTCTGTCACCCAAGGCCCACGCCACCATCGAAGGCTTCCTCGGTGCCGAGGGCGAAGCGCTGCTGGCCGCTGTCACCGACGGCGACAGCCAGGCCAGCGCACGCCTGATCCGCGAGCTGCTCGATCGCCACGGTACCGGCCGCGTGCTGTTCCGTAACACTCGCGCGGCGATCCAAGGCTTCCCGGAGCGCCAGCTGCACCCCTACCCGTTGGCCAATCCGGCGCAATACCACGATCTGCCGAGCGGCGAACGTGCCGAGCTCTATCCGGAAGTGGCCTTCCAGGCCCAGGGTGAAACCAGCGACGACGAGCGCTGGTGGCGCTTCGATCCGCGGGTCGACTGGCTGATCGACACCCTCAAGATGCTCAAGCGCACCAAAGTGTTGGTGATCTGCGCCCACGCCGAGACCGCCATGGACCTGGAAGACGCCCTGCGCGTGCGCTCCGGCATTCCGGCCACGGTGTTCCACGAGGGTATGAGTATCCTGGAGCGCGATCGCGCCGCCGCCTACTTCGCCGACGAAGAGTTTGGCGCCCAGGTGCTGATCTGCTCGGAAATCGGCAGCGAAGGCCGCAACTTCCAGTTCGCCCACCACTTGGTCATGTTCGATCTGCCGGCCCACCCCGATCTGCTCGAGCAGCGCATCGGCCGCCTGGACCGTATCGGCCAGAAACACACCATCGAGCTGCACATCCCCTACCTGCAGGACAGCCCGCAGGAGCGCCTGTTCCAGTGGTACCACCAGGGCCTTAACGCCTTCCTGGCCACCTGCCCGACGGGTAACGCCTTGCAGCACCAGTTCGGCCCGCGCCTGCTGCAGCTGCTCGAAGGGGGCGACAGCAAGGCCTGGGAGGCGCTGGTGGATGAAGCCCGCGCAGAGCGCGAGCGTCTGGAAGCCGAACTGCACAGCGGCCGCGACCGGCTACTGGAGCTCAACTCCGGTGGTGCGGGCGAAGGTCAGGCGCTGGTGGAGGCGATCCTCGAACAGGACGACCAGTTCGCCCTGCCGATCTATATGGAAACCCTGTTCGACGCCTTTGGCATCGACAGCGAAGACCACTCGGAAAACGCGCTGATCCTCAAGCCGAGCGAGAAGATGCTCGACGCCAGCTTCCCGCTGGGCGACGACGAAGGCGTGACCATCACCTATGACCGCAACCAGGCGCTCTCGCGCGAGGACATGCAGTTCCTGACCTGGGAACACCCGATGGTCCAGGGCGGCATGGATCTGGTGCTGTCCGGTTCCATGGGCAACACCGCGGTGGCGCTGATCAAGAACAAGGCGCTCAAGCCTGGCACCGTGCTGCTCGAGCTGCTCTATGTCAGTGAAGTGGTCGCCCCTCGCAGCCTGCAGCTGGGTCGTTACCTGCCTTCGGCGGCCCTACGCTGCCTGCTCGATGCCAACGGCAACGACCTGAGCCCTCGTGTGGCTTTCGAAACCCTCAATGACCAGTTGGAAAGCGTGCCCAAGGCCAGCGCCAACAAGTTCGTCCAAGCCCAGCGCGATGTACTGGCCAAGCGCATCGCCAGCGGCGAAGCCAAGGTCATGCCTAGCCATGTCGAGCGCGTGGCCGAGGCGCAGCGCCGCCTGGCCGCCGAAGCTGACGAAGAACTGGCCCGCCTGACCGCGCTCAAGGCCGTCAACCCGAGCGTACGCGACAGCGAAATCGACGCCCTGCGCAAGCAGCGCGAAGAAGGCCTGGCCATGCTGGAAAAAGCCGCCCTGCGCCTGGAGGCGATCCGCGTCCTGGTCGCGGGCTGATCTGCATCCTCGCACAGGCTTCGCCAGCGCCTACCGTGTTTCGACGACGTGTAGGCGCTGGCGCTCACCGCCAAGCTTAGATCCCCGCGCTATTAAGCCAATATCCAAATGGTTGAAATCAAAGTGCCATTAATCAGGAAGGCTTAACCACTCATTTCTATACTGCTGCAGAACGGTCTCCACCGGCTTTTTTGGGGACGAGTGCGAACTCGACGAAGAGGCATGCAATGGAGTGGTTGGGACTGCAATTGTTCGCCAAGCTGCCAACTACCGGCCAGATCTTCCTGGACTGCCGCCATGACCCCCTGCTGGTTCTGCTGGCCTATGGGGTGGCCTGCATTGCCTGTTTCGCGACGCTGGACATGGCCGAACGCCAGAGCCAGAGCGAAGACCCCATGGCCCGACGGCAATGGCGTGTGCTGGGCGCCTGTTGTCTGGCCGCCGGCATCTGGGCGCTGCACTTCATCAGCACACTGGCCTTGCAGGCACCGGTCGATATTCGCTACGACGTGCCGATGACCGGCTTGTCACTGCTGATCGCCCTGCTCACCGCCTGGTTCGCGATGAACAGTCTCGATCGGGACGAAATGCATCTGGGCCATTACGTGCAAAGCGCCCTGCTGACCGGGCTGGGCATCGTGCTCATGCATTTCGCGGGGATGGCGGGCCTTAAGATCAACGCCAACCAATTCTACGAGCCCGTCCTGACGCTCCTGGCGCTGGCCGTCACCCTCGGCGCCAGCCTGCTGGTGCTGTCGATGGGACGTTTTTTCAGCCGGGGCAGCGGCACCCTGCATCTGGCCAGCAAGTACGCCGCCAGCCTGCTGATAGCAGGCGGCCTGATCGGCACGCACTTCATCAACATGGCTGCCATGACGCTGGTGGTTCCCGTCGACAGTGCCTTGCGCCTGCCTTCGGCCGACAACAGCCTGCAACTGGGCCTGACCGTCGCCTTCATTACCCTTCTGATCAGCGGTAGCAGCATCAGCGCCGCCTTGTCCGACAGAAAACTGCAGAGCAAAGAGCACGACCTGCGTCGGGTCAATGTCCTGCTCAGCCAATTGGACCAGGCGCGCGCCTCCCTGCAGCAGGCCGCCCATTACGATGCCCTTACCAACCTGGTCAACCGCCGCGGTTTCAACCAAGTCTTCGCCGAACGCCTGTGTGAACACGCCAACAGCGAAAACCGGCTGGCGGTGATGTTCCTGGACATCGATCATTTCAAGCGGATCAACGACAGCCTTGGCCACGCCGCAGGCGACGAGCTGCTCAAGGTCATCGCCGGCCACATCAAGGCCGCAACCCGTAACCAGGATCTGGTAGCCCGTTTTGGCGGAGACGAGTTCTGCATCGTCACCAGCCTCAACAACCGCGACGAAGCACGCCACCTGGCCCAGCGCATCATGCAGAGAATGAAGGACCCGATCGACCTAGGCGGCCGGCGCATGGTCATGACCACCAGCATCGGCATCAGCATCTTCCCTGATGACGGACGCACGGCCGAAGAGCTGCTCAAGAATGCTGATCTGGCGCTGTACCAATCCAAGGGTTGCGGGCGCAACAGCCTGAACTTCTTCAACAGCAGCCTGAGGACGCGCGCGACACTGGAGTTGCAACTGGAAGAAGAGCTGCGCGTGGCACTGCTCGAAGAGCGAGGACTGTGCGTTCACTACCAGCCAATCTTCGACCTGCACAATGGCCAGATCGCAAAGCTCGAAGCCCTGGTGCGCTGGCAGCACCCCCAGCACGGCCTGCTCAGCCCGGACCGTTTCATCGGTATCGCCGAAACCAACGGTTTGATCGCCGACCTGGACCTGTGGGTACTGCGCCGGGCGTGTCATGACCTGGCGCAGCTCAATCGCCACGGCTATAGCAACCTCAAGGTCACGGTCAATTGCTCGGCGGTGACCCTTGGCCGCGAGGAGTTGCCCAATGAAGTGGAAAGGGCGCTGTTCCAGGCCGGGGTGTCCGCTCGTCAACTGGAGCTGGAAGTTACCGAGAATGCCTTGATGGGCGATATCCAGCGGGTCGTCAGCCTGCTCAAGCGCATCCGCGCCCAAGGCGTGGCCCTGTCGATCGATGATTTCGGCACTGGGTATTCATCACTGGCCTACCTCAGGCGCCTGCCGCTGGACGTACTCAAGATCGATCGGTCGTTTATCCAGGACGTGCCGGGGAGCCAGAAGGATCGCGAGATTGTCCAGGCGATCATTATCATGGCCCACACCCTGCACCTGCAGGTCGTCACCGAGGGCGTCGAGACCACCGAGCAGCATGCCTTCCTCGCCGCCCACGGTTGTGATTTCCTGCAGGGCTACCTGCTCAGCCGCCCGGTGCCCCTGGCCGAACTTCAGCCGATCCTCGAGCGCCTCGACGGCCAAGCGCCAATGTTCAATCCTTGTTGCGATACAGCTCTACCAGTGTCGCCGGATCTTTTTGCAGATACCCCTGGCTACCGTGCAAGCGCATCAGTTGCGCAGCCAGGCCACTGACCGGTGTCGCCGAACCCTGCTCGCGCGAGAATTTCACTGCGGTATCCAGGTCCTTGAGTAGCGTGCGCACATGCCACTTGATCGGCTCGAACCGACTCTCAGCCATTTGAGGCGCCAGGATCTGCAGTGGCTTGGAGTCGGCAAAGCCCCCGGCCAGGGCCTCGGCGATCAGGCGAGCGTCAACGCCCGATTGCTCGGCCAGCGCGACAACCTCGGCGATGACCAGCGCGTTGCACGCCACGATCATCTGGTTGCAGGCCTTGGTCACCTGGCCTGCCCCCACACCGCCCATGTGCGTGACCCGCTGCCCCAGGGTCAACAACACTGGGCGCACGCGCTCCAGATCCTGCGCCTCGCCTCCCACCATGATCGCCAGCGTGCCGGCCTCGGCGCCCGGAGTACCGCCGGAGACCGGCGCATCCAGCCAGGCCATGCCGCACAGCGCGGCAAGCTCGGCCGCCATCTCACGGGTAGCGGTCGGCTCCAGGCTGGAGAAATCCACCAATAGCTGGCCGGCACGTCCGCCCTGGGCAATACCTTGCTCGCCGAATACCACCTCCCGCACCGCAGCCGTATCGGCCAGGCACAGCAGCACGATATCCGTGTCGCGGCACAACTCGGCGGGGCTGGCGGCTTGGCGCGCACCGGCCGCCACCAGTTCGGCGCACTTTTGCCGGTTGCGGTTCCAGACCGTCAACGGGTAACCCGCCGCCAGCAAGCGCTGGCACATCGGCAATCCCATCAGTCCGATTCCGGCGAACCCCAGCGAAGGCAATGCAGTACTCATGAACTACTCCAAGCAGACGATTAAAGAAGCATGACAAACAGACGATACAGTCGCGTAATCCCACCCGTGATGGCTAGATGACATAAATTGTCCGACGGCCCACCACCCAAGGCAAATGGCGCACTATGACCCTAACAACTACTTCTGCCAATGCGGTGCCCGAGTCGTCGATCCCCTCCCCCCTGCCCACGGGTGCCGCCCGGGACCTCGCGCCGGTGCGCAGTGTGCCCACGCAGCAATACCTGTACTACACCGAACCGGACATCCAACGCATCCTCGATAATCTCGATGGCCTGCGCGACCTGGTGTTTCCGCAGAACCTGCACGCCGAGGATGAGAACCAGCTGCGCCTGGAGCAACAGTTCCCTTCGGTGTGCTTGATCGGCCTGGGCCGCTGTGGCTCGAACATCGCCCTTGACGTGGCCGAGCTGGTCTACAACGCCCGGACATTCTTCCTCAACGAGTTCAACAATGAGGATCGGCACAAAGGCGAAACTGGCTACAGCCCAGCGCGCTGGATCCGCCAGAACCTGCGTCTGGTACAGAACAAGGCCATGAAGCCGGTGTTTCTGGTGGAGCCGCTGGTAATGCTCGGTGACCTGGACAAGGACATTGCCGGGCGCATCCGCTTCTCCCGCCAAGGCGAGCGCGGTGGATTCTTGCGTGACTACAGCAAGATGAAAATCATGGACCTGTCAGAGGTCCATGCCGGCGGGGCCGGTAACGCGCCGATACTAGGCCAGTACCTGGCCAAGATCATCCTCAACAAGGACACCCAGCGTTTCTCCAGCGCCGACTGGAAACTGATCCACTCGTACCTGATCGACTCCTGCGGCATCAAGGCCAACCAGTCGCGCCTGTATTTCTACATCTTCAGCGCCGGCGGCGGTACCGGCTCGGGCATGGCCTCGGAATTCGGCCTGGCCCAGCAGTACTCGTACATGAACAAGACCTTCGATACCAAGCCAGCCGACGAGAACGACGGCAAGAGCGGTCACTCGTTCGTCTTCGAACCGATCTTCACCAGCGGCATCTGCGTGCTGCCGAATATCTCCGACCACCGCAGCGAGATGTCCGAGGCATTGCACATCAATGCCGGGCGCCTGTTGTGCAAGTACCTGTCGGAAGAATGGGACTTCTCGTACAACTTCGATAACGAAGACAGCAGCGAAGCCAGCGTCATGGGGCGCATCCGCCCCTGGAATGCCATGATGCTCATCTCCAACGACATCATGCGCTATGCCGAGGAAAGCGACGACGGCACGATCCAGAACATCGACGTCAACGCCATGGAGAAGCACGCCAACCAGTACATCTCCCAGCAGATCTTCAACATCCTCACGGCCCAGGCCGTGACCACCGACTACGACCAGAACTACTTCCGTCGCGCCGGCATCGACATTGGCGAAACCATTCGCCTGGACGCCAACGACCTGTTCATGAGCCTGGCAGGCCCGGTCGCCATCGCCTATGCCGAGTCGGTGGTGCCGGAGCGCCCTGCGCCGGCTTCGGACAAGTTCAAGGTGTTCGAGAAGGAAAGCCCGCGGCTGGACATCGACGATCTGTTCTTCCGCTCCATCGACCTGCCGCACTTCAACAAGCAGACCCAGGCCATCGAAGGGATCAGCCTGCTGCCGATCGAATCGCGTCGTTACCGCGCGGCGCTCGAGCAATACCAAGCCTCCGGCTATGACGCCGCGGCCCTGCACGACCTGCACTTCTTCAAGAACTGCTCCTCGGTGGTGTCGATCGTGTCGCTGCCCAAGGACTACAAGCTGTCGTACATGGACCTGAACCGGCTCAAGACCCACCTCAACAGCCTGTTCCCCAACACCACGCTCAAGCGCTACGCGCTGGTCATCGGCGCATCGGCGAATCTGTCGCTGACCACCCTGATCGCCAAGAGTCCGTGCCTGTCGGACGACTTCCTGACACTGATCGTGGCCTTCATCAAGCGCTGCTTCGCGCGTACCCCGTACCGCTTCGACGACACGCTGGACAACGCCATCCTCGAATTCATCACCAGCGAGCACTTCGCCGAAGAACGCATCGACGACCTGCTCAACGAGTTCGAAAACCCGGCCAAGATCCTCGACACCAACTGGTACGCGATCAAACCGATGTACGAGAAGAAGTACCGCGAGTTGATCAACGACAAGAGCCGCTTCGTCTCGATCAACGACATCCGCCTGTCACGCGAGTGCGTGAAGAAAGCAGTGAAATACCTGCGCGAAATCTTCCGCCACCGGATAGGCAAGACTCGGGTCATCTCTCTGAACAACCATACCGGGCGGGTGGATTACTAACGGACCGCTTGGGGCCGCGTCGCGGCCCATCGCAGGCTTGGCCAGCTCCAGGGATTCAACTGGCGCTAGCCAAGGCTGAAGCGGGATGTCCATTACGCATGCCGTAAACTGTTACCGCCACGCCGAACCGCGGCGCCGTTGTTACTTGTTTCCACCTTACGTGAGCGTCAATGCGCACCCTTGTGGCGCACTGTGCGTTTTCGCGCACTAAAAACGCCCGCGCTTATTCCGGTTTCTTTACCTGGATCACGATAAACGGCGAAACGACCACCGCCCAGATCTCTGGATCGCGGCTTTGCAGGTCCAGCGCCTGCTCTGCGGTGACGGGCGCCACAGTGCCATCATTGCGCCACTTGGCGAAGATCTCGCTGCGATTCTCGGCCATCGCCTCGGCAACAGCGATCAGGTCCAGGCTGGGGTCGACCCAAATCAGGTCACCTTTGGCCCAGAAACGCTCCAATGCTTTCCACTCGATGATTGCCGTCTCGCCGAGCAATTTGGCATAGAGGGTGCTTGCTTGATCAGTCATGGGTTCCTACCGGCAGAAATGTGGCATTTGAAAAGGCCGGCATTTTTGCAGAAAAACCCGGTTTCAAATACGTAAATTGGTCGATCAGTCCCGAAGTTGTGGGGTGGGGCCAAGGATGCAGGCAAAGTAATGGCGCTTTTCTGTATCTTTGTTTCGATCAGGCGACACCCGGAGAAAGTCGCGCTTTTCGCCCGCTTTTCAAGCGCTCGAAGGGCGCTCTACACTGTACCGGTACAGTTCCGGGACATGTTCCGGGGGAAGGTAGGCTTGCGACATGGCGTGGCCATGCCGGAGCCGCCCGATCTGTAGCCCTGGCCGCCAGGACTATAAGAATTACAACAGAATGAGTGGAGCACTATGATCAAGATTTCCAAGCTGTTCGCCGCAATGGTTCTGGCCGGGGTTGCCAGCCATTCGTTTGCCGCCGACACCATCAAGATTGGTATCGCCGGCCCTAAGACCGGTCCGGTCACCCAGTATGGCGACATGCAGTTCATCGGCGCGAAAAAAGCCATCGAGGACATCAACGCCAAAGGCGGTATCGACGGCAAGATGCTCGAGGCCAAGGAATACGACGACGCGTGCGACCCTAAACAGGCCGTTGCGGTCGCCAACAAAGTGGTCAACGATGGCGTCAAGTTCGTGGTCGGCCACCTGTGCTCCAGCTCCACTCAGCCTGCGTCGGATATCTACGAAGACGAAGGCGTGATCATGATCACCCCGGCTGCCACCAGCCCGGAAATCACCGCCCGTGGCTACAAGCTGATCTTCCGCACCATCGGCCTGGACAGCGCCCAGGGCCCTGCCGCCGGCAACTACATTGCCGACCACGTCAAACCGAAGGTCGTCGCGGTCCTGCACGACAAGCAGCAGTACGGCGAAGGCATCGCCACCGCGGTCAAGCAGACCCTGGAAGGCAAGAACGTCAAGGTCGCTGTCTTCGAAGGCCTCAACGCTGGTGACAAGGACTTCTCCTCGATCATCCAGAAGCTCAAGCAGAACAACGTCGACTTCGTCTACTACGGTGGCTATCACCCAGAACTGGGCCTGATCCTGCGCCAAGCCCAGGAAAAAGGCCTGAAAGCCAAGTTCATGGGGCCAGAAGGCGTCGGCAACGACTCCATCTCGCAGATTGCCCAGAATGCCTCCGAAGGCCTGCTGGTCACCCTGCCCAAGTCCTTCGACGCCGACCCTGCGAACAAGGCCATCGTCGACGGCATCAAGGCCAAGAACCAAGATCCATCCGGCCCGTTCGTGTTCCCGGCTTACTCCGCCGTCCAGGTGATCGCTGACGGCATCAAGGCCGCCGGCACCAGCGACGACGCCGAAAAAGTCGCGGCCGAAATCCACAAAGGCACCTTCAAGACTCCGACCGGCGATCTGTCGTTCAATGACAAAGGCGACCTGAAGGACTTCAAGTTCGTGGTCTACGAATGGCACTTCGGCAAACCGAAGACCGAAGTCTCTCCCCAGTAACAGCGTGACTAGCTAACCGAAAGCCCACTGTGTGAGCAGTGGGCTTTGTTTTACGAGGTTCATGGGCCCGATTCCCGCGATCCGGGAGGGGGTTCACCTGAAAATCTTAAAACCGTCACCCGCGGTTCCCTGGCCGTGCCTGTCATCGTTGCCAAGCCCTCGATACGGGACGGGTTCACCACCCGCCAGCGAATGCAAATCAGGTTTTTAGGAGCGCTGTAATGCCTGAGATCTACCATTTCTTCCAACAACTGGTTAATGGATTGACCATCGGCAGCACCTATGCCTTGATCGCCATCGGCTACACGATGGTGTACGGCATCATTGGCATGATCAACTTCGCCCACGGCGAGGTGTACATGATCGGTTCCTACGTGGCCTTCATCGCCCTTGCGGGCCTGGCCATGATGGGTATCCATTCGCTGCCGATCCTGATGACCGTCGCTTTCGTCGCGACGATCTTCGTCACCAGTGCCTATGGCTATAGCATCGAACGGGTCGCCTACCGGCCGCTGCGTAACAGCAACCGCCTGATCCCGCTGATTTCTGCTATCGGTATGTCGATCTTCCTGCAAAACACTGTCCTGCTTTCCCAGGACTCCAAGGACAAATCCATCCCCAACCTGATTCCGGGCGCTTTCTCGTTCGGGCCGGGCGGTGCGGAGGAAGTCCTGGTGTCCTACATGCAGATCCTGGTGTTCGTGGTCACATTGGTGGCCATGACCTGCCTGACCCTGTTCATCTCCCGTTCCCGTCTGGGGCGCGCCTGCCGTGCCTGCGCCGAGGACATCAAGATGGCCAACCTGCTGGGCATCAACACCAACAACATCATCGCCCTGACCTTCGTCATCGGCGCCGCGCTGGCGGCGGTGGCGGCCGTGCTGCTGAGCATGCAGTACGGGGTTATCAACCCCAACGCCGGCTTCCTGGTGGGCCTCAAAGCCTTCACCGCGGCGGTACTGGGCGGCATCGGCAGCATCCCGGGCGCCATGCTCGGCGGGCTGGTGCTGGGCGTGGCCGAAGCGTTTGGTGCCGATATCTTCGGCGACCAGTACAAGGACGTCGTGGCGTTCGGCTTGTTGGTTCTTGTCCTGCTGTTCCGGCCGACCGGCATCCTGGGCCGTCCGGAGGTTGAAAAAGTATGAACAGAAATCTCAAACAGGCGTTCTTCAGCGCCTTGCTGGTATGGGCGGTGGCCTTCCCGGTACTGGGCCTGAAACTGAGCATCGATGGCATCAGCCTGGCCGTGCACAGCCAGGGCTCGTTCACCATCAGCATCATCGCCGTGTGCTCGGTACTGATGTTCCTGCGTGTGCTGTTCGACAAGCAATGGAACTCGGTGATGGGCCGCCGCTCGGATCGCAAACTGATCCCTCCGGCCGTCAGCAACTACCTGACCCTGCCCAAAACCCAGCGCTATGTGATCATGGGTTTGATCGTCGCGGCGCTCGTATGGCCGTTCTTCGGCTCGCGCGGCGCGGTCGACATCGCCACACTGATCCTGATCTACGTGTTGCTGGGCCTTGGCCTGAACATCGTGGTCGGCTTGGCTGGACTGCTCGACCTGGGTTATGTCGGCTTCTACGCCGTCGGCGCCTACAGCTACGCCATGCTCTCGCACTATTTGGGCTGGAGCTTCTGGGTATGCTTGCCGATCGCCGGCTTGATGGCTGCCACGTTCGGCTTCCTGCTCGGTTTCCCGGTGCTGCGCCTACGTGGTGACTACCTGGCAATCGTGACCCTCGGCTTCGGCGAGATCATCCGCCTGTTCCTGCGTAACCTCACCGACTGGACCGGCGGCCCCAACGGCATCAGCAACATCCCCAAGCCGGAGTTCTTCGGCCTGACCTTCGAACGCCGCGCCGCCGAGGGAATGCAGACCTTCCATGAGTTCTTTGGCCTGCCGTACAACTCGATCAACAAGGTCATCTTCCTCTACCTGGTGGCCCTGCTGCTGGCGTTGCTGGCGCTGTTCGTCATCAACCGCCTGCTGCGCATGCCGATCGGCCGCGCCTGGGAAGCGTTGCGCGAGGACGAGATCGCCTGCCGTGCACTGGGCCTGAACCCGACCGTGATCAAGCTGTCGGCCTTCACCCTCGGCGCGTGCTTCGCAGGTTTCGCCGGTAGCTTCTTCGCCGCCCGTCAGGGTCTGGTGACACCGGAGTCGTTCACCTTCATCGAGTCGGCGATCATCCTCGCCATCGTCGTGCTGGGCGGCATGGGTTCTCAGCTGGGCGTGATCCTCGCGGCCATCGTGATGATCCTGCTGCCGGAGCTGATGCGTGAGTTCAGCGAGTACCGGATGTTGATGTTCGGTGCCCTGATGGTGTTGATGATGATCTGGCGTCCGCAGGGCCTTCTGCCTATGCAACGTCCCCATATGGAGCTGCGTCGATGAGCCGCGAAATTCTGCAAGTCAGCGGCCTGAGCATGCGCTTCGGCGGCTTGTTGGCGGTCAACGGCGTGGGCCTGACCGTCAAGGAGAAACAAGTGGTGGCGCTGATCGGCCCGAACGGCGCCGGCAAGACCACCGTCTTCAACTGCCTGACCGGCTTCTACAAGCCCAGCGGTGGCACCATCCTGCTCGATGGCCAGCCGATCCAGGGCCTGGCCGGCCATGAGATCGCTCGCAAAGGCGTGGTACGGACCTTCCAGAACGTGCGTCTGTTCAAGGAAATGACCGCCCTGGAAAACCTGCTGATCGCCCAGCACCGCCACCTGAACACCAACTTCTTCGCAGGCCTGTTCAAGACCCCGAGCTTCCGCCGCAGCGAGAAGGAGGCCATGGAGCGCGCACAGTACTGGCTGGAGAAGGTCAACCTGACCGAGTTCGCCAACCGTACCGCCGGGACCCTGGCCTACGGCCAGCAACGCCGCCTGGAGATCGCCCGCTGCATGATGACCCAGCCACGGATCATCATGCTCGACGAACCAGCCGCCGGCCTGAACCCCAAGGAGACCGAGGACCTCAAGGCCCTGATCGCCTACCTGCGCGAATCCCACAACGTGACCGTGCTGCTGATCGAGCACGACATGAAACTGGTGATGAGCATTTCCGACCACATCGTGGTGATCAACCAGGGCACACCCCTGGCCGATGGTACGCCGGAAGAAATTCGCGGCAACCCTGATGTGATCAAGGCCTACTTGGGGGAGGCGTAAATGCTGAAGTTCGAGAACGTTTCCACCTTCTACGGCAAGATCCAGGCGCTGCACAGCGTCAACGTGGAGATCAACCAGGGCGAGATCGTCACCCTGATCGGCGCCAACGGCGCCGGCAAATCCACCCTGCTGATGACCCTCTGCGGCTCGCCCCAGGCCCACAGCGGCAGCATCAAGTACCTGGGTGAGGAACTGGTCGGCCAGCCCTCCTCGCACATCATGCGCAAGAGCATCGCGGTCGTGCCGGAAGGCCGCCGTGTGTTCGCCCGCCTGACCGTGGAGGAGAACCTGGCAATGGGCGGTTTCTTCACCAACAAGGGCGATTACCAGGAGCAGTTGGACAAGGTTCTGCAGCTGTTCCCGCGCCTGAAGGAACGCTACGTACAGCGAGGCGGCACCATGTCCGGT
This sequence comes from Pseudomonas sp. HMSC08G10, assembly GCF_001808425.1. Classification (NCBI taxonomy): domain Bacteria; kingdom Pseudomonadati; phylum Pseudomonadota; class Gammaproteobacteria; order Pseudomonadales; family Pseudomonadaceae; genus Pseudomonas; species Pseudomonas sp. HMSC08G10. Next base: position 143,118 of record NZ_KV793321.1, on the reverse strand, counting down.
GGCGAGCAGCAAATGCTGGCCATCGGCCGGGCGCTGATGAGCAAGCCCAAGCTGCTGCTGCTCGATGAGCCTTCTCTGGGCCTGGCGCCGATCATCATCCAGCAGATCTTCGACATCATCGAACAACTGCGCCGTGACGGCGTGACGGTGTTCCTGGTCGAGCAGAATGCCAACCAGGCGTTGAAGATCGCCGACCGCGCCTATGTGCTGGAGAACGGCAAGGTTGTGATGCAGGGTACCGGTGAAGCACTGCTGGTCGACCCGAAGGTGCGCGACGCCTATCTGGGCGGCTGATCGACCTACGATTGAAAAAGGGCCTTCGGGCCCTTTTTTCATGCCTGAAAGGCAGGCGCCTCATTCACCAGGCATGCCCTCGCGTTTTACCCGCGAACGAGCCGGCACAATCAACCCCACGCTTGTGATAGACGTCCAGCCTGAGTAACGTGGCCAGCTCTTTTGCAACGTTTTCGGAGCCCGCCCCATGCGTCTGACCCCTCCCCTGCTGCTCGTCACCCTGCTGCCGCTGTTCGCCGGCTGCCAGCTCATGGCGGACAAGCCGGTCGATCCGAATATCGGCACCACCCGCATGCAGGGCGAGCTGAGCGCCGGGGGCGGCCAGTTGCTGTTCAAACCCTGCAATGAAGCCCGCCGTTTCGTGGTCAGCGATGCTGCCGGCACCGGCATCCTGCAGGAGGCTGCCAATCTGGCCGACGACGCAGGCGACAAGCTGTTCGCCGATGTGCGCGGCAGCCTGACCGGCACCAAGCAGGCCAACAACGACGGCCGTCTGGAAGTGCAACGCCTGTATCGCCTCGAACCTTCCGCACAGGCCTGCGAAGACCCCAACTTCAAGCAACTGACCCTGCGCGCCGACGGCCACGAGCCGGACTGGGCGATCAAGGCCAGCGGCAAGGGCATGGTGCTGGAGCGTGTCGGCAAGGACCCACTGCCCCTGCCTTACCTAGAAGAGCAGATGCCTGGCGGTGGCTTGAGCCTGTCCAGCGAAGCCAATGGCCAACGCATCGAGCTGTGGGTCGCCCCGCAACGCTGCATCGATGGCGCCACCGGAGCTGTTCGCCATCTGCGCGCCGAGCTGCGTATCGATGGCCAGACACTGCAAGGCTGCGGCTACTACGGCGGTGCCCGCGACAACTGATCACCGGGGCGCTTTTATCCTCCAGTCAGGAAGGCTAACAGCTTATACTTGGCGGTTTGTGTAAAGCCGCCGGCCGCCCATGGCCGGGATACTGGACCCTGCCATGCTACGAATCACCGAACTGAAGCTGCCCCTGGACCACTCTGATGAAGCCCTGCGTGACGCGATCGTCGAGCGCCTGGGCATCACCGATGAACAACTGCTCAGCTTCACCCTGTTCAAGCGCAGCTACGATGCCCGCAAGAAGAACAGCGAAATGCTGTTCATCTACACCATCGACCTGGAAGCGAGCAACGAAGCGCAACTGCTGCGCAAGTTCGCTGACGATCGCAACATCGGCGTTGCCCCCGATATCAGCTACAAGTTCGTCGGTCATGCACCTACCGACCTGCAGGAACGGCCGATCGTGGTCGGCTTCGGCCCTTGCGGCATCTTCGCAGGCCTGTTGCTGGCGCAGATGGGCTTTCGCCCGATCATCCTGGAGCGTGGCAAGGAAGTACGCCAGCGCACCAAGGACACATGGGGCCTGTGGCGCAAGAGCGTGCTCAACCCCGAGTCCAACGTCCAGTTCGGTGAAGGCGGCGCCGGCACCTTCTCCGACGGCAAGCTGTACAGCCAGATCAAGGATCCGAACCACCATGGCCGCAAAGTCCTGGAAGAGTTCGTCAAGGCCGGTGCGCCAGAAGAAATCCTCTACATCAACAAACCGCACATCGGCACCTTCCGACTGACCGGCATGGTCGAGCAGATGCGTCAGGACATGATTGCCCTAGGCGCGGAAGTCCGCTTCGAGCAAAAGGTCACCGACCTGCTGATCGATGACGGTCAACTGACCGGCGTGGTCTTGGAGAGCGGCGAACAGCTACACTCGCGCCATGTGGTCCTGGCCTTGGGCCACAGTGCTCGCGATACCTTCCGCATGCTCCATGCCAAAGGCATCTACATGGAGGCCAAGCCGTTCTCGGTCGGCTTCCGCATCGAACACCCGCAGTCACTGATCGACAAGGCGCGCCTGGGTAAATATGCCGGGCACCCGAAGCTGGGCGCTGCCGACTACAAGCTGGTGCACCATGCCAAGAACGGCCGTTCGGTCTACAGCTTCTGCATGTGCCCGGGCGGCACCGTGGTCGCCGCCACCAGCGAGCCGGGCCGAGTGGTCACCAACGGCATGAGCCAGTACTCGCGTAACGAGCGCAACGCCAACTCCGGCATCGTTGTCGGCATCGATCCGGAGCGCGATTACCCGGGCGGCCCGCTGGCGGGTATCGAACTGCAGGAACGCCTGGAGTCCCATGCCTACGTAATGGGCGGCAGCAATTATCAGGCGCCTGCGCAGTTGGTAGGCGATTTCGTCGCTGGCCGTCCCTCTACTGAACTGGGCAGCGTTGAACCTTCCTACAAGCCAGGTGTGACCCTGGGCGACCTGGCGCCGAGCCTGCCGGACTTCGCCATCGAGGCCATCCGCGAAGCGCTGCCGGCGTTCGATCGCCAAATCAAGGGCTACAACCTGCACGACGCCGTGCTGACCGGCATCGAGACACGCACGTCCTCGCCGGTGCGTATCACGCGAGGTGCGGACTACCAAAGCCTCAACCTAAAGGGGTTGTTCCCGGCAGGTGAAGGCGCAGGCTATGCCGGCGGCATCCTTTCCGCAGGCGTCGATGGCATTCGTATCGCCGAAGCCGTGGCACGGGACATGCTCGGTCTCGATGCCTGACTCAGATGGAAACGAGGGCTGCAGCACAGCCCTCAACTGGGTTCAAAGATCAGAAAGAACCCTCACACCTGCCAGACTTTTTCCATCACTGTGTCCGGCAAAAGCCCTTTAGGCTTCGCAGATCGAGCCGTAAAAACCTATAACAAAAGCGCAGGGCGTTTTTGTTCCAATACCCCACGCCCCCACGCTAGGGTGTACGTCTTTTCATCCGAGCCCGTTCATGGAGACCCGTCAGGCCGTGCGTACCCTCATTACCCGTTTTCTCCAGCTGGAGGCCGCCGGAGGCCTGCTATTGATCGCCGCGGCGGTCCTTGCCCTGATCATCAACAATTCTCCCCTTTCGTATCTGTATGGCGGCCTGCTCGACGTGCCGGTCGCCGTGCAGGTCGGCGCCCTGCAGATCGCCAAGCCTCTGCTGCTGTGGATCAACGATGGCCTGATGGCGCTGTTCTTCCTGCTGATCGGTCTGGAGGTCAAGCGCGAAGTCATCGAGGGACAGTTGTCCAAACCTTCCCAGGTGATCCTCCCGGCCACCGCAGCCATTGGCGGCATGGTGGTGCCCGCGCTGATCTATTGGCTGATCAATCGGGACAACCCAGCTGCCATCGCCGGCTGGGCCATTCCCACCGCCACCGATATCGCGTTCGCCCTGGGCGTGCTGGCGCTGCTCGGCAAGCGGGTACCGGTGTCGCTGAAACTGTTCCTGATGACCCTGGCGATCATCGACGACCTGGGCGCCATCGTCATCATCGCCCTGTTCTACTCCGGTACCCTGTCGAACGTTTCGCTGATGCTGGCGGGTGCTTGCCTGCTGACCCTGCTGGCGATGAACCGGCTGGGCGTGATCAAGCTGACACCCTACCTGCTGGTAGGCCTGATCCTCTGGGTCTGCGTGCTCAAGAGCGGCGTCCACGCGACCCTAGCCGGTGTGGCCCTGGCCTTGTGCATTCCATTGCGCACTCGCCACGCCGCCTCCTCGCCACTGCTGCGACTGGAGCACGCCCTCCATCCCTGGGTCGCCTATGCCATCCTGCCTCTGTTCGCCTTTGCCAATGCCGGTGTCTCTCTCGCGGGCATGAACCTGGACAGCTTCACTCATCCGGTTCCCATGGGTATCGCCGTCGGCCTGTTGTTGGGCAAGACGGTCGGCGTGTTCGGCCTGACTTGGCTTGCGGTCAAGCTGCGCCTGGCTGCGCTGCCTGCTGGCGCAAACTGGGGGCAGGTGCTGGGTGTTGCGATCCTGTGTGGCATCGGCTTCACCATGAGCTTGTTCGTCGGCTCCCTGGCCTTCGTACCTGGGGACAGCGAGTTCGCCGGCATGGACCGCATGGGCATTCTGACCGGCTCCCTTTTCGCGGCCCTGATCGGTTACGCAATGACTGCGATGGCCAGTCGCAAGCCCATCAACTGAACACTACGGCAATAAAAAAACCCCGACCGGCGTAAACCGAGTCGGGGTTTTTGATTGCCATAGAACGATCAGTGCGTCACACGGCTAGTGCCATCGACGGTCATGATGCGCACGCGCTCACCCACACGGAAGATTTCGTTCTGCTGCACTTGCTGCACATAGGCACGCATGCTGCCGTCGTCTTCACGAACGGTGATTTCCACACCCTGGGTGCGGGTCAGGCCTTCTTCGGCGGCGGAGCCTGCCAGGCCACCGGCCACGGCACCGATCACGGCGGCGACGATGCTGCCGCGACCGCCACCAATGGCGCTACCCGCCACGCCGCCGACCACGGCACCTGCACCACCACCGATCGGGGTCTTGGTGCCTTCGATTTTCACCGGACGCAGGGACTCGATGGTGCCCATACGCACGGTCTGTACGCGACGGGCCTCATCTCGGGAATAGCTGTCGCCGGTCAGACTGGAAGCACAACCGCCGAGCAGCAGCGACATGGTGGTGAAACTCGCCACCAGCAAAACGGATTTACGCATGGGAAACTCTCCATAAGTCAGGTGTCCATTAGACCCCGCGCGTTGATGACTGTCACGACACAGACGTTACAAATTTGCTTTTATTCAGCTTCAGTACAGCCTGCACACCCCATTGCGGGCTCGACTATCGAAAACCAAGGATAGCCATGGATTACTTCATCGTCGTTGTGGTGACTGTTACAGGCCTGTACTTCCATTGGTGGCTGTACGTGCGCATGCGCCGCTGGATGGACCGCGACCTGGCCTTGTCGCTGGCGGGCGAGGACCCGGTCAAACGGGCCTACATGCTTGATTGCCTGGAGCAGGCGCGGGGACAGAAGATCAAGCGGAAGGAACTGGCAGCCTGGCTTGAACGCCAGGCCGCCGCTTACACAGGTTAAGGCGCCAGGCGCTCACGCAGCCACTGACCCTCTACCCATCGATAGTTCAAACGATCATGCAGCCGGCTGGCGCGACCCTGCCAGAACTCGATACGCTCAGGCAGCAGGCGATATCCCCCCCAATGCTCGGGGCAGTGGGGCTGAGTATCGGAGAATCGCGCCTCGGTAGCCTTGACCAGGCCTTCGAGTTCCTCACGACCGGCAATCACTCGGCTCTGCGGCGAAGCCCAGGCCCCCAGGCGACTCCCCAGCGGACGCACCTGGTAATAGTCATCAGACTCCTTGGCCGTAACCTTTTCCACCCGCCCCTCGATACGCACCTGGCGTTCCAGCGCCGGCCAGAAAAACGTCATGGCAGCGTATGGATTGGCCAGCAGTTGCTGGCCTTTGGCACTGTCGTAGTTGGTGAAAAAGGTGAAACCACGCTCGTCGAGCCCCTTTAGCAACAGCACCCGGCAATGGGGACGCCCTTGCTCATCGACAGTGGCCAGGGTCATGGCGTTCGCCTCAACCGGTGCCTGCTCGGTCTTCACGGCTTCGCCGAACCACTGGTGGAACAAGGCGAACGGCTCACCCGGTGCCTGGGCTTCGGCCAGGCCATCACGGGTGTAGTCGCGCCGCATATCGGCCAGAGATTGGGTCATGACTGCGTTTCCTTGACGATCAGTTGGTCTTCGCAGAGGCTACTTTCTTTTCAGTCGTGGCCTTCTTTGCAACCGGCTTGGCCGGTGCGGCTTTCTTCTTCGCAGTGGCTTTGGCAGGAGCCTTGGCCTTGGCGGCTGGCTTTTTGGCGGCCGGCTTGGCGGCAGCCTTCGCCGCAGGCTTGCCGGCGGCTGCCTTGGCTGCAGGAGTCGGAGCGTCCTGGGTGGCAACCATCGACGCAGGCGCAGGTGCAGGCGCTGCCTGTTGGTACTTGGCCAGCAGCGCAACCATGGTGTTCTGTGGGGTCAGCAGCATTTCAACGCGGCGGTTCAGAGCGCGGCCTTCGGCGCTGTCGTTAGCAGCACGTGGCATTACCGAGCCCATGCCCTTGAGGGTCAAGCGGTCACGCTGCAGGCCGCTGAGGCGGAAAATCGCCGATACCGAAGCTGCGCGCTCCAGGCTGAGCTTCTGGTTGGCTGCGGCGGCGCCGCTGGTGTCGGCGTGACCGAGAATCAGCACGGCGGTCTTGGGGTCGGTTTCGACGGTCTTGGCCACGCGAGTGATCGGGCCCAGGGTCATCGGTAGCAGCATGTTAGGGCGATCCGGGTTGTAGGAGCCGTCCACGGGGATGGTCACCGCGAGCACGTTGTCACGGCGTTCCAACTCGAACTTGCTGTCTTTGATGGCTTCACGCAGCTTTGGCTCGTATTCATCGAGCCAGGCCTGGGTGGCTTTCTGGTCGATCTTGGGTGCAACCGGGCCCTTGGCCTGCTTGTCATCCCCGCCAAACGGCCACCACCAGCGGCTGCCGCTCTCGGACTTGGCATCGGCCTTGGCCACCTTTTCAGTCACGGCTTCCTTCACTTCCTGCTCGGCCACTTTGTCCGAGCCGAACGGCCACCAGCTGTGGCCTGCGTCGCTCGACGCATTTTGCGAATGCTGGGCACAGCCGGTAACGGCCAGGCACAGAGCGAGTGCTAAGGTTTTATGTGAAGACATCAGCGATACACCATGAAATAGAAAGAAATTTTGCCAACACACATCAGGCGTTGGCATTGAGGATAGTCAAAGGGCCTGGGCATTACCCGCACTACCCGATCAAAGGCAAGTGCCAAGAACGCGTACCAGCTTCTGGGCACGAGGGTCCATAAGCACATAGGGGCCCAGCGTATTGGTCACGAAACCAAAGGCTACGTCGTACTCCGGATCGGCAAATCCGACCGAACCGCCGGCACCTGGGTGACCAAAGGCCCGGGCGCCCAATCCGAACGTCGCGTTGGCCACGTCGGGCTGGTCGAGCATGCAACCCAGGCCGAAGCGTGTCTGGGTCAACAAGGTTCGGTCCTGGCCAAGGCTGTGCTCACGGGTCAGCTCATCGAGCAGTTCCGACTCCAGCAAGCTGCCGTCGAGCAGGCCGGCGTAGAAGCCTGCGAGGCTGCGGGCATTGCCATGGCCATTGGCCGCTGGCTGCTGCATGCGTCGCCACTCAGGTTTGTTGGTGCTGGTGAGAATGGCCGGCGGATTGGTGAAGGCACGAGTGGACAAGGCTTCAGGCTCACGCAAGGTTACCTGGAGCAGGCGCTGGGCCGCAGCATCGCCGGGGTTGCCCTTGCCACGGGCGATGTGCGCCACGCGATGGAACTCTTCGTCGGCCAGACCGACATGGAAATCCAGCCCCAGGGGACGAGCCGTACGGGCGACGATCGACTCGCCTGGGCCACGCCCATCGACACGCCGGATGAGCTCACCGATCAGCCAGCCATAGGTGATAGCGGCATAACCATGCTCGGTGCCCGGCGTCCACCAGGGTGCTTCGGCTGCCAAGGCATCGACCATGGTTTGCCAGTCGTAAAGCGCCTCAGCCGGCAGCAGTTCACGAATGGCCGGTAGGCCCGCCCGGTGGCTGAGCAATTGGCGTAATGTCACGGACGCTTTGCCGGCCTGGCCGAACTCGGGCCAGTAGCGCACCACAGGAGCGTCCAGGCTGAGCTTGCCCTCTCCGACCAGTTGCAGCGCGGTGACAGCAGTGAAGGTCTTGGTGCACGAGAACAGGTTGGCAATGGTATCGCTGTGCCAGGCCTCACGGCCGTCCTTGTCGGCACTGCCGGCCCACAGATCCACAACGGTTTCGCCGCCGACTTGGATGCACAGTCCCGCACCACGCTCCTGGGGATCGTCGAACAACGCGGCGAAGGCTTCGCGCACCGCCTCGAACTTCAGCTCATAGTGACCCTGGATCTGCACCCGACAGCTCTCCGTACGACTCATCTCAACGAAAGTCGTGCATTGTTCCAGTAGTTGGCCAATTTGCAAACTGAATGTGGCCGGATGGTCATGCGTGGCACGGGGCCGCTACGCTCTATTGTTACTGCCATACAGCCGCATAGCGGCACTACCCTCAGTGCACAGGCTGCTCCAGGCCTTTGCGTAGGTGCTCGAGCGCCTGCTGGTTGCTCTTGCGCACCGCCTCCACAAACCCCGGATACGGCACGTCGGTAATGGCGACCAGGCCAAGGTGGCCGTTTTCCCCATCGAGCAGGCGCCCGCTGGCCGGCTGATCAAGGTACTGGAACCAGTGCGCACCGACGATCATCGGCTGGGCCAGAGCCGCCTTGAGGAAGTTGCCATAGGCCGGCCCACGGTCCTCTTCCCTTGCGACCTCCACCGGCCCCGGCCAGAACGGTCCACGATCGCGCGAGCCGAACTGGAACTCCGAGACCAGTACGGGCTTGTCCAGTTCAGCCAAGCGGGCGAAGTCATAGCCGTCCTCAGGCTTGAGGGTATAGAAATTGAAGCTGAGTACGTCGCAGAACTCGGCGCAGGCCTTGACCGCCTCCGGGGTGCTCACCGCATATCGACCGCCCAGCAACAGGTGGTTGGGGGCATGCCATTTGAGCGCGTCGGAGATGGTCTTGAAATACGTCTCGGCAAATACCTGCTGGAAGTACTGGTAGTCGCGCTCGATCTCGGGATGCTCGGGGTTCGGCAAAGGCGCTTCGAAACCAGGGTCTTCCATCAGCTCCCAGGCCTGCAGGTCGATGCCCCAAGCCTTGGACAAGCCTTGCTGGTTGCGGTACTTGTCGCGCAACTGTTTGAGGAAGGCGCGCTTGGCCGGCACATCGGTCGTCAGGCGCAAGGTGCCGTAAGCCAGGCCATAGCGGGCCTTGGGGTCTTCGCCAGGGGCCGCCCAGGCCAGTTCGTTGTCAGCGAAGTAGCCAATCAGCCATGGGTCATCACGGTGATCCCGAGCCGCGATGGCGACCGCACGCTCGGTCGCCATGGCAAAGCGCGGGTCGAATGGGTCGGGCATGCGGCCCCACCAATCCATGCCGGTGCTGATGCTGGTGTAGTCGCCGACGATCGACAACGGCAGGGTATAGGGTATCCGCCGAGCCTGCCCCAGCGCCGGCTCGCTCCAGTTGCCCAGGGTGTTGAAGCCCCAGGCCTGCAGCCGGTCCAAGGTATGGGCCTGCCAGCGTGCAGCATCCAGGGTGGCTGGTGGGCACGGCACCGCTGGGCTTGCCGGACAAGGCTCGCCATAGGTGCGGTACAGGTTGGCTGCATAGAAGTCGAACCAGCGACCTTGCTTGAAATTGCGCCCCTGCGATGAGGCATTGCCATCGTCGTTGTTACCCTGCCCATAGAAGGCTGCCAGCGGTTCACCCTCGCCAGGCAAAGCCTTGAACATGCTTTCGCGGCCCGCCACATAAGTGCGCCCGCCATCGGTGGCCACTGCATTGACGCCCAGGGAATAGAACGCGTGCCCATCCGGCGTCACTAGGTACCAGCGTCCGTCGCGCTTCTCGGTTCGAAAGAACCCTTTGGCTTCGAATGCCGGCCCGGCCAGCAGCCCCCCATAGGCATCGAGCTGTTGCTTGCCGCGGGCATCAAGCCAGCCCTTGAGCTGCTGCTGCTCACGTCCTCGGGCGGCTTTCAACTGCTCATCACTGGTGATTTTTTCAGGCCATCGCCCGCGCGTAGACTGGCCGTAGGCGTCGAGCAGCCCTTCGTAGGCGGCCGTGAAGACCTGGTCATCGTCCTGGATGCCGACCCTCTCGATCAGCAGGCTCTGGGCCACCTTCGGATTAGGGATGCTCAGGCTGACGCCAACCACCTGCGCAAGATCCACCTCCCCTGCACTGCTCGCGAGCAATACGCGCTGCCCCTCATACATCCAGGGCATCGGCGGCCCGGCGCGCATGCCCTGGCTCAATGGCGAACGGGCCCGCAAAGGCACCAGCACCGTCTGCGCAGGGCCCGCAGGTAGGTCGATACGGCTGCTCAGGGTGCGACCGTCGCTACTCTGCACCGTTACGTCCACAGTCAATGCCCAGTCCATGGCGCTTTGCAATCGTAGGGTCAGGGCCTGGCCGGCTGACCAGTCCCAAGCGCCATTCTGCGGGCTCAGGCGCAAGGTCGGCTGCTGCACTGGGTTGAACACCACGCGCCGCAGCACCTCGCCTTCGGTGGTCTGCTCGGCGTTATATTGCGGCATATGGGCATCGGTTGTGGTCACATTGACCACCGCTGCCGGACGCACGAAGCTGAACAACGTCTGCTGCCCGGCCAGCAAGGGCGAGCTGAACAACAGGGCGAGAACGGCAGGCAGGGTGCGGCGGATCATAGGGTTGAAGCTCTCCTTCAGGACCATGGGTCCGTGACAGGTAATGAACAGCAGGTCGCAGCCGAGCCGCGACCGTCAGGAAATTTCCCGCCGGAACGGCGGCAGCGCATTGAGGATAGCCTTGCCATAGCGCTGGGTGACCAGGCGACGATCGAGCAACGTGATCACGCCGCGGTCCTGCTCGGTACGCAGCAGGCGCCCGCAGGCCTGGATCAAGCGCAGCGAGGCGTCGGGGACGGCGATCTCCATGAAGGGGTTGCCACCACGGGCTTCGATCCACTCGGCTAGGGCCGCTTCGACCGGATCGTCCGGTACGGCGAAGGGGATTTTGGCGATGACCACGTGTTCGCAGTAAGCGCCGGGCAGGTCGACACCCTCGGCAAAGCTCGCCAGGCCGAAAAGCACACTGTGCTGGCCGTCATCTACGCGCGCCTTGTGCTTGTTCAGAGTTTCCTGCTTGGACAGGTTGCCCTGGATGAGCACCAGCTTGCGCCAGTCTCGATCCAGGCCATCGAACACGTCTTGCATTTGCTTGCGCGACGAGAACAGCACCAACGCGCCACGGGCCTCCTCGAGCATGCCCGGCAGTTCGCGGATGATGGCTGCCGTGTGTCCCGGCACGTCGCGCGGGTCGGCTCCCAGGTCAGGGACCCGCAACAGGCCTGCATCGCCGTGCACGAACGGACTGGGTACGACACAGGTGACCGCATCGCGTGGCAGCCCCGAGCGCATGCGGAATCGATCGAATTTGCCCAGGGCAGTGAGGGTCGCGGAGGTCACCAAGGCGCCATGAGCGACGTTCCACAGGCTGCGACGCAGCATTTCAGCAGCCAGAATGGGGCTGGCGTTGACCTCGATGTCGAACAGCGCACCACTTTCGGCAAGTGTGAGCCAACGCGCCATGGGCGGGCTGTCTTCGGGGTCCTCGGCGGTAAAGGCGGTCCATAGCTCCCAGTTGCCCTGGGCACGGGTCACCAGGCTGCCGAACAGCGGGTACCATTCCTCGGCCTGATGACTGGCGATACCGATGTTGACCTCACCGTCCATGCCTTCCTTGAGCAGGTCGGCCAGCCGGGTGAACACATCATTGAGACGGGCGAAGCCTTTCTTCAGCTCGATCCCAACCTCGCGAATCTGCTCCGGCACCACACCGCCCTCGAAGCGGTAGCGTGGACGCTCCCGGCCTTCCATGTCTTCACCGGGACGGAAATCCGCGACCTGCTCGCACAGGGTGAACATGAACTGTTGCTGGGTACGCACTTCCCGCGCCAGTTCCGGCACTTGTTCGATCAGCTTGCCCAGGTCACCCGGCAAAGGATGCTGAGCCAGGAGCTTGGTGAGGTTCTTGGCGGTCTGTTCCAGCCAATCCGCGGTCGAGCGCAGCCGCGAGTAATGGGCGAAGTGGCCAATGGCCTTGTCCGGCAGGTGATGGCCTTCGTCAAAGACGTAAATGGTATCGCGCGGATCGGGCAATACGGCACCGCCGCCCAGGGCCAGATCGGCCAGGACCATATCATGGTTGGTGACGATCACATCGACCTTGCCCATACCCTCACGGGCCTTGTAGAACACGCACTGCTGGAAGTTCGGGCAGTGGCGCCCCGTGCATTGGCTGTGGTCGGTGGTCAGACGGGCCCAGTCCTGGTCCTCGAGTGCCTCGGGCCAGCTGTCGCGGTCGCCGTCCCAGCGGTTGCCGGCGAGCCGCTCGATCATGCTGTTGAACAGCTTCTGGCTCTTTTCATCGACCTCGATGCGGAAGCCCTCTTCCTCGAACAGCTGCGCCGTGGCCGATTGGGCATGCCCCTCCTGCAACAGGATGTCGAGCTTGGACAGGCACAGATAGCGGCCCCGGCCCTTGGCCAGGGCGAAACTGAAGTTGAGCCCGCTGCTGCGCATCAGGTCGGGCAGATCCTTGAAGACGATCTGCTCTTGCAGGGCGACGGTTGCTGTGGCGATCACCAACCGCTTGCCGGCAGCCTTGGCGGCGGGAATGGCGGCCAGGCTGTAGGCGACCGTCTTGCCGGTACCGGTACCGGCCTCGACCGCGACCACGGCGGGCTCGCCTGCACGGCGTCCTTCATCGTCACAGGCGATGTCGCCGAGCACCTTGGCCACTTCGGCGATCATCAGGCGCTGGCCGTAGCGGGGCTTTAGGCTCTTGGCTTCGAGAAAACGCGAGTAGGCGCCCTGGATGGTGGCTTTGAGTTCGTTGCTGATCATGGTCTGCAGGCGCCCGGAGGGCTGGATAAATTTTCAGTGTTTCGCATGGGCCGGCTATCATACCCCGCTATTGCCCTTTATGCCGCATGGAGATCCGGATGCTTGCCTTTGCCCTGCCCTACACATTGCATGTCCTCGCGGCCCTGGTTTGGGTCGGCGGTATGTTCTTCGCCTGGCTGGTACTGCGGCCAGCGGCGGTTTCAGCCCTCGAAGGGCCTGCACGACTGAAGTTGTGGGTGGAAGTTTTCCGACGGTTCTTCCGATGGGTCTGGCTGGCAGTGGTCATTCTTGCGATAAGCGGTATCGGGATGTTGCACCTGCGCTTCAATGGCTTCGAGACCGCACCGCGCTACATCCAGGTGATGATTGGGGGTGGGATTGCCATGTTTGCGTTGTTCATGCGGGTTCAGGCGCTGTTGCTGCCACAGCTGCGGGCGGCAGTGACGGCTGAGGACTGGGCGACGGGGGCTGGCGTGCTTGGGCAGATTCGTCGAATGGTCGGGGTTAATTTGCTGTTGGGGATTTTGGTTGTGGTGGTGGCCAGTTCGCGGGTTTTGGTTTGAGGTTGGGCTTGGGCTTCTCCGGCTAGCGGTGCAAGCCTCCATCTCGCGACTTCGGCTCACGCCGAAGGGCATTGCGCGCCTGCCCTACAGAAACCTCCACGCGGCCTTGAGGTCGCCATTGGTAGCGCCTGGACTATCGCACAGCACAGAACCTGGCGCTGGCGAAGCCTGCGATGGGCCGCGCAGCGGCACCAGCTTGAATGGCTGACGGTTGCTCCACCGTCCAAAACAGGCCCCTATCAGCACGCCGAGTGGAGGTGTTTGGGACGAACTGAATCAGCTTCGCCCAATAATCAACTCATAAACGCTCCAGGACCAACTCCCCAGCCGCTCCTGCCAACCCGGGCTGCCCCTCCACGCCTGGCCGCCCATCCGCACCGGCGTCGGTTCGATAAACAAGGCATCCCTTGCTGGCGCCGCCCAAGCCAGCCTTGCCCGCCGCACCCGGCTTGCCCGGCGCACCGCCATCGAGCCGAACCTGGATACGCTCCGGCGGGAACCCCTCCGGCACAGCCAGGCGAATGCGCCCACCGGAAGCGCCATCATGCCCGTTTCCACCGTCGTCTCCATTGGCGCCGCGGCTAGCCTGGCCCCAGGTACAACCGCCGGCTTTGCCGTTGGCACCATCGAGCCCGACATAGCCTGGCGCACCGGCGCCGCCTCGGGCATCGATCGACAGCCGCTGCGCCTGCAACCCGTTCAGCCTGAGTTCCAGATCCCGCCCAGGCCGGGCGGCGCGTTCATAAGTGCCGGCAGCGCCGGTGGCACTGATTTCGCTGCCGTCACCCAGCTCGGCAACACCGGTCTCGATACGCAAAGGGGCCTCGGCGGGGGTAATGGCAATACGCGCATCGCGCCCCAGCACCAGACGATCCACCTTCAGCTCCGTCAGCGTCGCGGGCAGCAACAATGTCGCCGAATCGGCGATCTGCAATTGCTCCAGGTGCACGCTGCTCGCCTTGTTCGGTAGGCGCAACATCGAATGGGCCGCGACGTCCAGGCTTTCGGCCTGGACCATGGGACTGGTCAACGCCAGCATCAACATCACCTTACGCATGGCGTGGCGTCTCCAAGGGCTTGGGAATGGACATGACATGAAAAATGCCCGTCAGCAGGATCTGCAGCCGATCGAACCAACGGTGGCTACGCCCGCGCAGACTGGCATTGAAGAACAGCACTTCCAGGCAGTGCAGGCTCAGCAGGAAGATCCCCACGGCATTGAGCAACAGATTGAACGGCAGCGGTTGCGGCATGAACAGGTTAAACAGCACCACCCACCAGAACACCACCGTCAGGGCCTTGCCCAGGCCCAGGATGAATTTCATACCCGCCCCCTGAATTTGTTGTTATGGCTGCAAGGCCCGAGCGAGCAGGCCGTGCAGCCAACAGTAAACCTATGCCAGGGTAGGCGCCAGAGGTGTCAATTCAGGTGCAGTTCTACCCGTCGATTACGGGCACGACCTTCTTCTGTGTCGTTGTCGGCCACAGGCTCGCTTTCGCCGCGGCCTTGGCTGGTCACCTTGTCCGCTGCCAGCCCCTGACCGATCAAGAACTCCGCGACACTGCCGGCACGCTGCTCAGACAGGCCCTGATTGTATGCATCGGTGCCGACGCTGTCGGTAAAGCCAATGACCTTGATACGGGTCACCTGCGGATCGCTCAGTTGGGGGAGCAAGGCGCGCAGGCGTTGCTGGGCCTCGACGGTCAACTGTGCCGAGTCGAAGGCGAACAGCACCTGCCCCTGGTCATCCAGGGTAATGACCTCAGGCACCGGCGCTTCGCCTGCCGGTGGCGTTGTCGGATACTGCGGCAACGGGCAGCCCATGTGATTGACCGACGTCCCGGCCGGGGTATCAGGGCAGCGATCGCGACGGTCGAACACGCCATCACCATCCTCGTCGCCATCCTGGGCGTAACAGATCAAGCCACCGGCGATGGCGCCGAGCGCTCCGGCACCGGCAGCCCAACTGGAATTCTCGATGGCACCCAAGCCGCCGCCGACCAGCCCGCCTAGCAGGCTGCACAGGGGCCAGGTCCGTTGATTGAGGGGCGCGCTGCCATCGCTGTGGGTGGCACAACCGGCGAGCAGGCCTGTAACCAGCACCAGCGGCAACGCCGCCTTAGACATAACACCCATGATCAATGCTCCTGTGTCACCGGTCTCTACCGGTCACCCGAGTAAAGACGCGCCCATGCCACTGCTCAAGGCATGGGCGCATGCCGTCAGCGCTGGATCTTGATCTCGGTGCGGCGGTTCATGGCACGGCCATCAGCCGTCGCGTTGTCGGCAACCGGCTGGGACTCCCCGGCCCCTACCACCGCAACGAAACTGCTACGTGGCACACCGCTTTCGACCAGATAGTCGGTGACCGAATGCGCACGGCGCTCGGACAGTTTCTGGTTGTAGGTATCAGAACCCACACTGTCGGTATGTCCGGTGACGGTCAGGCGGGCGCTGGGCGCTTCCTGCTTCAGCCGGGTGGCAATGGTGTTCAGTCGCTCCTTGTCGGTGGCAGTCAGGCGGGCGGAATCGAATTCGAAGTGCACGTCGCGGATGACGATGACTTCTTCCTTCTGTACCACCACCTCCTCGACCGGCGCCGGTGCCGGTGGGCAGCCGTTGGCATCGACCTGTACACCGCGTGGCGTGCCAGGGCACTTGTCCCGGCTGTCCGGTACGCCATCGCCATCTTCGTCGCCATCGCCGTGGGCCCAGCAGTAGCCCGCCGCCAGGCCACCGCCAAGCAGCGCGCCCCAACCCGCCCAAGTGGAACTCTCGATGGCGCCGAGGGCTGCGCCACTTACACCCCCGACGGCAGCACACTTCGGCCAATCGGTTTTTTGCAAACCTGCACAACCAGTCAACACGCTGGTGAGCAGGACCAGGGGTATCGCTGTGCGTACTATGCTCATTTTGTCGCATCTCCTAGGGGGAATCGGCATAAGACCGATCCTTCGGAGTAAAGACCGCCCGCTTCCTCTCTGCCAGCAATAAGCCATACAGGGCACCACGCCTCTTTGCCGAGCGCTCCCGGCCCGATAGGCTAGGACGACCTGAACGAGGATTGGCAATGACCGACAGTTTCTCCCAGCGCACCCCACAGCAGGCCCTGGCAGCTTTGCTCGAGCGCTTCACGCCCCAGCGTCTGCTGGTGGTGGGCACGCGCTTCCCGGCCTTGGAAGCCTTCGCCCAGGCGCATCCGCAAGTGCATATCGAAGTGGTCCTGCCAGGCCCGCTGCCCGCACCGGCCGCCGCCCAGCGCTTCGACCTGGCGGTACTGGTGGATTGTCTGGAGCACCTGCCCAAGCGCACCGGCCTTCAGTTGCTCGGCGGCATCCGCAATCTCAATGCCAGCCGGGTCGCAGTGCTCGCCGACCTGCAAGCCTGCGGCTGGCAGGACACGGACTTCTTCGCCCTGGCGCTGTCGGCCAGCGAGAAGTTCCGGCGAGACGAGCAGGTATTGAGCCTGTTCACCTATGATCTACATGACTACAAGCAGGTCCCGGACTGGCTCAACGCCAAGTTCTGGGCAAACCCTGAAAACTTCGGCAAGTACTGGTGGTGATTCAATGAGTGTCTCGGTCTGTCCATGCGGCAGTGGCAACCTGCTCAATGCCTGTTGCGGGCGATACCATGCCGGCACCCCGGCGCCCGACGCCCAGGCCCTGATGCGCTCGCGCTACAGCGCCTATGTGCTGGGCTTGGTCGACTATCTGGTGGACACCACCCTGCCCGCCCAGCAGGCCGGCCTGGACCGCGCCGCGATCGCTGCCTGGAGCGCCCAGAGCACCTGGCTTGGCCTGGAGGTCGAGAGCGCCGAGGTGTTGGGCGGACAGCCTGAGCACGCCTTCGTCAGCTTCACCGCACGCTGGCATGACCAGCACGGCGATCACCAGCACCGCGAGCGCTCTGCCTTCGTTCAGAACAGTGGTCGTTGGTACTTCATCGACCCGACAGTTTCACTCAAGGCCGGACGCAACGACCCTTGCCCCTGCGCCAGCGGACAGAAGTTCAAGAAATGCTGCGCCAGTTACATCGGTAGCTGACCATGAGCACCCTGACCCGCCTGCTTGCCCTGTCATTGCTGATGACGCTCCTGGCGGGCTGTGCGAGCTGGGGTGACGACGAATGGCGTGAACCGCAGGTGCACCTGGTCCGGGTCGAGACGATCAAGGCCCGGTTGCTGCAACAGGAGTTCATTCTCCACGTGCGGGTCGAAAACCCCAACGACAGCCGCTTGTTCATCCGCAGCCTGGACTACTCGGTACGCCTGAACGACCTGCTGCTGGTGCAGGATGAAGCCAGCCTGTGGCGAAGCGTCGGCGGCCACGCCCAGCGCACGTTCAAGATCACGGCCCGAACCAACCTGTGGCAAAAGCTCAAGCCCTTGGCCAAGATGCTCAAGCGCGAGCAGCCTCTGCACTACCGCCTGCAAGCCGAACTGCACACGGGACTGATCATCCATCGGGACCTGCACTTGTCGCGCAGTGGTGAGATAATCCCCGGCGATCTTCAACCGGAGTAACCCTGCAATGACCCAGCAACCCCATGTTCATGGCCCGGACTGCAACCACGGTCACGACCATCACCATGATCACGACCACGGCCACGTGCACGGCCCGCACTGCAACCATGGCCATCAGGAGCCGGTGCGCAACGCTCTGAAAGACGTTGGCCGCAACGACCCGTGCCCATGCGGTAGCCAGAAGAAATTCAAGAAGTGCCACGGGGCCTGACCCCGCGGCAGCGGCACGTTTCAAGCGACAAGAAAAAGCAGACTCGCCCTCGACCTGCTTTGACTTGAAGCTTGAAACTTCAGGCCCGGCCAACCACTGGGCAGCCCCCTGAAAATAAAGCCTACAGGCACCTTGCATGGCGACCGCGCGCTCACTAACGTAGCGCCTTTCCGAATCCCGCCACGCCCTGCAGGAGCCTTGTCATGGCAGCCCCCGTCCTTCCCCCCTTCCGCCTTCGGTTCGGCCCCGCTGCCGTCGTGCTCGGCATGTTCGGCCTGGCCGGCTGTCAGGTGGGCGGCTACCAGGACAGCGTGCCTGCGACCACTGGTGTGCAACCGCTCAAAGGCCTGGCGCAGAATGTCTCGGTACGCCGCAACGCCATGGGCGCACCGCTGATCGAAAGCAGCAGTTTCCATGATGCGCTGTTTAGCCTGGGCTACGTGCAGGCCGGCGATCGCATCGAGCAGATGGTCGCCATGCGCCTGCTGGCCCAAGGGCGCCTGGCTGAACTGGCCGGCCCTGACGCCTTGGACATCGATCGTCTGATGCGCGCTGCCAACCTCAAGCAAAGCGCTGGACAGCTTTACGCCGACGCCTCGCCACGCCTGAAGCGGTTCTTCGAGGTCTATGCCCGCGGCGTCAACGCCTATCTGTTCCGTTACCGCGACAAGTTGCCGGCGGACCTGGCTCGTAGCGGCTATCGCCCGGAGTATTGGAAGCCTGAGGACTCGGCGCTGATCTTCAGCCTGTATGCCTTCAGCCAGTCGGTGAACCTGCAGGAAGAACTGACCGCCCTGACCCTGGCGCAGAAAGTCGGCAGCGACAAGCTTGCATGGCTGCTGCCAGGTGCTCCCGACGAACCGCTGGCCGAGGCTGAACTGGACAAGCTCAAAGGCCTGAACCTGACGAGCCAACTGCCAGGTCTGGAGCGCCTGGGCGCAGCAGGGCAGAAGCTCGCCGATCTGGGCCTGCTGGGCAGCCCCGGCTCGGCCAACCTGGCGCTGTCGCCGCAACGCAGCCGCAGCGGCAAGAGCCTGCTGGCCAGCGATAGCCGCGCCACCTGGGCCCTCGCCCCGGTACAGATCCACACCGGCAAGTATCAGGTCGCAGGCCTGGCACTGCCGGGCCTGCCCATCATCCTCGCCGGCTACAACGGCAAGCTGGCCTGGAGCAGCAGCGCGGTGATGGCCGACAACCAGGACCTGTACCTGGAGCAACTGCGTCACCAGGGCAGCCAGGTAACCTACTTGGCCGATGGCAAGTGGCAGCCTGCCCGAGCACGCAGCGAAACCTTCTTCGTCCGCGGTCAACGTCCCCTGCGTGAAGTCATGTACGACACCCGCCACGGCACCCTGCTCAGCCAACCGGCCAATGCCAGCCTGGGCCTGGCCCTGAACCTGCCACAACTCAAAGGCGACCGCAGCCTTGACGCGCTGTTCGACCTGACCCGCGCATCGTCGGTGGAGCGGGCCTTCGACAATACCCGTGAAGTCGGCGCCGCTGCCCTGAACTTCGTCTTCGCCGAACCGCAGCACATCGGCTGGCAGGTCAGCGGCCGCTACCCCAACCGCCGCGAAGGCCAGGGCCTGCTGCCCTCGCCCGGCTGGGATAGCCGTTACGACTGGGATGGCTACGCCGACCCGATGCTGCACCCCTACGACCAGGACCCGGTCGCCGGCTGGGTCGGCCATGCCAACCAACGCAGCCTGCCACGTGGCTACGGGATGCAGCTGTCCAACACCTGGTACTACCCCGAGCGCGCCGAGCGCCTGGCCCAGCTGGCCGGCAACGGCCGCCACGACAGCCGTAGCCTGATGGCCCTGCAGAACGACCAGGTCACTCTGCTGGCAGACAAACTCAAGCAGATGTTCGACGCCCCCGGCATGGCCCAGTCGCTCACTCAAGCGATCGACGCATTACCGGCCGCCCAGCGGGACAAAGCCCGTGAGGCGCTGACCCGGCTCAAAGCCTTCGATGGCCGCCTGAGCCCGGTATCGGCCGATGCCGCGTTGTATGCGTTGTTCCTGCAGGAGGTCGCTCGCCAGACCTTCCTCGACGACCTGGGCCCGGAGTCCAGCCCGGCCTGGCAGGCGTTCATCGGCAATGCGCAGCTTTCCTACTCGGCCCAGGCCGACCACTTGCTGGGCCGCGAGGACAGCCCGTTCTGGGATGACCGCAACACACCGCAAAAAGAAGACAAGCCCGCCATTCTCGCCCGTAGCCTGGCGGGGGCCGTGGATGCTGGCGTTGCCCAGCTGGGCAGCGACCGTCGCGCCTGGCAATGGGGCAAGCTGCACCAGTATCGCTGGCCGGCACCGGCCTACCATGGCCTGGGTGATGCCATCAGCCGCAGTCCCATGGCCGCAAGCGGCGATTTCAGCACCCTGGCGCTGACGCCTTATGCCTGGGGTGGCAGCTTCGATACCCACCTGCCCGCGTCGGCGCGCATGATCGTCGATTTCGGGCAGGCCGAACCGCTGCAGGTGCTGACGAGCAATGGCCAGTCCGGCAACCCCGCGAGCCGGCATTACAGCGATGGCCTGGACGCCTGGTTCCAGGTGCGTTTCATGAACCTGCCGCTGCAACAGCAGAACTTCTCCCGCGCCTATGGCTCGCAGCGACTCACCCTGGTCCCTGCCCGCTGATTGCCAGCACCCCCTTTGAACCGCGACGTCCGCCGTTGGACGCTCGCGGTTCCTTCACCAAGAACTTCCATGATCCTCGCGTGCTCTGAGGTTACAAGCCCTTAGCCAACCGGCACGCCTATGGATCTCGTCATCGCCCGCCCCGAAGGCCTCTATTGCCCGCCCGGTGATTTCTACATCGACCCGTGGCGCCCGGTGGACCGCGCAGTGATTACCCACGGCCACGGCGATCACGCCCGGCCCGGCAATCACCATTACCTGACCGCCGCCCCCGGTGCAGGCATCCTGCGCAGCCGATTGGGGCCGGACATCCAGTTGCAGACGCTTGCCTATGGCGAACGCCTCGAACACCGGGGCGTGACCTTGAGTTTTCACCCCGCTGGCCATGTGCTCGGCTCGGGCCAGGTGCGCCTGGAATACCAAGGCGAGGTCTGGGTCGCCTCGGGAGACTACAAGATCGAGCCGGACGGCACCTGCGCTGCGTTCGAGCCGGTGCGCTGCCATACCTTCATCAGTGAGTCGACTTTCGGCCTGCCGATCTACCGCTGGCAACCTCAGGCCGAGGTGATGGCACAGATCGATGCCTGGTGGCGGGCCAACCGTGAACAGGCCAAAACCAGCGTGCTGTTCTGCTATGCCTTCGGCAAGGCTCAGCGGATTCTCCACGGCTTGGACCCGCACGCCGGCCCAATTCTGGTCCATGGCGCGATGGAACCTCTGAACCGCGTCTATCGGGAAGCGGGCGTGCACCTGGCCCCGACGCACTACGCAGGCGACATCCCCCGCAACGACCCGATGCTGCGCCAGGCCCTGGTGCTGGCTCCGCCTTCGGCGGCCGGTAGCAGTTGGATGAAGCGCTTCGGCGATTACAGTGACGCCTTGGCCAGCGGTTGGATGCGCCTGCGCGGCACCCGACGACGCCGCGGCGTGGACCGCGGGTTCGTGCTCTCCGACCATGCCGATTGGCCGGGGCTGCTATGGGCGATCGAGCAAACCGGCGCCGAGCGGGTGATGGTCACTCACGGCTCGGTCGATGTGTTGGTGCGCTACCTCAACGAACAGGGCCTCGATGCCCGCGCCTTCGCTACCGAATACGGCGACGAGGACGAGACCGACACCGAGGCTGGCACATGAAGACCTTCGCCGAGCTCTATCTGCGCCTGGACGCGACCACGTCCAGTAATGCCAAGCTCGAGGCCCTGCGCGACTACTTCGCAGACGCACCTGCCGAGGATGCAGCCTGGGCCGTGTACTTCTTGGCCGGCGGCCGTCCGCGGCAAATGGTCCCTACCCGCCTGCTGCGCGAGCTCACCCTTGAACTTTCGCACTTGCCCGACTGGCTGTTCGAAGAGAGCTACCAGGCTGTGGGCGACCTGGCAGAGACTATTTCCCTAGTGCTCCCGGACAACCCGCATGGCAATGACGAGGGCCTGGCCTTTTGGGTCGAGGAGCACCTGTTGCACCTGCGCGGCCTACCGCCGGAAACCATTCGTCAACGCCTGCCGGGCTTGTGGTCGCAGCTGGATCGACCCGGCCTGATGCTGTGCCTGAAACTTATCACCGGCAGCTTCCGCGTCGGGGTGTCCAAACTGCTGGTGACCCGCGCCCTGGCCCAACTCGCCGGTCTGGATGCCAAACGCGTGGCGCAGCGCCTGGTGGGCTATACCGATCTCAGCCACCGCCCGACGGCGCAAGACTACCTGCAGCTGATCGCCGCCGAATCTGCCGATGAACATCGCCAACGCGGCGGCCAGCCCTACCCGTTCTTCCTCGCCCACGCGCTGCAGGCTCCCGTCGAGCAGTTCGAGACGTTGCTCGGCCCGGTGTCTGCCTGGCAGGCGGAGTGGAAGTGGGATGGCATTCGCGCACAGGTGGTCAAGCGCGATGGCCAGCTGTGGATATGGTCACGGGGAGAGGAACTGGTCACTGAGCGCTTTCCGGAACTGCACAGCCTGTCCACCACTTTGCCTGACGGTGTAGTGCTCGATGGTGAAATCCTGGTCTGGAAACCGGGCAGCCAAGCCGGCGATGTCGCCGTGCAACCCTTCGCCCTGCTGCAACAGCGCTTGGGCCGCAAGACGCTGGGCAAGAAGTTGCTCACCGAGGCGCCGGTGGTGCTGCAAGCCTATGACCTGCTCGAATGGCAGGGCGAAGATTGGCGCAACCAGCCTCAACATGAACGTCGGGCCCAACTGCAACACCTGACGCAGCAGTACCCGCTGGCCCCGGTGCTGGTGTCACCGTTGCTACAGGGCCGCGACTGGCATGACCTCGCCCGCCAGCGCGAGCAGTCACGCAGCCTGGGCGTCGAGGGTCTGATGCTCAAGCAGCGCGATGCCCTCTATGGCGTCGGCCGCACCAAAGACATGGGCCTGTGGTGGAAGTGGAAGATCGATCCTTTCAGCGTCGATGCCGTGTTGATCTACGCTCAGCGCGGTCATGGCCGTCGTGCCAGCCTGTACAGCGATTACACCTTTGCCGTCTGGGACGGGCCACCGGGGACTCCCGGACGCACCCTGGTGCCTTTCGCCAAGGCGTATTCCGGGCTGAGCGATGCAGAAATGCGGCAGGTCGACGCCATCATCCGCAAGACCACGGTGGAAACCTTCGGCCCCGTACGCAGTGTGACCCCGACACTGGTGTTCGAACTGGGCTTCGAGGGTATTGCCTTGTCCAAACGCCACAAGAGCGGCATCGCGGTGCGCTTTCCGCGCATGCTGCGCTGGCGCCATGACAAACCTGTGGAAGAAGCCGACGACCTGGCCACCTTGCAGGCCTTGCTTGCCTGAGTGCGGGCAAACCCGCGCAAGGAGGCTGCGCAATGGCAGAAGTTATGCTTCTATCTTTCTGCCGACTGTCATCGCAGACCGTATTCGCCACTTCAGCCAGGACCACCATGCATCATTCGACCCACGACCTGCTGTCCCCTGTCCCGGGCATTGCCCGCCAGCTTCATAGCTTCCACTTCGGCCCTCGCGGCGGTGGCAAGGTGTACATCCAGGCGTCACTGCACGCCGACGAGCTACCCGGCATGCTGGTGGCCTGGCACCTGAAGCGACGTTTGCTGGAGCTAGAACAGGACGGACGGCTGCAACGCGAGATCATCCTCGTGCCGGTGGCCAACCCCGTGGGCCTGGAACAGGTGCTTCTGGACGCCCCCTTGGGGCGCTTCGAGCTACAGAGTGGCGAAAACTTCAACCGCAACTTCGTTGATTTGTCCGACAGTATCGGCGATCAGATCGAGGGGCATCTGACCCATGATCCTTCGCACAACCTGGCGCTGATCCGCGAGTATCTGCGCCGGGGCCTGGATGCGCATCCCGCGCGCACCCCACTGCAATCCCAGCGCCTGACCCTGCAACGCCTGGCGTGCGATGCCGATATGGTATTGGACCTGCATTGCGACTTCGAGGCCGTGGAGCATCTGTACACCACACCGGAGGCCTGGAATCAGGTAGAGCCGCTGGCCCGCTATCTGGGCGTGCAGGCCAGCCTGCTGGCCACGGACTCCGGCGGCCAGTCTTTCGATGAATGCTTCAGCCTGGTGTGGTGGCAGTTGCAGCAGCGTTTTGGCAAGCAGTTCCCCATCCCCCTGGGCAGTTTCTCTGTGACTGTCGAGCTACGCGGGCAGGCAGATGTCAGCCACGACCTGGCCACTCAGGATTGCCAAGGGATACTCAATTTCCTGACCCATGCTGGGGTCATTTCGGGAGAAGCGCCCGCCCTGCCGCCATTGGCCTACCCGGCAACGCCGCTGGCCGCCGTGGAGCCTGTGGTGGCGCCGTTGGGCGGGCTGTTGGTCTTCCACGCGACACCCGGCCAATACCTGGAGGCGGGCGAGCTGATCGCGGAAGTCATCGATCCGCTGAACGACCGGGTGACCGCGGTGCGCAATACCCAGCCTGGCCTCCTTTATGCGCGCAGCGTCAGGCGCATGGCCACAGCGGGCATGGTCGTCGCCCACGTGGCGGGCGAGCAGGTCTGTCGCAGCGGTTACCTGCTGGCCAACTGAGCCCGTCGTGCTGCCTGGCCCTCAGGCCACCGGCGAAGGAGGTGGTTCGTCAGGCAAGGTCGGCTCTCCCGGCTCCATGGGTGGCGACTCGCCAGGATCAGGGGGCTGAGGTGTGTCGGGGTCGGGCTGATGGGGTACGCCACCGGCTTGTACGGGCGTTGAAGGGTGCGCCAGCAATGACCAAGCCAGCAGCCCGATCTGGTTGGGCTGCAGGACGGCGAGCTTCGCACTGATTGCGGGGTGAAGTTTCATTGGCGGCTCCCGGCGATGCCCGATGCGCGTCATGCGCACCGGATCGTTCTAGCCATTGGAGTGCCTGGCGGGCGAGGAATTCCCCGCGCTCGTCGCCTCAGGTGCGTGGCAGGGTGACGCCGCGCTGCCCTTGGTATTTACCACCGCGATCCTTGTAGGACACTTCGCACTCCTCATCGGATTCGAGGAAGAGCATCTGCGCCACGCCTTCATTGGCATAGATCTTCGCTGGCAAGGTGGTGGTATTGGAGAACTCCAGGGTCACGTGCCCCTCCCACTCCGGTTCCAGGGGCGTGACGTTGACGATGATGCCGCAACGCGCGTAAGTGCTCTTGCCCAGGCAGATGGTCAGCACATTGCGCGGAATGCGGAAGTACTCGACGGTGCGGGCCAGGGCGAAGGAGTTCGGAGGGATGATGCACACGTCGCTCTTGACGTCGACGAAGCTACCGGCGTCGAAGTTCTTCGGGTCGACAGTGGCCGAGTTGATGTTGGTGAAGACCTTGAATTCATCGGCGCAGCGCACGTCGTAGCCGTAGCTGGACACGCCGAAGGAAATGACTCGGCTGTCCTCGCCGCCGCGCACCTGGCGCTCGACGAACGGTTCGATCATGCCGTGTTCCTGCGCCATGCGGCGAATCCACTTGTCCGATTTGATGCTCATGGCGGGAGTGTCCTGAAAGTGCTAGGTGAAAAACGAGACGCGCATCTTACCGGTCCCGGCGGCTACGGCAAAGTTCCATCCCGCAATCCCGCGCCGGACGGGAGCTGCAGCCGCCGCCGATCCGATTTTCGACAAAGCCGTCATTGACCATTGGCAGGTCGGGGAAAGTGGGTTAAGGTGGCGCCACTGTGCTGCACGTGACACCGAGAATCTCTGTTTGATGCACGATTCCTATCGGCCCATCGCTGAATTTTCCGCTCTCTTTGCACTCAGTCCCGGCCAGGGTGTTCCTGTGCCGAAATCTACTTTGTCCAAGGAGACATACCATGTCCAACCGCCAATCCGGTACCGTCAAGTGGTTCAACGATGAGAAGGGCTACGGCTTCATCACCCCTCAGTCGGGTGACGATCTGTTCGTACACTTCAAGGCCATCCAGGCTGACGGCTTCAAAACCCTGAAAGAAGGCCAGGCTGTTACTTTCGTCGCTACCCGCGGCCAGAAAGGTATGCAGGCTGAAGAAGTTCGCATCGAAGGTTAATCCTTCTTTCGCGCTTCAAAAAAACCCGCCATATGGCGGGTTTTTTTATGCCTGACGCAGAAATTTGCAGGCTTCTTCGCGGATTGAACCCGCTACCACAGAGGCGGGAGCGGGTTTACCCGTGAAGCAAATTTGTCGGCCCTGCGGATCAGTCCTCGCTGATGGTGATGTTCGGCATCGCAGGCGCCGCAGCTTCCTGCAGCACGATCCGCGCCCCTACCTGGCGGGCCAGTTCCTGGTAGACCATGGCGATCTGGCTTTCCGGCTCGGCAATGGCGGTCGGCTTGCCATTGTCGGCCTGCTCGCGGATCAACATCGACAGTGGCAGCGAGGCCAGCAGGTCGACGCCATACTGGGCGGCGAGCTTCTCCCCGCCCCCCTCGCCGAACAAATGCTCGGCATGACCGCAATTCGAGCAGATGTGTACGGCCATGTTTTCCACCACCCCCAGCACCGGAATGTTCACCTTGCGGAACATCTCCACGCCTTTCTTCGCATCCAGCAGCGCCAGATCCTGCGGGGTGGTGACGATCACGGAACCGGCCACCGGCACTTTCTGCGCCAGAGTCAACTGGATGTCGCCGGTGCCAGGCGGCATGTCGATCACCAGATAGTCCAGGTTATCCCAGGCAGTCTGGGTCACCAGTTGCAGCAGCGCGCCGGAAACCATCGGGCCGCGCCAGACCATCGGGGTATTGTCATCGGTGAGGAAGGCCATCGACATGACTTCCACGCCGTGCGCCTTGATCGGCACAAACCATTTCTGCTCGCGGATCTGAGGGCGGGTACCCTCGGCGATACCGAACATGACACCTTGGCTCGGGCCATAGATATCGGCGTCCAGGATGCCGACCCGGGCGCCTTCGCGGGCCAGGGCCAGGGCCAAGTTGGCAGCGGTGGTGGACTTGCCCACCCCGCCCTTGCCCGAGGCCACGGCGATGATGTTCTTGACGTTGGCCATGGCCGGGACCTGAGCCTGGGCCTTGTGCGCCACGACCACGCACTCGACGGACACTTGTGCGGCCGTGACGCCGTCCAGGTTCTCGATGGCCGTGCCCAGCACCTGCGCCCAGCCATTCTTGAACAGCCCGGCCGCATAGCCCAACTGCAACTGCACATTGACCTGGCCGCCCTGGATATCGATAGCGCGCACGCAACCGGCGCTGACCGGATCCTGATTCAGATAGGGGTCGGTGTACTGGCGAAGCACGCCTTCGACGGCGGCACGTGTGACGGCACTCATGGAGGCTCCCATTGACAGGCTTTAGATCGAACAGGTGCCTATGCTAACCCGTCAATCGTCAGCAGATGCGTCCTTGGGGTGAAATATATTCGTCAGCCCTTTATAGTTGCCGATCATCTTTATTTTTTCCATCCTGTCGCCAGATTAAGTAGCCGAGCCACCATGTCCGAGCCACGCCAGATTCTCGTCACCAGCGCCCTGCCCTATGCCAACGGTTCAATCCACCTTGGCCATATGCTCGAGTACATCCAGACGGACATGTGGGTGCGCTTCCAGAAGCTGCGCGGCAACCAGTGCATCTATGTCTGCGCCGACGACGCCCACGGCTCGGCCATCATGCTGCGCGCCGAAAAGGAAGGCATCACACCCGAACAGCTGATCGCCAATGTCCAGGCCGAGCACAGCAGCGACTTCGCCGACTTCCTGGTCGACTTCGACAACTTCCACTCGACCCACTGCGAAGAAAACCGCGAGCTGTCGAGCCTGATCTACACCCGCCTGCGCGACGCCGGCCACATCGCCACCCGTTCGGTCACCCAGTATTACGACCCCGAGAAGGGCATGTTCCTGGCCGACCGCTTCATCAAGGGCACCTGCCCCAAGTGCGCGGCCGAAGACCAGTACGGCGACAACTGCGAAAAATGCGGCGCCACCTACGCACCCACCGAGCTGAAGAACCCAAAATCGGCAATCTCCGGCGCCACGCCGGAGCTGCGCGACTCCCAGCACTTCTTCTTCAAGCTCCCGGATTTCCAGGCCATGCTGCAGCAGTGGACCCGCAGCGGCACCCTGCAGGAAGCGGTCTCGAACAAACTCGCCGAGTGGCTGGATTCGGGCCTTCAGGAGTGGGACATCTCCCGTGATGCACCGTACTTCGGCTTCGAGATTCCAGGCGAACCCGGCAAGTACTTCTACGTCTGGCTGGACGCGCCGATCGGCTACATGGCCAGTTTCAAGAACCTCTGCGCGCGTCGTCCGGAACTGGACTTCGACGCGTTCTGGAAAGAAGACTCCAAGGCCGAGCTGTACCACTTCATCGGCAAGGACATCGTCAACTTCCACGCCCTGTTCTGGCCGGCCATGCTCGAAGGCGCGGGCTTCCGCAAGCCGACCGGCATCAACGTGCACGGTTACCTGACCGTCAACGGCGCGAAGATGTCCAAGTCGCGCGGCACCTTCATCAAGGCGCGTACCTACCTGGACCACCTGGCCCCCGAGTACCTGCGCTACTACTACGCCTCCAAGCTGGGCCGTGGCGTCGACGACCTGGACTTGAACCTCGACGACTTCGTGCAGAAGGTCAACTCCGACCTGGTCGGCAAAGTGGTCAACATCGCCAGCCGCTGCGCAGGCTTCGTGCACAAGGGCAACGAGGGCGTCCTGGTCGCCGGCGATGCCGCACCCGAACTGAGCGAGGCCTTCCTCGCGGCTGCGCCGTCGATCGCCGAAGCTTACGAGAATCGTGATTTCTCCCGCGCCATGCGTGAAATCATGGCACTGGCCGACCGCGCCAACGCTTGGATTGCCGACAAGGCCCCCTGGTCCCTGGCCAAGCAGGAAGGCAAGCAGGACGAGGTCCAGGCCATCTGCGCCCAGGGGATCAACCTGTTCCGCCAACTGGTGATCTTCCTCAAGCCTGTGCTGCCGCTGCTGGCTGCCGATGCCGAGGCCTTCCTCAACGTCGCGCCGCTGACCTGGAATGACCACCTGTCGCGCCTGGAAAACCACAAGCTCAACCCATTCAAGGCGCTGATGAGCCGCATCGAGCCTGCCAAGGTCGAAGCCATGGTCGCCGCCAGCAAGGAAGACCTGGCTGCCACCCAATCCCCGGTCCCGGCAGGCAACGGTGAACTGACCAAGGACCCGCTGTCGCCAGAAATCGAGTTCGACACTTTTGCCGCGGTCGATCTGCGCGTGGCGCTGATCGTCAAAGCTGAGGCCGTGGAAGGGGCCGACAAGCTCCTGCGCCTGACCCTGGACATTGGCGACGAGCGTCGCAACGTGTTCTCCGGTATCAAATCGGCCTATCCTGACCCGGCCAAGCTCGAAGGCCGTCTGACCATGATGATCGCCAACCTCAAGCCACGGAAAATGCGCTTCGGCGTGTCCGAAGGCATGGTCATGGCGGCCGGCCCGGGTGGCGAAGAGATCTACCTGCTCAGCCCTGACAGCGGCGCCAAGCCTGGCCAGCGCATCAAGTAAACGTCCGCGTTTCTGCCCCGGTCCAGTGCCGGGGCATTTCCATCCCCGGCCGCCTACCGGATAATGACGGCAGCCCCGGCCATCGGCATCCCCATGAACGACTACGTCTTGGTTCTGGTCAGCGCTGCGCTGGTCAATCACCTGATCTTGCATAGGACGCCGGTCTCCCGCCTGCGGA
Source organism: Pseudomonas sp. HMSC08G10 (assembly GCF_001808425.1). Taxonomy (NCBI): domain Bacteria; kingdom Pseudomonadati; phylum Pseudomonadota; class Gammaproteobacteria; order Pseudomonadales; family Pseudomonadaceae; genus Pseudomonas; species Pseudomonas sp. HMSC08G10. Next base: position 113,400 of record NZ_KV793321.1, on the reverse strand, counting down.
TTCACTTGCTCGGCGCATCCATAGCCTTACTCATGCTTTTGGGCCTGCCGCTTGGAAAGCTATTGCATGATCAAGTGTTGAATGCGTTGGGCCTGCAGGACCTGCAATTGTTCCTGTTCCTACCGCTGTTGCTGTTACTGGGCTGGGGCATCGCCAATGCGCTCCAGCGGATACAGCCGACCTGGCCATTGCAGGACCTGCTGCCCTGGCTGCTCTGCAACGCCCTGGTGCTAGGCTTGCTGCTACAGGTCATCCATGCGAATGATCGATGGTTGGCGGTGTGGGGATGGGGCGTATTCGGTGGATTGGGCTTCTGGCTTGCCCTGGCATTGTTCGATGACCTGCGCCAGCGCAGCGATCATTCAGACCTCCCCAGTGCTTTGCGTGGCCTTCCCATCGACCTGATCGGTGCCGGAGTGATGACCATGGCATTTTCCGGTTTCAACGGATTATTTACACAATGAGTCTGATTCAACGCATCGATGCCCTGCTGCCGCAAACCCAATGCGGCAAGTGCGGCCATGCCGGTTGCCGGCCCTATGCCGAAGGGCTGGCCGCGGGCGAAGCGATCAACAAATGCCCACCCGGCGGCGACGAAACCATCGCCGCCCTTGCCAACCTGCTCAAGGTGCCGGTCATTGCACTGGACACTGGGCGTGGTAACGCACCGCCCCAAGTCGCCTTTGTTCGCGAGGCCGAATGTATCGGTTGCACCAAATGCATCCAGGCGTGCCCAGTGGATGCCATCGTCGGCGCCGCCAAGCTGATGCACACGGTCATCGCCAGCGAGTGCACCGGCTGCGACCTCTGCCTGGCGCCTTGCCCGGTCGATTGTATCGACTTGCTGCCCCTGCCTGACAAAATCGTACCTATCGTCGGCGGCCTGGCTCACACCGCCGAACAACTCGATGCCCGCGCCAAACGTCGTGACCACGCTCGTTATCGCCACGAACAACGCAATGCCCGACTGCAGCGCGAGGAAGCACGTCGCCAGGCCGAACGTATGGCACGCAGCCAGCGTGCTGCGAACACTCCGACCGCCAGTGGCGACGCATCCGACCCGATCAAAGCCGCTATCGAACGGGTCAAGGCACAAAAGGCCGCCCACAACGATGCCGCCCTCAAGCAAGCCAAGATCGCAGCGGCCATGAGCCGCGCGCAACTGAACAAAGCCCGCAGCGCATTCGGCGCCGCACCGAACGAGGCGCAGCACGCCCAGTTAAACCTACTGGAAAAAGCCGCCAAAGACGCCCAACAGCACCTCGACGCCCTTCAGGCCGGGGCGGATCATGCCCGCGCCTGATCCGCGCTTGCGCAGCGCCATGGGCCAAGTGCTGCTGGCCTGTGTGCCAGGCTTGCTAGGGCTACTTTGGCTGCACGGCTGGGGCGTACTGTTCAACTTGTTGTTTTGCGCAAGCACTGCGCTGGCCTGCGAAGCGTTACTCCTGGCCCTGCGCAGCCAACCTGCGCAACCGGCGTTGGCCGATGCAAGCGCATTGGTAACCGCCGTACTGCTGGCCGCCTCACTGCCCCCCCATGCGCCCTGGTGGTTGCCGGTCATCGCCACAAGCGTCGCCATCGGCGTTGGCAAGCACGCTTTTGGCGGGGTCGGCCGCAACCCCTTCAACCCCGCGATGGTCGGTTATGCCTTCGTGCTCCTGAGCTTCCCCCTACAGATGAACCAATGGCCGGGCCACTCGCCCGGGCTCATGGAAAGCCTGCACAGCCTTTGGGCCAGCACCGGACACATCGACGCCTGGGCTACCCCGACAGTGCTCGATGGCCTGCGCCACAATCGCAGCCTGACCATCGATGAACTGTTCGCCCAGCACCCTGGATTCGGCGCGATTGGAGGTCGAAGCAGCGAATGGGTGAATGTCGGTTTTTTGGTGGGCGGGCTGTTCCTGCTTCAGCGCAAGGTCATCAGTTGGCACACGCCGGCAGGCTTGCTCGGCGGATTGTTCCTGTTCAGCCTGCTGTGCTGGAACGGATCAGGTTCCGACTCCAATGGCTCGCCGCTGCTGCACTGGTTTTCCGGCTCGACCATGCTGGCCGCATTCTTCATCGCCACTGAGCCTGTGTCTGGCCCCAAGAGTCCTCCGGCGCGGCTACTGTTCGGTTTCGGCACTGGGCTGCTCATCTACTTGATCCGAACCTGGGGTAGCTACCCCGACGGTACCGCGTTCGCCATCTTGCTGATGAACCTTGCCGTGCCGGTTCTGGAGCGATACGCCGTACGTCGCACGCAGGCCGCCCCATGAACCGAACAGCGCGCGGTGTCCTGTTGGTTGTCGCGGTCGGCGCCTTGTCACTGGGTATGGCATTGATCTGGAGGCATTGGACGCTCTCGGCCATCCAGCAAGCCGAGCAACAGCTGCAAAGCCGTCAATGGCTTTCAGTGCTTCCTGACAGCAGCTATGACAACCAGCCCCTGCAAGCGCCCCTCGCCCTGCGCGATACCCGTCTGCCCCATAGTCAGTTGCTGGCCGGTTACCGTGCCACATTGGCTGGAAGCCCGAGCGCTATCTTGCTGCGCAGTCAGGTCCAGGGTTATGCCGGCCCGATAGTCCTGGCAATCGCGATCGCCCCCAATGGGCGTCTGCTGGGCATTCAGGTGCTAGAACAACAGGAGAGCCCTGGACTGGGGGCGCGCTTGATCGACCCTGCGGTGCACTGGTTGGAGCAATTTTCAGGCCACGCCCAGACCAGCCGATGGGCATTGAAACGTGATCAAGGGGACTTCGACCAGCTGGCAGGCGCTACCGTCACCTCACGCGCGGTAATCGACGCCCTGCAGGACGCATTGCGCTATTTCGACACCCATCGAACCGCATTGCTGGAGGAAAGTGCACATGAATAGGTTCGGATTGCTGGGGGTGAGCGTGGTGTCGTTGGTCGGTGCGACCTCGACCCTGGCGCAAGGGATAATGATCGGCCTTTGCGCGGCCGGGATGATCATCACTCACCAGGTCTTGATGCTCCCACTGCGCAAAAATCTGACTGGCCTCCCCCGTTTGCTGGCCAGCCTGCTGCTGCTCGCCGGTTTGGCCAGTTGCCTGCAATTAGGTTTGAACGCTTGGGCGCTACCCCTGGCCCTGGCGCTCGGCCATTACCCGGCCTTGCTGAGCGTGCAGAGCCTCGCGGTGGATTACCTGCTCCCCACCACGGGGCGGTGGCGCTATCTCGCGGTTCACGTGAGCGCTCTGTCAATGCTATGCGTGCTGCTTGGCGCCTGTCGTCAATGGTTGGCAACAGGACCAGGTCTTCATTTAGCGGGCCTTGTGCCTGGGGGGTTGATGCTGCTTGGCCTGCTGCTGGCCCTGTACAATCGCCTGCATCCGGGGGCTGCCCCCTCACGTTGTCAAGGAAGCCGTTGAGCCCATGAATGCTGCCAAACGCCTGGAGATCTTTCGCAGGCTGCACGAAGACAATCCCGATCCGAAAACCGAACTGGCCTACACTACGCCCTTCGAATTGCTGATCGCCGTGATCCTATCCGCCCAGGCAACGGACGTCGGCGTCAACAAAGCCACCGCTCGCCTGTATCCGGTGGCCAATACCCCCGAGGCGATCTACGCACTGGGTGTCGAAGGGCTTAGCGAATACATCAAGACCATCGGCCTCTACAACAGCAAAGCCAAGAATGTCATCGAAACCTGTCGTTTGCTGATTGAGCACCACGGCAGCGAAGTGCCACAAACTCGTGAAGCTTTGGAAGCACTGCCGGGTGTGGGTCGCAAAACCGCGAACGTAGTGCTCAATACCGCTTTCCGTCAGCCCGCCATGGCGGTTGATACGCATATTTTCCGGGTCAGCAACCGCACTGGCATCGCCCCTGGCAAGACGGTGCTGGAGGTGGAAAAGAAACTCATGAAGTTCGTGCCCCGAGACTACCTGCTCGACGCTCATCACTGGTTGATCCTTCATGGTCGCTATGTATGCCAGGCGCGCAAGCCTCGCTGTGGCAGCTGTCGAATCGAAGACTTGTGCGAGTACAAACACAAGACTTCTGACGATTGATGCAATAGAAAGAAAGGGTTCTACACGATTGAAAAAATCTTTTTTACCGGAATCGGGTTTCTCGCTATAAGGACGGCCAACGGCCCCTTGGCTTGGAGTGACTCATGAGTACCGATAAAGACGAGCTGTCAATCGACGATGAATTTTCCACCTCGGAAGACGACGCAGAGCCTCAGGTGGAACCTGCAAAGACCAATTTGAGCAAGCGCCGCACCATCGACAACCTTCTCGAGGAGCGGCGTCTGCAAAAGCAACTCGCCGATTTTGATTACGACCTGTGACGGGTCGGATATCCTAGATAGCCTCCTTTGCGGAGGCTTCGTGTTTCAGGGACGGGATAAGCCATGGCGCTGGGCGAGCTCGATGAGGTCGACCAGCGAATGAGCATTGAGCTTGAGTAATAGACGCGTCTTGTAAGTGCTCACCGTCTTGTTGCTGAGGAACATGCTGTCGGCGATTTCTTTGTTGCTCTTGCCGCTGGCCAGCTCCTTCAACACCATCACCTCTCTGCCGGAGAGGCGCTGGACCATTTCCTCCTCGCTACCGCCCTTCACGCATCCACGAGCTTTGTGCAGCGCCTGATTGGGGAAATAGCTGTATCCAGACAACACGGCCTTGATCGCACTGAGCAACTCCGTCAGGTCTTGCTGCTTGCACACATACCCGGCAGCACCGGCCTGCATGCAACGCATCGAAAAATGTCCCGCCGCCTGCGAGGTCAGTACTAACACTTTGCTGCCTGGACTGATGCATGCCATACGGCCGATGACTTCCAGCCCATCCAGCTTCGGAATACCAATATCGAGTATCACGATGTCCGGAAGGTGCTCCCGGATCAATTGCAAGGCATCCACACCATTGTCGGTTTCCGCCACCACGTCGTACCCGTGCCGTTCCATCAGCATGCGTACGGCCAGACGAATTACCGGATGATCATCCACGATAAGCACTTTATTCATGCGGCATCCATTGGTTCACTATTACAACTCCAAAGCATTACGATAACCGAGCTGACTGCCTTATGGCGCAGCGAATTGCCGCTCATCAGCAAGCAGAGAGCGCCCCTACATAAATTAAAGAATTTTCCTACAAGCCTAGTTACTTAAAACTTTTGCTCCCAGGCGCCACCTATAAAACTAACAATAAGGAATATAAAACCCCACCTCCATAACGCTTCTAACTTGAAGGAATTCTCGATTCAGGCGGGGTAACTTTAGAAAATACAGATGACATGAAGCGTCATGTCGCTTCCACGGGAAACAGCTCTATCTTTTCATCAGGCTCAAAACAGGCGAGAGATAGGCAAACATTCGTGGGCAAGCACCATGCAAACAGACTCCATCAGCCCCTTGGCTATCATCGCCATCTTTGCAGGCATCATCGAAGCTTCTGCGCTGGCGACGTTGCCTTTTCTCAGTGAGAACAGTCAGGAAATCTACACGTGGTTCCTGGTAGGCTTTCCCTTCTTCCTGACTATGCTGTTTTTCCTGACCTTGAACTTCAACAATCAATCTTTGTATCAACCTCCCCTACCGGAGACGGCAGAAAAGACCGACCCTCAGAGCTCCCTTTCATCCCCTCCTGAACACGTCTCGCCAGAACAGCCCCTGAGCATCACCCTTTCCGAGCCAGACACACGCAAGATCGTCGAAACCCACATTCTGCGTGCCATCAACCAACCTCATACGCTCCCTCGCAGTTGGGTTCTCGAAAACCTCGAGACCGGTGTTCGCATCCATCTCTCGATCAATGTCGAGGGCACAAACGAAAAACATGAGCAGCCCTGAAATCCAGGCAAAAAAAACCCCGGCACACGGCCGGGGTTTTCGAGGTGCTCGCAAAGATCAGAGCAGCGAACGGCCCTTGTTGGCGGCAATGCGCATACGCAGGGCGTTGAGCTTGATGAAGCCCGCGGCATCGGCCTGGTTGTAGGCACCGCCATCTTCCTCGAAGGTCGCGATGTTGGCATCGAACAGCGAATCGTCCGACTTGCGCCCTACGACAATCACGTTGCCCTTGTACAGTTTCAGGCGAACGACACCGTTAACGTTGACCTGGGAAGCGTCGATCATCTGCTGCAGCATCAGACGCTCCGGGCTCCACCAATAGCCGGTGTAGATCAGGCTGGCATACTTCGGCATCAGCTCATCCTTCAGGTGAGCGACTTCGCGGTCCAGGGTGATCGACTCGATGGCACGGTGAGCCTTGAGCATGATGGTGCCGCCAGGGGTTTCGTAGCAACCGCGGGACTTCATGCCCACGTAGCGGTTCTCGACGATGTCCAGGCGACCGATGCCGTTGGCACCGCCGATACGGTTAAGCTCGGCCAGTACGGTGGCGGGGGTCATCTCGACGCCGTCGATGGCGACGATGTCACCATTGCGGTAGGTCAGCTCGATGTAGGTGGGCTGATCCGGGGCGTTTTCCGGAGACACGCTCCAGCGCCACATGTCTTCCTCGTGCTCGGTCCAGGTATCTTCCAGGACACCGCCTTCGTAGGAGATGTGCAGCAGGTTGGCGTCCATCGAGTACGGCGATTTCTTCTTGCCGTGGCGCTCGATCGGAATGCCGTGCTTTTCGGCATAGTCCATCAGCTTCTCGCGGGACAGCAGATCCCACTCACGCCAGGGTGCAATGACCTTTACGCCTGGTTTGAGCGCATAGGCGCCCAGCTCGAAGCGTACCTGGTCGTTACCCTTGCCGGTGGCACCGTGGGAAATGGCATCGGCGCCGGTTTCGTTGGCGATTTCGATCAGACGCTTGGCGATCAGCGGACGGGCGATGGACGTACCCAGCAGGTACTCGCCTTCGTAGACGGTGTTGGCGCGGAACATCGGGAAAACGAAATCACGCACGAATTCTTCGCGCAGGTCATCGATGTAGATTTCTTTCACGCCCATCGCCTGAGCCTTGGCGCGGGCCGGTTCGACCTCTTCGCCCTGCCCCAGGTCAGCGGTGAAAGTCACCACTTCGCAGTTGTAGGTATCCTGCAGCCACTTGAGAATCACCGAAGTATCAAGGCCGCCGGAATACGCCAGTACGACCTTTTTTACGTCCGCCATGCCATCACTCCACGGGGTTGTACGGAAAGCGGTTGATTCTACCGGCCCCATTGAAATATTTACAATGGGGCGACAGCTTGTGACGACAAAGCGACAGGAACAGTCAAGACCGCGACCAGCGGTCGCATTCAGGCGGTTTTGCCCGCACGTGGGCCAGCCGCGGCCGCAGCCGGGGTTGCAGGGGCGGTGGCGGGAGGCGTCGCCGGCGGTTGGCCAGCGGGCTTGTCGGTGGGGGCTTCCACGGGTTTTTCCACCGGCGCGACGCGATCCAGCTGGATGCTCACCCGGCGGTTGCGCGCCCGGTTGGCGGCACTGTTGTTGCGCGCGAGCGGATATCGCTCGCCGTGGAAGCGCACGGTGATCTGCTCCTGTGGCACGCCATGGGCCTTGAGGTAATCGGCGACCGCCAAGGCCCGGCGCCGCGATGTGTCGCGGTTGGTCAGCCGATTGCCGCTGTTGTCGGAATGGCCATCGAGCTCGATGTGATTCACCGAAGGGTCGGCCTTGAGGTAATCAAGGATCACATCCAGTCGCGCCCTGGCAGCACTGTCCAGCTCGATCCCACGGGGGAAGCTCACCTGGGTCTGGCGAATCTGGTCGAAGTTCATCGGCAGCAATTTGCTGGCGCACACTTGGTAGTCGCTGTAAGCCTTGGCGAAACTCACAGGCAGCACACGCACTTCCATGGGCCTGCCAGCTTCGCCCGTGTAGTTGCGCACCACCGTGCTGCGACCATCGAGCAGGCCATTGATCAGTCGGCTGGCCTGGCCCTGGGACGAGGTGAACAACACCCCCGTGCGGCCCATGCGCACTGAGCCGAGATTGATATCACCGCGACCTGGCTGCCAAGGCGCTGCTGCCGCCAGCAAAGTCGCACCGCCGGCTCCCAATGCGTTGGTGTCCGAACGCAATTGGAAGATCGGCTGCTCACCGGCCCGACGCACGAACTCGCCACTACCGAAACCGTCGATCGGCTGGACAAGGCGGCACTCGAACTGATCCCCTTCGACGTTCCAGGTAACGTTCTCCACGCGAGTCTGGAAGGTCAATGCCCCGGCCGGCAGGCTGGCAAACAGGGTGAACAGGGCTAGGTAACGCTGGCGCACGGGCGGCTCCATTGATTCTGACGGCTTACCTGCAAGCTATCGGACGCCGGCAGGAAAACTTGATAGCCGTGCTCGAACGAGGGTTTTCCGGTAGCATTGGCACACGAGTTCGACCCGCCTGGAATCCCCAATGTCCGATCGCCTGACCCTCCTGCGCCCCGACGACTGGCACATCCATCTGCGCGATGGTGCCGTCCTGCCCCACACCGTTGGCGACGTGGCGCGCACCTTCGCCCGCGCCATCATCATGCCCAATCTCGTCCCACCGGTCCGCAATGCCACCGAGGCCGGAGCGTATCGTGAGCGCATCCTGGCCGCACGTCCGGCCGGCAGCCGATTCGAGCCTTTGATGGTGCTGTACCTCACCGACCGAACCAGCGCCGAGGACATCCGCGCGGCCAAGGCCAGCGGATTCGTGTATGCCGCCAAAATGTACCCGGCCGGCGCCACTACCAACTCCGACTCGGGGGTGACCAGCCTGGACAACATCACACCAGCGCTCGAAGCCCTGGCCGAGACCGGCATGCCGCTGCTGGTGCACGGAGAGGTGACCCGCCCCGAGGTCGATGTGTTCGACCGCGAGAAGCGCTTCATCGACGAGCACCTGGTTCGCCTGGTCGAGCGTTTCCCGACCCTGAAAGTGGTGTTCGAGCACATCACCACCGCCGATGCCGCGCAATTCGTCCTGCAGGCCCCGGCCAACGTCGGCGCGACCATCACTGCCCAGCATTTGCTGTACAACCGCAACCACATGCTGGTGGGCGGTATCCGTCCGCACTTCTATTGCCTGCCGATCCTCAAGCGCAACACCCACCAGGTAGCCTTGCTGGATGCGGCCACCAGCGGCAACAGCAAATTCTTCCTGGGGACCGACTCGGCACCGCACGCCCGTCATGCCAAGGAAGCCGCCTGCGGTTGCGCCGGCTGCTACACCGCCTATGCCGCCATCGAGCTGTATGCCGAGGCGTTCGAGCAACGTAATGCGCTGGACAAGCTCGAAGGCTTCGCCAGCCTCCACGGCCCGGCCTTCTATGGCCTGCCGGCGAACACCGACACCATTACCCTGGTTCGCGAGGAGTGGACTGCCCCGGACAGCCTGCCACTGGGCGACAATACCGTGATCCCCCTGCGCGCAGGCGAGAAGCTGCGCTGGCGTCTGCTGGAGGGTCAGGCGTGAGCGAAGCGTTCTACGAAGAAGACCAGGAAGGTCAAGGCAGCGGCGCTCGCCATCCGATGGCCGAGCGTTTCCGCGGTTACCTGCCCGTTGTGGTGGACGTTGAAACCGGCGGTTTCAATAGTGCGACCGATGCCTTGCTGGAAATCGCCGCAGTCACCATCGGCATGGACGAAAAGGGCTTCCTGTTCCCGGAGCACACCTACTTCTATCGGGTCGAGCCTTTCGAAGGGGCCAACATCGAGCCGGCAGCCCTGGAATTCACTGGCATCAAGCTGGACCATCCGCTGCGCATGGCGGTGAGCGAGGAAACGGCGCTCACCGACATCTTCCGCGGCGTGCGCAAGGCGTTGAAGGCCAATGGCTGCAAACGGGCTATCCTGGTCGGGCACAACAGCAGCTTCGACCTGAACTTCCTTAATGCCGCGGTGGCGCGCACCGACCTCAAGCGCAATCCGTTCCACCCGTTCTCCAGCTTCGACACGGCCACTCTGGCGGGCCTGGCCTACGGCCAGACCGTACTCGCACGGGCCTGCCAGAGCGCCGACATCGACTTCGACGGTCGCGAGGCCCACTCGGCCCGCTACGATACGGAGAAGACCGCCGAGCTGTTCTGCGGCATCGTCAACCGCTGGAAGGAAATGGGCGGCTGGCGCGACTTCAACGATTGAGCTCAAATCCGACGCATAAAAAAACCGGCCACGAAGGCCGGTTTTTTTATGCGCTTGGCAATTACAGCTTGCCAGCGTTCTCGCTCAGGTAGGCAGCAACGCCCTCTGGCGAAGCAGTCATGCCTTTGTCGCCTTTCTTCCAGTTGGCCGGGCACACTTCGCCGTGCTCTTCGTGGAATTGCAGAGCATCGACCAGACGCAGCAATTCGTCCATGTTACGGCCCAGAGGCAGGTCGTTGACGATCTGCGAACGGACAACGCCGTTCTTGTCGATCAGGAAGGCGCCACGGAAGGCCACGCCGCCTTCGGATTCGACGTCGTAGGCCTTGCAGATGTCGTGGGCGATGTCAGCTGCCAGGGTGTACTTGACCTGGCCGATGCCGCCTTTGTCGACTGGGGTGTTACGCCAGGCGTTGTGGGTGAAGTGCGAGTCGATCGACACGCCGATCACTTCCACGCCGCGCGCCTGGAAGTCAGGGATGCGGTGGTCCAGAGCGATCAGCTCGGACGGGCAGACAAAGGTGAAGTCCAGCGGGTAGAAGAATACCAGGCCGTACTTGCCTTTGATGGCCGAAGCCAGGTTGAAGCTGTCGACGATCTCGCCGTTGCCCAGCACAGCTGGAACGGTGAAGTCAGGGGCTTGTTTACCAACGAGTACGCTCATTCGTGATCTCCTGAGGGTGGTGAAATACCGATGCCTGGGTGGGCGGGGCCGCCCGGCATCCAGCAAAGGCCGCCCATCATACACGGCTTCTGGTGACAGGCCGAATCCAACCACCGGTCGCTCTAGACGGACGCTTACCGAAAGTTCTTTGACACGCATTCTCATTACCATTAAGCTCCAACCCATCGAGCCTAACCAGCGATGGTCTCCCCTATGTATGTGTGTCTTTGTGTCGGCGTCACCGACGGACAGATCCGCGATGCGATCTATGAAGGATGCTGCAGCTACAAGGAAGTCCGAGCCGCCACCAACGTGGCCAGCCAGTGCGGCAAATGCGCCTGCCTTGCCAAGCAGGTCGTTCGCGAGACGTTGACTGAACTTCAGGCCACCCAGCACGCTGCCCTGCCCTACCCTGTTGAATTCAACGCGGCCTGAACACACCCAATCAAGAAGAACCGGACCCAGTGTCCGGTTTTTTTATGCCCAGAATTCAAGAAGTTAGCGTCCTAACGCGGTTCACAAACATTCTTATTTCTATTAATTTTCACTTACTATTCAATTACTTAGGTTTGACAGAGGCCGTTGGCGGGATCAGACTTCTTGTATTGACACACTTCAACAAGGGCAGGAACCCGACATGAAAGGCGACGTAAGCGTCATCCAGCATCTCAACAAGATCCTCGGAAACGAGCTGGTCGCAATCAACCAGTACTTCCTGCACGCACGTATGTATGAAGACTGGGGCCTGAACAAACTCGGCAAGCACGAGTACAAGGAGTCCATCGATGAGATGAAGCACGCTGATAAACTGATCAAGCGTATTCTCTTCCTCGAAGGCATCCCCAACGTTCAGGACCTGGGCAAGTTGCTGATCGGCGAACACACCAAGGAAATGCTCGAATGCGATCTGAAGATCGAGCAGAAGGGCTTGGCCGACCTTAAGGCTGCGATCGCCCACTGCGAGACCGCAGGCGACTTCGGCTCTCGCGACCTGCTCGAGGATATCCTCGAGTCCGAGGAGGAACACATCGATTGGCTGGAAACCCAATTGGGTCTGATCGAAAAAATTGGTATCGAGAACTACCTGCAATCGCAGATGGGCGAAGAATAAGTTTCGCCAGCAATGAAAAAGCCCCGCCATATGCGGGGCTTTTTCATACCTGTCAAACCTTGTCAGCCCCGCCGGATTGTTCTGTCGCGGGGCTGGCGGCAAGATCAGGCTTCGGAGGCCTTGGCCTTGGCGGCGGCTTCCTTGATCAAGGTTTGCAGCTCACCCTTCTCGAACATTTCAAGCATGATGTCGCTGCCGCCGACCAGCTCACCCCCGACCCACAGTTGCGGGAAGGTTGGCCAGTTGGCGTACTTGGGCAGGTTGGCGCGGATTTCCGGGTTCTGCAGGATGTCGACGTAGGCAAACTTCTCGCCACAACCCATCACGGCCTGCGCAGCGCGCGCCGAGAAGCCGCACTGCGGGGCATTCGGCGAGCCTTTCATGTAAAGCAGAATGGTGTTGTTGGCGATCTGCTCTTTGATTGTTTCGATGATATCCATGAAGCACCTCGGCTGAACTTTCCGACGCAATCGTCGGCACGGTGACGCATTGTAACGGAAAGCCGAGCAGCATGCTCGGCCTTGCCGGCACCACAGCGGCCTTCACATAGGTATCGACGCCGCGCAATGCCTTGAACATCCTCCGACCTGTGCCGCGCGATTCGCGACAAGGGGTTTGCCAAACCGCCGGCAAGCCGTGTACAACCCCTGTAGAAAATAAAAAACAGCTGCCCTACAAGGGGTTATGACATCCGCAGTAATAGAGCAGCTGTTTCCCCTCTTGGTTTGAGGCGACATTTAATTATAGTATTGCGCCTTCCCCTATTCCGTCCGCCTCGTGCGGCTTACGCCGCAGGTCACTCCCGTTGTCAACAAAACCATACGGTCGACCTGCAAACCGTTGCAGATAAGGTAGTCAATCATGAGCGCTAGGCACTTTCTCTCCCTGCTGGATTTCACCACCGACGAATTGCTCGGTGTGATCCGCCGAGGCATCGAGCTGAAGGATCTGCGCAAACGAGGCGTGCTGTTCGAGCCACTGAAGAATCGCGTACTGGGGATGATCTTCGAAAAATCCTCGACCCGTACCCGTGTCTCCTTCGAGGCTGGCATGATCCAACTGGGCGGCCAGGCGATCTTCCTTTCGCCGCGTGACACCCAACTGGGTCGTGGCGAGCCGATCAGCGACAGCGCCATCGTCCTGTCGAGCATGCTTGACGTGGTGATGATCCGCACCCACGCCCACAACACCCTGACCGAATTCGCCGCCTATTCGCGCGTCCCGGTGATCAACGCCCTGTCCGACGAGTCGCACCCGTGCCAGTTGCTGGCCGACATGCAGACCTTCCTCGAGCACCGCGGCTCGATCCAAGGCAAGACCGTGGCCTGGATCGGCGATGGCTTCAACATGTGCAACTCCTATATCGAAGCGGCCCACCAATTCGACTTCCAACTGCGCATCGCCTGCCCGGAAGGCTATGAGCCCGATCCGCGCTTCCTCCAACTGGGTGGCGATCGCGTGACCATCGTCCGCGACCCCAGAGAAGCCGTGCGCGGTGCACACCTTGTGACCACCGATGTCTGGACTTCCATGGGCCAGGAGGAGGAAACTGCACGGCGCCTGGCGCATTTCGCGCCCTACCAGGTCACCCGCGAACTGCTCGACCTGGCGGCACCCGACGCCCTGTTCATGCATTGCCTGCCCGCCCACCGTGGCGAGGAAATCAGCCAGGACCTGCTCGACGACCCACGTTCGGTCGCCTGGGACCAAGCTGAAAACCGCCTGCATGCGCAGAAGGCCCTTCTGGAATTCCTTGTAGAACCGGCTTACCACCACGCATGAGTCATCCGCTACTGCTTAACCTGCGCAACCTGGCCTGTGGCTATGGCGACCAGCGCATCGTCCAGAACCTAAATCTGCACCTCAATGCAGGCGACATCGGTTGCCTGCTGGGGTCTTCAGGCTGCGGCAAGACCACCACACTGCGCGCCATCGCCGGTTTCGAGCCGGTGCATGAGGGCGAGATCCAGCTGGCCGGCGAGGTCATCTCCCGCGCAGGCTTCACCCTGGCGCCGGAGAAACGCCGCATTGGCATGGTGTTTCAGGACTATGCACTGTTCCCCCATTTGACCGTCGCACAGAACATCGCCTTCGGTATCGGGAAGCATCCCCGTCAGGGCGAGGTGGTCGACGAAATGCTGGAGCTGGTCAAGCTCGGCGGCCTGGGTAGTCGTTACCCCCACGAGCTGTCCGGCGGCCAGCAGCAACGGGTCGCCCTGGCTCGGGCTTTGGCGCCGGAACCCCAGTTGTTGCTGCTTGACGAGCCCTTCTCCAACCTGGACGTGGAGCTGCGCCGGCGTCTGAGCCATGAGGTGCGCGATATCCTCAAGAGCCGCGGCACCAGCGCCATCCTGGTTACCCACGATCAGGAGGAAGCTTTCGCCGTGAGCGATCACGTGGGCGTGTTCAAAGAAGGCCGCCTGGAGCAGTGGGATACTCCTTACAACCTCTATCACGAACCGCAAACGCCGTTCGTCGCCAGCTTCATCGGCCAGGGCTACTTCATCCGTGGCCAGATGAGCAGCCATGATGCGGTCAATACCGAACTGGGTGAGTTGCGCGGCAATCGTGCCTACACCATGGCGCTGGGCAGCTCGGTGGACGTGCTGTTGCGTCCGGATGACATCATCCACGCGCCGGACAGCGATTTGCGGGCAACCATCATCGGCAAAAGCTTCCTCGGCGCGTCGACGCTGTATCGCCTGCAGCTGCCCACCGGTAGCCAGCTCGAGGCGATCTTCCCGAGCCATATCGACCATCAGGTCGGTCAGGATGTCGGCATCAGCGTGGCAGCAGATCACCTGGTACTTTTCCCGGTACCAGGCAGCGTGGCGGCGCAGTTGCCACGTCAGGAGAACGGGGTTCGCCGCTACAGCTCGGCAACCTGAGCCACCCGACAGGGGCCGCTGGGCGGCCCATTCCTGATTGTCCGGAGCACCTGCTTCCCTCCATCCAATCCGCTAAGGGTCAGCCTCGCCCGATCCCGGCGAACTTCCCTTGGGTATGCTCGGCCAGCACCGCCGCCGCCAGCTCCACCTCAAGCCCGCGTCGCCCGGCGCTCACATGGATGCTCTCGAACTGCTGCGCAGAATCGTCGATGAAAGTACGCAGGCGCTTCTTCTGGCCCAGCGGGCTGATCCCACCCACCAGGTAGCCCGTGGCACGCTGCGCCGCCACCGGGTCGGCCATCTCACACTTCTTCACCCCTGCCGCATGGGCCAACGCCTTCAAATCCAGCGTGCCTCCCACGGGCACCACTGCCACCAGCAATTCACCTTTTTCACTGCTGGCCAACAGGGTCTTGAACACCCGCTGCGGGTCGAGCCCTAGCTTCTCTGCGGCCTCCAAGCCGTAGGAGGCAGCCTTGGGGTCATGTTCGTAGCTGTGCACGCGGTGTTCGGCACGCGCCTTCTTCAAAAGATCGAGGGCGGGGGTCATGTACGGCTCCAGTCGAGGGCAAGTCGCCGGCTACTTTAGGACAAATCCCACAGAGCGACCAGCGAACCGAGCTCCACCGTGTCTGGCTCGCGGATTCACGCTTGATACAGGCAGTCAGATTGTGAATGACGGTTCACTTTCGACCTTTGACATCAGCGTTTCTTGTCTATATTTTTTCGTTTTTGAATAAATGGCGCCCTTTAAAGGTGCGTTTCCCACATTCGCCCGGGGTTTATGGGGATAGACACCGAGCCTTTTGTCGAGCGCCCAGTGCCTCACAACAACAAGAAACGAGGTTTCACATGACGACTGCTCTACGACAACCCACCCTTTCAAGCCAATGCCTGGCCGAGTTCCTCGGCACCGCCTTGCTCATCTTCTTCGGTACCGGTTGCGTCGCCGCCCTCAAGGTCGCGGGCGCCAGCTTCGGTCTCTGGGAGATCAGCATCATCTGGGGCATTGGCGTCAGCATGGCGATCTACCTCACCGCCGGCATTTCAGGGGCTCACCTGAACCCTGCCGTGAGCATTGCCTTGAGCCTGTTCGCCGATTTCGACAAGCGCAAGCTGCCCTTCTACATCCTCGCCCAAGTCTGTGGCGCCTTCTGTGCCGCAGCGCTGGTCTACACGCTGTACAGCAACCTGTTCTTCGATTTCGAACAGACCCACGCGATGGTTCGTGGCAGCCAGGCCAGTCTGGAGCTGGCCTCGGTATTCTCCACCTATCCACACCCGTCTCTGTCCATTGCCCAGGCCGTAGTGGTCGAAGTGGTGATCACCGCCATTCTCATGGCCGTGATCATGGCGCTGACCGACGACAACAACGGCTTGCCCCGAGGCGCCATGGCACCGCTCTTGATTGGCTTGCTGATCGCAGTGATCGGCAGCGCCATGGGCCCGCTCACCGGCTTTGCGATGAATCCGGCCCGGGATTTCGGGCCCAAGCTGATGACCTTCCTGGCTGGCTGGGGCGAAATCGCCTTCACTGGCGGGCGTGACATCCCCTACTTTTTGGTTCCGGTGTTCGCACCGATCCTAGGCGCCTGCCTGGGCGCCGCCCTGTATCGGGGCCTGATCGCCCGCAATTTGCCGACGGTGCAACCTGCGAACCTACAAACAGACGATAATCCTCAGGGCAAGACCCAGGTCTCCTGATGCCGCCGCCGGGCCAATTGCCCGACCAGCCCTGACTTCCCCCAATTTTGTGCAAGGCCACCGACATGACAGATACCCAGGACAAGAACTACATCATCGCCCTGGACCAGGGCACCACCAGTTCGCGGGCCATCATCTTCGACCGCGACGCTAACGTGGTCGGCACCTCGCAGCGCGAGTTCGCCCAGCACTATCCCCAGGCTGGCTGGGTCGAGCACGACCCGATGGAAATCTTCGCCACCCAGAGCGCGACCATGGTCGAGGCGCTGGCCCAGGCTGGCATCAGCCATGCCCAGGTGGCCGCGCTAGGCATCACCAACCAGCGTGAAACCACTGTGGTCTGGGACAAGGAAACCGGCCGCCCCGTGTACAACGCCATCGTCTGGCAGTGCCGGCGCAGCACCGAGATCTGCGAGCAGCTCAAGCGCGAAGGCCATGAGGCGTACATCCGCGAAACCACCGGGCTGGTCACCGACCCCTATTTCTCCGGCACCAAGCTCAAATGGATCCTCGACAACGTCGAAGGTGTCCGTGAGCGTGCCGAACGGGGCGAACTGCTGTTCGGCACCATCGATACCTGGCTGATCTGGAAATTCTCGGGCGGCAAGGTTCATGTCACCGATTACACCAACGCCTCGCGCACCCTGATGTTCAACATCCATACCCTGCAATGGGACGACCAGCTGCTAGAGATCCTGGGTATTCCTCGCCAGATGCTGCCCCAGGTACGCCCATCGTCCGAGGTCTATGGTCACACCAAGAGCGGCATCGCCATTGCCGGTATCGCCGGCGACCAGCAATCGGCCCTGTTCGGCCAGATGTGCGTCGAACCCGGTCAGGCCAAGAACACCTACGGCACGGGCTGCTTCCTGCTGATGAATACCGGCAAGCAGGCGGTAAAATCGTCCCACGGCCTGCTCACCACCATCGCCTGCGGCCCGCGGGGTGAAGTGGCCTATGCCCTGGAAGGCGCAGTATTCAACGGCGGCTCCACCGTGCAGTGGCTACGCGACGAGCTGAAGATCGTCAACGATGCCTATGACACCGAATACTTCGCCAGCAAGGTCAAGGATAGCAATGGCGTCTACCTGGTACCCGCCTTCACCGGCCTCGGCGCCCCCTATTGGGACCCCTATGCCCGTGGCGCGCTGTTCGGGCTGACCCGCGGTGTCAAGGTCGATCACATCATCCGGGCAGCCCTGGAATCGATCGCCTTCCAGACCCGCGACGTGCTCGATGCCATGCAGCAAGATTGCGGCCAGCGCCTGAGCGAACTGCGCGTCGACGGGGGCGCAGTGGCCAACAACTTCCTCATGCAGTTCCAGGCCGATATCCTCGGCACCTGCGTCGAACGACCGAAAATGCGCGAAACCACAGCCCTGGGCGCAGCCTACCTGGCAGGCCTGGCCTGTGGTTTCTGGAGCGGACTGGACGAACTGCGGGACAAGGCCATCATCGAGCGCGAGTTCAGCCCACAACTGGAAGAAGCACAGAAAGAAAAGCTCTACAAAGGCTGGCAGAAGGCTGTGGAGCGCACCCGCGACTGGGAAGAGTAGGCTGCAAGCTGCAAGCTGCAAGCTGCAAGCTGCAAGCCAAGCATAGGCACGTCGCCCAACCGAACGCTGCTTTTTCTTATGGCTTGTAACTTGTAGCTTGTAGCTTATAGCCGCCTTTGGTTTCATTGCAGAATTTGTCCGGCAGCCCCAAAGGACCGCCCATGAATCTGCCTCCCCGCCAACAACAAATCCTCGAACTGGTGCGCGAGCGCGGTTACGTCAGCATCGAAGAAATGGCGCAGCTGTTCGTCGTCACCCCACAAACCATTCGCCGTGACATCAACCAGCTCGCCGAGGGCAACCTGCTCCGACGCTACCACGGCGGCGCAGCCTACGATTCGAGCATCGAGAACACCGCCTACGCCATGCGTGCAGACCAGATGCGCGATGAGAAGCAACGCATCGCCGAAGCCGTGGCCCGGCAGATTCCCGATCATGCCTCGCTGTTCATCAATATCGGCACGACCACCGAGTCGATCGCCCGCGCCCTGCTCAATCACAACCATCTCAAGGTCATCACCAACAACCTGCATGTGGCAGCGATACTCGGCGCCAAGGACGATTTCGAAGTCCTGGTGGCTGGCGGTACCGTGCGCCGCGACGGCGGGGTCGTGGGCCAGGCAAGCGTCGACTTCATCAACCAGTTCAAGGTCGACTTCGCCCTGGTCGGCATCAGTGGCATCGACGAAGACGGCAGCCTGCTCGATTTCGACTATCAGGAAGTACGGGTTTCCCAGGCGATCATCAACAACGCCCGTCAGGTCATCCTGGCTGCCGACTCGAGCAAGTTCGGCCGCAATGCCATGGTTCGCCTGGGTTCGATCAGCCTGGTCGACTGCCTGGTGACCGACCAGCCCCCAACCCCCGCCCTCACCCAATTGCTCAACCAGCACAAGATTCGCCTAGAAGTCGTCTGATCCTGGCCGCCGGAATCCAGCAGATCCTGGGCTGCCTCGCAGCCCATCACAGGCAAGGTCCTCACCGGCCCACCCCCAGTGCTCGCATGCGCCGAATACGGCGCCTCCTATGTTCGCTATTGTTCATTTTCTTGTTCTCTGATCAGTTTTTTCTATAGCGACTGACTGGATAACGGCTATTCGTTGCGCTAGTATTTTCGAAAATGAACATCAATGTTCACTTTCGATGTGAACTGCGCCCTCAGGAGGCCTTGCCGTGTCCCAGCCCGCTTCGTCCCAGCCGCCCCTCGCCGATTGTTACGACCTCGCTGTGATCGGGGGAGGCATCAATGGCGTGGGCATCGCCGCCGACGCAGCGGGACGCGGCCTGAAGGTGTTCCTTTGCGAAAAAGACGACCTGGCCAGTCATACGTCCTCGGCCAGTAGCAAGTTGATTCATGGCGGCCTGCGCTACCTCGAGCACTATGAGTTCCGTCTGGTCCGTGAGGCCCTGGCAGAGCGCGAGGTGTTGCTGGCCAAGGCACCGCATATCGTCAAACCCATGCGTTTCGTCCTGCCCCACCGCCCACACCTGCGCCCAGCCTGGATGATCCGCGCGGGCCTGTTCCTCTACGATCACCTGGGCAAGCGCAAGCGCCTGGGGGCCTCGCGCAGCCTGCGCTTCGGCCCTGGCAATCCGCTCAAGCCCGCCATTACCCGAGGTTTCGAGTACGCCGATTGCGCCGTGGACGACGCCCGTCTGGTGGTGCTCAATGCCATGGCTGCCCGTGAAAAAGGCGCGCACATCCATACCCATACCCGCTGCCTGCACGCAGAGCGCGTCGATGGGGTGTGGGAGGTGGCACTGCAACAGGCCGACGGCAGCCAGCGCACCATCCGCGCCCGCGCCTTGGTCAACGCCGCCGGGCCTTGGGTAGCCAGCTTCATCAAGGACGATCTCAAGCTCGACGCGCCTTACGGCATCCGCCTGATCCAGGGCAGCCACATCATCGTTCCGCGTCTGTACGACGGCGAACACGCCTACATCCTGCAGAACGAAGACCAACGCATCGTCTTCGCCATCCCGTACCTGGAGCGCTTCACCCTGATCGGCACCACCGACCGTGAGTACAGCGGCGACCCAGCCAAGGTAGCCATCACCGAGATGGAAACCGACTACTTGCTCAAGATCGTCAACGAGCATTTCAACCATCAGCTCAGCCGCGCCGATATCCTGCACACCTATTCCGGGGTACGCCCGCTGTGCAACGACGAATCCGACAATCCGTCGGCCGTCACCCGCGACTACACCTTGGCGCTGTCGGCCAGCGACGGCCAGGCACCTCTGCTGTCGGTCTTTGGCGGCAAGCTCACCACGTACCGTAAGCTGGCCGAATCGGCCATGGGCGAACTCAAGCCATTCTTCACCCAGATGCGTGATAGCTGGACGGCCACCGCCCCACTCCCAGGCGGTGAAAACATGACGACGGTTCAAGCGCTGGTCGATGCGGTATTGGCCCGCCACGGCTGGCTGCCGGTGGATATCGCCAAGCGTTGGGCAGTGACCTATGGCAGCCGGGTATGGCGCCTGATCGAAGGCGTGAGTGGTCCCGAGGACCTGGGCCAACCAATCGGTGGCGGCTTGTTCAGCCGTGAAGTGGACTATTTGATCGCCCAGGAATGGGCGGTGCAAGCCGATGACATCCTCTGGCGCCGGACCAAGCTGGGGCTGTTCACCAGCCTGGCTGAAAAGCAGGCACTGGCCGATTACCTGCACCGCGCCCACTCCAACCGAGCCGCCGAGCAGGCAGCCTGACCCTCAAGCCCCCTGGCATGGCGCCCGCGCAGCCAGGGGGCTGACAGCCAGCCTATGGCTTGGCGCGCATGTAGACCTCCCGGGCCAGCGCCTTCACCAGCTCACGTTCGGCCCGGTTGAACTCATCAGCCATCTCCTTCAGCCGTCTTGCGTATTCCCCTTCCGTGATCCGGTCCGTAGCCAGCTTATCGTCGAGCGAATCCAGCTCTCCCCAAGACGCCTGATGCACCGCCTCGAAGCGCTGCGCATAGTGTTCCCTGACGTAGTGCGCCCAGAACGGGCGTTGAGCGAGCGAGTCGATAAAGGCGTCATCATTTTCCAGCGAGAGCACCCGCGCTTGAGCGATTTCCACGTCGTGCTTGGTAAGCCTGGAAAAACGCCCGAAATGCATCCAGTCCTTTTGCAGCGGCAGACCGATCCATTCATAGAGCGCGACCCGGTAAGCCAGCTCCGTCTCAACCGGATCCACCACACCCGTCTCTTGCCCCAGGGCAAGTTGCATTTCCCGTTCAGACTCCAGCCGGGCGACGTGCTCCTTGGCAATCCGGTCGATCTCATCCAGTCGGAACAATGGACGTGCCAGGCCAAGCAAGGTGCTTTCCACCTGATCCTTCGCAACGCCGAGAATGGCCTGTTCGGCAAGCACGGCCTCTTCGGCGTGACGCAGCGTCAGCAACAATCTGTCATCACAGCCGCGGGGGCCATCCATCATCATGAACAGCCGCTGGCGCAAGGGCTCACGCTCGGCACACGCTTGCAGCAATGACCAGATGCGGGCGCGAAAGCGCTGCGGATTCCTCGTGAAATCCCGCGAGCTGGCAAAGTCAGCCAGAAACTGGAACAACGATGCCGAACCAGGCTCCTCCTGCAACGTCTCCCAGAGTGCCTGCCTGCGCAGGCTCTGTTCATCCGCTCCCTCATCCAGCCACCGCGCGCGCAGCGCAGCGTCGACGACAGCATGCTGGTAACCGGGGTTCTCCTGGACATCCTCGCCCGCGATCGCCCTCACCGGCGCCAACGACACATCGCCCGAGCTGGAGGACCCTTCGCTGCCGCTGTGCGAGGGCGGATTATCGTGCAGCAGCACCCGCTCGAGTCGGTGGCGAAGCCTGTGGTTGTCACGCTGCAGCAACTGAATACGATTGCTGCGCAAGTCCACCAGTGCAGCCAGTGGGAGTCGCTCCGGCAACGCCATCAACCCCGTCGCCCGCAAGCTCATCTCGCGCAGGTGGCGCAGGTGGCTCAGGTCCGGCGCGCGGCCGAGTTCGCCATTATGGCTGAGGTTGAGATGCTGAAGGCGCGCCAGGCCACGCAGGCAGCGTTCCCCGGCTTCATCCATGACGATGAGATTACGCGACAGATCGAGCCACCTGAGCTGCCCAAGGTGTTCCAGGCCCTGAGGTACGCGGGCAAGGCGATTACCCCTCAGATCGAGCTCACGCACATTGGCGAAGCGGTGCAGAAAATCCGCCTCGATGTCGGACAGTTCCATGTTGCGCAGAACCAGCCGCTCGACGTGATCGAACCTCACCCCTTCAGGCAAGGTCGGCAGCCCGCCGACCCGCTCTCCGTCGATTACCAGGACGTAGGAGCCATCTTCATTGACGATCTTGCGTCGCCAGCTACGCCTGATCTGGTCGGCGACCCGACGACGACGCAGACGAGTGAACAGCCCGCTGGCCTCGTTGCGCCAAGCCTCCAGCCCCGTGCGCAACTGCTCCAGATGCAGCGACAACATCGAAAAGTGCTCGTACAACCCCAATCGACGGGTGCGCAGCTCACGAATGTAGGCATCGAGCTGCAGCGCGCTCAAGGTCGGGAAAATCCGATGGATGCCTCGCACGATGGCCGATCCATCGACAGCCCCTCTTCCGCTGAGCGCATACCCCACCTGCCCATCGCCGAAGCGCAGCGGGGCACGTAGGGCCTTCGCATCGCCCATACCAAGGCACTTGGCAACCCGATCACGCGACTCGCTGGCATACGCTGCCAAGCGATTTTCCAGGGCGTCGACCTGCTTTCCCGCAATACCCAACGTACGTTTTTGCGTGTCGCTCAACAGGCCGAACAACAACGACATCAAGTCCTGCTCGCCCTCCTGTCCCTGAAGCGTGTATTGACTACCCGAGCGGATGATCTGCCGTAGCCTGGCGGCCTGCGCCTTGCCCTGTTTGGCCAGCAGCGGTCCCTCGATCGAGCCTTCGCGAATCTCGATCCGCAAATCCGCAGGCCAGGGCGCCAGCAACTCGATCAACTCAAGCGCCAGACGCTGGGTGTCGGCATTGGTCGCCCTGAACAGGCGCAGCCCGGCGCAGGCGCGGTCGAGACGGCTCTCGCGCAGATACCATCGAGCACGTTCGGCCAATGCCAACGGCACTCGCTCGCGGGTCTCCAGGCGGGTGATTTCGGCGCCAGTGGCCTGGGCACAAATTTCCCGCGCACAACGAAGCGACAACCCCGGAAAATCCCGCAGCAATTTGCTTTGCGCTGGACCGCCCAAGGGTTCGCGCTCCTTGAACAGCGCCTCGAGCTCAGCGCCCCCCAGATGAGCATGCTGCTGATGCAGTTGATGACGCTTCAGCGCATCGAGCAATCGCGCAGGCGCCCCCTGGTTTTCGAGGTGCAATTGGCGTATCTGCGCCTCGCTGTAACCGGTCGCCTGCAACAAATGCTTTGCCGTTTCATCGGAAAGGTCAGACAAGCGCCCGCTCAGCCGCCGAACCAAGGTACCGGCACCGCTCCAGGTCCGCGGCTGCTCGAATTCGTGGCGCCAGCCCCCTGCTCCGTTGTCTTCTATACGCGGCGTGTACATATCAGCACGCGTGGGATGACGCAGGCGCCCGCCACGCTCGGTCTGCAGCCGGTAGAGCTGATTGTCGTCATGCAGCAACCATTGTTCTTGCGGGGTTTGAGCATTGTGGCTGGCGGGGTCTAGCTGGTAACTCTCGAGCGAGCCGTCGAACAGCTTCACCTTGCCCTGACGGGTGCGAACCAGGCTGAGCTTATCGACGAATGCCACTGGCTTGAGCGCCTTTACCGCCACCGATACCCCTTTAGCCAGCAGCGCTCCAGCGACCATGCTCTCGGCCACCCCAAACACATGGGCGATAGCCCCCTGACGATCGCCCAGGTTCCAATCCTCGTAACCTTCATAGAACTCGCTGGCGATCTGCGCCAGGGCCACAGGCAGCAATGCCTCCCCCAATACCGGAACGAACAGCGAAGCGATATTGAGTACATTCAGGCCCAAGGACTCGTAACCGCTTAGCCGTTCGTTACGATCGTTTTCGTCTTCCTGGCCTGTCGGCACAGCGAGCACACGTGCATCGTCGAAAATCTTGTCGATCTGCGAGTCAGCCAGAAAGACTCTCAACCGCTCTCCTATCGATTTGTCCTTTTTTGCAATGATCGGCTTATGTCCGCCGGTCAATGTCGCCAACCGTTCGTGCGTCCAGCCCTTGGACTGCTCGGCCAGACGGGTGAAGAACTTGACGCGGTCGGCCTCGCTGACGAATCGGGCGAAAAACTGCCGATAACGACGGCTGACCAAACGCCTGGCCAGCCCGTCGTAGACCGCCTGCCAGGAATCAAAACGCTTTACCGGACAATCCGGATCATTGGGCACCCAGACGATCACACCTTGCAACGCCCCACCATCAGCCGCACTGGCCGCTGCGCAGACCACGCCATGAATGGGTACGCCCAATAAATACAGGTGCCGAAGCTCCACGTTGGACGAGGTTGCCGGCACGATTGACGGAAACGCCATCAAGGCCAGCATGCACTGGAAGCTGTGCTCATCCAGCTCGCCCTTGAGCTGCGCCGAGCGCACGGCGACCTCAAGGTGCGCCTGTTGGTTTTCCTGGAACAGGCGATACACGGCGTCAGCACCGTCTTTGGGTTTGAGAACCGCCTTGAGTTTTTCCTGGTACTTCGCGCCGATGTCCAGCTCTCGGCAGCGCCCGGCGAAGGCATGAAACCCCAAGGCCATCCGCTTGCCCGAACGCGTGCGCAGATACCCTTTGCGAGTGTCGGAAGGCCGGGTCTCGACCAGATGAAAGTTGTGCAGCGCAGCGACCAATAGGCTTTGTGTCGATGATGGAACGAACTGGCGCGTCGAAAGTATTAAAGCAAAGGACGGCATGACCGGACGCCGCCAGATACACACCTGGCTGTGCCTGACGTCAGGGGCCGCTTCACCCAGTTGCACCAGCTTTTCACGTAAAAGCGGCTCGGCGAACGCCTCGATCGAAGGAATCTGCGCCAGCACCGGGCGCAAGGCAGCTACCGCACGCTCTTGCCTGAGCAATGCCTTGTGAAACGCACGCAAGCGATCGATGCTGTGCAGGTGGCCGTCCTCACGGCGCAACCAGCTTGGCATCTGTTGCGCGAACAAGGTGTCGATGGAATCGTCAGATGGAGCGGAATCAGGCATGTGCAATCTCGAGCGGTTGAAAAGCTCGATCTCATCAATTGCTTGCCCCGGTGGCGCAGTACCGGGGTACCACCCAGGCCCCTCATTCGGATTTCCGAACACGCAGAGGGTATTCATTCGGAAATCCGCACGCCTGCTCTGGCAAAAAACGGTAAAAAAAAGCCTCAAAACCAGTAATTTCGCGGCGATATGATCGACAGCAGGGCTTGGCACGACTCATGCTCTACACTTGGTAGCCGAATGCACCACGTTTGCTGCTGTATTCGTGGAACGAAGAGTCCGCCAACGGCTCCATAAAAAAAACAAACACGTCGAGGAAAATTTGATGCGCATCGTTCGTCAATTGCTGGGCGCCGCCATCGCGGCCGCTGTCATCGCATCGCCTGTCATGGCCGAAGAACTGACCGGCACCCTGAAGAAGATCAAGGATTCGGGCACCATCACCCTGGGCCACCGCGACTCCTCCATTCCATTTTCCTACCTGGCCGGCAAGCCAGAGCCTGTGGGCTATTCCCACGACATCCAGCTGGCCGTCGTCGACGCGCTGAAAAAGCAACTGGGTACGGACATCAAGGTCCGCTACAACCTGGTCACCTCCCAGACCCGCATCCCGCTGGTGCAGAACGGCACCGTGGACCTTGAGTGCGGCTCCACCACCAACAACGTCGAGCGCCAGCAGCAGGTCGGCTTCTCGGTCGGCATCTTCGAAGTCGGCACCCGCCTGCTGACCAAGGTCAAGGACGGTCAGCCAGCCTACAAGGACTTCCCGGACCTGGCCGGCAAGAACGTGGTGACCACCGCCGGTACCACCTCCGAACGCATCCTCAAGGCGATGAACGCCGACAAGCAGATGAAGATGAACGTGATCTCCGCAAAAGACCACGGCGAAGCCTTCAACATGCTCGAAAGCGGCCGCGCCGTAGCCTTCATGATGGACGACGCCCTGCTCGCCGGCGAAATGGCCAAGGCGCGCAAGCCTGCCGACTGGGTCATTACCGGCACCCCGCAGTCCTACGAGATCTATGGCTGCATGGTGCGCAAGGGTGACGACGCCTTCAAAAAAGCGGTCGATGACGCCATCGTGGCGTACTTCAAGTCTGGCGCGGTCAACAAGAGCTACGAGAAGTGGTTCCAGCAGCCGATTCCGCCAAAAGGCCTGAACCTGAACTTCCCGATGAGCGAAGAGCTGAAAAAGCTGATCGCCGAGCCGACCGACAAGGCGGCGGACGAGAAGAAGTCCTGATCCCCAGCCAGTGGCCTGTTGCTCGACCCGAGCAGCAATCAACCCGACAGGCCACTCATTAGTGTCTAACCTTTCAACCGAGGGCGCTCGCCGCCCTCGGTTGCTCGAAGGTGCCCGTGAAACAACCGTCTGAGGGGAAATCCCGATGAATTACAACTGGGACTGGGGCGTATTCTTCAAGTCCACCGGCGTGGGCAGCGAAACCTACCTGGACTGGTATATCACCGGTCTGGGCTGGACCATCGCCATTGCCGTGACCGCCTGGATCATCGCCTTGCTGCTGGGCTCGCTGCTCGGCGTGATGCGCACCGTGCCGAACCGTGTGGTATCGGGGATCGCCACCGCCTATGTGGAACTGTTCCGCAACGTGCCGCTGCTGGTGCAGCTGTTTATCTGGTACTTCCTGGTGCCGGACCTGCTGCCGGAAAGGCTGCAGGAGTGGTTCAAGCAAGACCTCAACCCGACCACCTCCGCCCTCATCAGCGTAGTCATCTGCCTGGGCCTGTTCACCGCCGCGCGGGTCTGCGAGCAGGTACGCACCGGCATCCAGGCCCTGCCTCGCGGTCAGGAATCGGCTGGCCGGGCGCTGGGCTTCAGCCTGCCGCAGATCTACATGAACGTGCTTCTGCCCCAGGCCTACCGGATCATCATCCCGCCGCTCACCTCGGAATTTTTGAACGTGTTCAAGAACTCCTCCGTGGCGTCGCTGATCGGCCTGATGGAACTGCTGGCCCAGACCAAGCAGACCGCCGAGTTCTCCGCGAACCTGTTCGAGGCATTCACGCTGGCCACCTTGATCTACTTCACCCTGAACATGGGGCTGATGCTGTTCATGCGTTTCATCGAGAAGAAAGTCTCGGTACCTGGCCTGATCTCCGTGGGGGGCAAGTAAATGGACATGGATTTCAGCGAAATCATCCCCGCCCTGCCGGCCCTCTGGGAAGGCATGGTGATGACCCTGCAACTGATGGTCATGGGCGTGGTCGGCGGTATCGTGCTGGGTACAATCCTGGCGCTGATGCGCCTGTCATCGAGCAAGCTGCTGTCGAATCTGGCCGGCGCCTACGTCAACTACTTCCGCTCCATCCCGCTGCTGCTGGTGATCACCTGGTTCTACCTGGCGGTCCCGTTCGTGCTGCGCTGGATCACCGGCGAGGACACCCCGGTCGGCGCCTTCACCTCCTGTGTGGTGGCGTTCATGATGTTCGAGGCCGCCTACTTCTGTGAGATCGTGCGGGCCGGCGTGCAGTCGATCTCCAAGGGCCAGATGGGCGCCGCGCAGGCACTGGGCATGACCTACGGCCAGACCATGCGCCTGATCATCCTGCCCCAGGCGTTTCGCAAGATGACCCCCCTGCTGCTGCAGCAGAGCATCATCCTGTTCCAGGACACCTCGCTGGTCTACACCGTGGGCCTGGTGGACTTCCTCAACTCGGCACGCTCCAACGGCGACATCATCGGGCGCTCCCATGAGTTCCTGATCTTCGCCGGGGTCGTGTACTTCCTCATCAGCTTCTCCGCTTCGTGGCTGGTCAAGCGCCTGCAAAAAAGGATCACCGTATGATTTCCATCAAGAACGTCAACAAGTGGTACGGGGACTTCCAGGTGCTGACCGACTGCAGCACCGAGGTCAAGAAAGGTGAAGTGGTGGTGGTCTGCGGGCCATCCGGCTCGGGCAAGTCCACGCTGATCAAGTGCGTCAATGCCCTGGAGCCCTTCCAGAAGGGTGACATCGTGGTCGACGGCACCTCCATCGCCGACCCGAAGACCAACCTGCCCAAGCTGCGTTCACGCGTCGGCATGGTATTCCAGCACTTCGAGCTGTTCCCGCACCTGTCGATCACCGAGAACCTGACCATCGCCCAGCGCAAGGTACTGGGCCGCAGCGAGGCCGAAGCCACCAAGAAAGGCCTGGCCCTGCTCGACCGGGTAGGCCTGGGCGCCCACGCCAAGAAGCATCCTGGCCAGCTCTCCGGCGGCCAGCAGCAGCGTGTGGCGATCGCCCGTGCGCTGTCGATGGACCCGATCGTCATGCTGTTCGACGAACCGACCTCGGCGCTGGATCCGGAAATGGTCAACGAGGTGCTGGACGTGATGGTCGAACTGGCCCATGAAGGCATGACCATGATGTGCGTGACCCACGAGATGGGCTTCGCTCGCAAGGTGGCCAACCGGGTGATCTTCATGGACAAGGGCAGCATCATCGAGGACTGCCAGAAGGAGGACTTCTTCGGCAACCCCGAAGGCCGCCACGAGCGCACCCAGCACTTCCTCAGCAAGATCCTGCAGCACTGAGTCGGCCATGCCGCTGCCCGGCGATCCGGGCAGCGGACGCTGGTCGTGACAAGGCCACTGTGATGAAATGCGACCCCTCGCTCCTTCGCCCTGCCCAGCCTGCCGTGAAATCCCGCCTGATCCGTCAATTGCTGCTTCCGCCCCTGATCATTTTGCTGATGGTCGGCCTGGGGATGGCCGGCTACCTGATCAGCGAGAGCAACGGCATCCGCGCCTTGAGCGAGAACGGCGAACGCCAGCTCGAGCTCCACGCACGCACCGTCGAGAGCGAGATCAGCAAGTACACCTACCTGCCGAGCCTGCTGGAACTCGAAGACAGCGTCTCGAAACTGCTCACCGACCCCGACGGCGGCTACCGCCAGACTGTCAACGAATACCTCGAAGGCCTGAACCGGCGCAGCCGTAGCCGGGCCATCTTCGTCCTGGACACCACCGGTCGCGTCCAGGCCACCAGCAACTGGCGCGACGCCGACTCATTCCTTGGCGAGGACTTGTCGTTCCGCGCCTACTTCCAGGATGCCGTGCGCGGCGAGCCTGGCCGCTTCTACGGCATCGGCAGCACCACTGGCGAAGCAGGCTACTACCTGGCCCATGGGCTGGAAGAGCACGGCAAGATCATCGGCGTGGCGGTGATCAAGGTGCGCCTGGACACCCTCGAAGAACGCTGGCAACGCGCCCGCCTGGAAGCCTTCGTCAGCGACGAGAATGGCATCATCATTCTTTCCAGCGACCCGGCCCGCCGGCTCAAGTCGGTGCGCCCGCTGACCCCGCAGATCAAGGAACGCCTGGCGCGCAGCCTGCAGTACTACTGGTGGCCGCTCAACGAATTGCAACCACTGGCCAGGGAAACCCTGTCCGAGGGCGTGGAAAAACTCACCTTCCCTGCCAACAGCGAAATCGGCCAGGGCAAGCCCCGTGAAATGGCCTACCTGGCCCAGACCCGGCGACTGGTGGACACCCCCTGGCACTTCACCTTGCTCACGCCGCTGCAGGACCTGCACCGTGAGTCCATGGTCCAAGGCATCCTGGTGGGTGTGGCCTTCGCCCTGCTGACCATCCTGGCGATCGCCTGGAACGAGCGCCGCAAGGTGATCGCCACCCGCCTGGCCGCCCGCGAAGCCCTCGAAGAGGCCAACAGCCAACTGGAGCGACGCATCACCGAGCGTACCGCTGATCTGCGCGCCAGCAACGAGCGCCTCAAGGGGCAGATCCGCGAACGTCGGCACGCCGAGCAGACCCTGCGCCACGCCCAGGACGAACTGGTCCAGGCCGGCAAACTGGCGGCCATCGGGCAAATGTCCACCAGCATCGCCCACGAGTTGAACCAGCCTCTGGCGGCGCTGCGCACGTTGTCTGGCAATACCGTGCGCTTCCTGGAACGCGGGGCCCTGGAAACGGCCAGCACCAATCTGCGCACCATGAACGACTTGATCGACCGCATGGGCCGTATCACCGCTAGCCTGCGCTCCTTCGCAAGGCGTGGCGATGACAGTGGCCAGGCCTCGTTGAGCAAAGCCGTCGATGCCTCCTTGCAGGTGCTGGCCAACCGCATCGCCGGCTGCAAGCTACAGTTGCACAGCCAATTCGAGGACCAGCAGCTGGCCATCGACCAGACACGCCTGGAGCAGATCCTGGTCAACCTGGTCGGCAACGCCCTGGACGCCATGACCCATCAGTCCACACCGCAGCTCTGGCTCGAAGGCGAGCTGCAAGGCGACAAATACCGACTGCGGGTGCGCGATAATGGCCACGGCATCGATGCCGAGGCGCGCAAGCACCTGTTCGAACCTTTCTTCACCACCAAACCGGGCGAGCATGGCCTGGGCCTGGGCCTGACCCTTTCGGCGAGCCTCGCCGCCGCTGCCAAGGGCTCGCTGAGCGTCGAGCATCCTGCCAGTGGCGGGACCGCCTTCGTGCTCGCCCTGCCCTTGGTCACGCCCACCGGCAATTCGGTAGAACCTCTATGAACGCAGGGTCCGTATGAACCAAGTGCCCTTGACTGTCCTGATCGTCGAAGACGACCCCCATGTGCTGCTGGGCTGCCAGCAGGCTCTGGCCCTGGAAGACATCGCCTGCGAAGGCGTGGGCAGCGCCGAGCAAGCGCTGGAACGCATCGGCGATGATTTCGCCGGCATCGTCGTCAGCGATATCCGCCTGCCTGGCATGGATGGCCTGGAGCTCCTCGGCCGGCTCAAGGCCCGCGACCGCAGCCTGCCGGTGGTGCTGATCACCGGCCACGGCGACATCGACATGGCGGTCGGCGCCATGCGCAACGGCGCCTATGACTTCATGGAGAAACCCTTCTCCCCCGAGCGCTTGGTGGATGTGGTCCGCCGCGCCCTGGAGCAACGCGGCCTGTCCCGCGAGGTCCATGCGCTGCGCCGTCAGCTGGCCGGCCACAGCACGCTGGAAGGCCGCATCATCGGCCGCTCGCCAGCGATGCAGAACCTGCGCGAACTGATCGCCAACGTGGCCGATACCTCAGCCAACGTGCTCATCGAAGGCGAGACCGGCACCGGCAAGGAACTGGTCGCCCGTTGCCTGCACGATTTCAGTCGTCGTCAGGGGCAGCCCTTCGTGGCGCTCAACTGCGGCGGCCTGCCGGAGAACCTGTTCGAGAGCGAGATCTTCGGTCATGAGGCCAATGCCTTCACGGGTGCCGGCAAACGGCGCATCGGCAAGATCGAACATGCCAATGGTGGGACGTTGTTCCTCGATGAAGTCGAGAGCATGCCGATCAACCTGCAGATCAAGCTGCTGCGCGTGTTGCAGGAGCGCACGCTGGAGCGCCTGGGCTCGAACCAGAGCATTCCGGTGGACTGCCGGGTGATCGCCGCGACCAAGTCGGACCTGGACGCCATGGGCCAGAACGGGCAGTTTCGCAGCGATTTGTACTACCGCCTGAACGTCGTCACCCTGGAGCTGCCGCCTCTGCGCGAACGCCGCGAGGACATCCTGCAGTTGTTCGAGCACTTCCTCGAGCAATCGGCGCTGCGCTTCGACCGTGAGGTGCCGGAGCTGGACAGCCAGACCCTGTCACGGCTGATGGCCCACGATTGGCCAGGCAATGTGCGTGAGTTGCGCAACGTGGCCGAGCGCTATGCCCTTGGCCTGCCAGCCTTCAAGAAGAACGCCAGCGGCGCCAGTCAAGGCCTGGGCTTTGCCGAGGCCGTGGAAGCCTTCGAGCGCAACCTGCTCAGCGACGCCCTACAGCGCACCGGCGGCAACCTCAGCCAGGCCAGCCAGGAGCTGGGCATGGCCAAGACCACGCTGTTCGACAAAGTAAAGAAGTACGGCCTCAGCTGAGGCCAAGGGAAGCCCGTGGACCTCATACTCAAAGCCAGCCTGGGCGCCGCCGTCGTGGTGCTCCTGGCGATCCTTTCCAAGACCCGCAACTACTACATCGCGGGGCTGGTGCCGTTGTTTCCGACCTTTGCGCTGATCGCCCACTACATCGTGGGCAAGGGCCGGTCGCTGGCGGACCTGAAGGCCACCATCCTGTTCGGCATGTGGTCGATCATCCCGTACTTCGTCTACCTGGCCACCTTGTACGTTCTGGTCGATCGGCTGCGCCTGGAAGCCTCGCTGGCCCTGGCCACGGTGGCCTGGCTGGCGGCAGCGACAGTGCTGGTCACGCTGTGGGTGCGCTTTCACTGAGCAGCCGCACCTCGTGATCCTTGTGAGTGCGGGTTCCCCACGAGAAGGACATCACAGGTCAAAGGCCGGCCACATGCCGCGGCTCTTCGCGGTGCGAGCTCAAGTAAGGCAGCACCGCCGCCAACAGCGGCGCCTTGAACGGCTCCTGGAAGCGGTGCGCCAGCCCCGGGATCAGCCGTAACTGGCTGCCCTGGATATGCGCGGCCAGGTGCACCCCATGCATCACCGGCAGCAGCGGATCGGCCGTGCCATGCACCACCAGTGTGGGGACACGTAACTGATTGAGCAGCGCCACCCGGCTGGGCTCGGCCAGAATCGCCATGATCTGTCGCTGAGCCCCTTCTGGATTGAACGCCCGGTCATAGGCCTCAGCCGCCTGGTGCAACAGCACCGTGCGCTCGTCGGTGATCGTCGGGCTACCCAGCGCAGCCAGCAGGTCCGCCTGGTGCTCGATGGCCACTTCACGACTCGGCGCATCACGCCGGGCCAGCAGTTGCACCAATGCAGCGCTTGGCGCCGGCAGGCCCTCGGCGCCAGAGCTCGACATCACCAGCGTCAGGCTGCGCACACGCTCCGGCGCCATCGCCGCCAGGTGTTGGGCAATCATGCCGCCCATGCTCACCCCCAGCACATGGAATTGCTCGACCTTCAGCTCATCCATCAGGCGCAAGCCATCGGTGGCCATGTCGGTCAAGGTATACGGGGCAGAAACGGGCAGCCCCAGCTTGTAACGCAACAGCTCGACGGTCAGGTTGGCCGAGGCTGGCAGCTGGTTCCAACGCGACAGCCCGGCATCGCGGTTGTCATAACGAACGACACGGAAACCTTGGCGACACAGGGCCTCGACCACATCGTCGGGCCAATGGATCAATTGCCCGCCCAGCCCCATGACCAACAGTAATACGGGGTCCGACGCTGCCCCCACGCTCTGGTACACCACGCTCAATTCGCCCAGTTCGGCCCGTTGTACCGGCGCACGGGTGTCGCAGCGTCCTTCGGCGAAGCTCGCCGGCATGCTGAGTGACAAAAACAAGAAAACCAAAAAAGCCCGCATGAACGAAACACCAGAATGCAGATCCCCAGTAGAGCGCGAGTCTGATGAAATCCATTCGGGCGCGCTGCCATAAAACCGTGACAGTTTCGTGAATCCTGCTAGGCGGTCCTGCCATATCTGAGTACCTCATCCCTCCTACGCGGTTGCCCTTCAATGGTTCCGGCCAATCCGGCCGAACGTTTGATGGAATCCTCATGACCGTTACGACGACACTTTACCTGCCCCCTCACGATGACTCGCGTGCCCTGTTAGCCGATACCCCGTCGACTCGCCGTGCCCTTGCACAGTGGCGCCAGGCACGCCAGATCTTCAACCGTCTGCTGAGCCTTGCGCCTGGCGTTCGCCAATTGGTCAATGACGTGCTGCGAAGCGCACTCGCCAGCGATCCGGAGCATACCGGCCTGGTGCTGGAGTCCGATAACCAGTTCGTCAACCTGACCCAACTGTGCGTGTTCGCCTATCAACATCGGACACCACCACAGGACCTGAACACCAAGGCCAAGGTGAAGGGCAAATCCGACGCCAATCGCCAGCTGACCCAGCTACGCCCGAACGAACTGTATGCCCGCCTCGCCGCGCTTGACCTGCCAACGGCGGTGAGCAAGCGCTGGCAGACGTACTGGGACGCGCGCGCCGAAGGGACGACTTTGAGCCGGCGTGAGCTTGCCCGCCAGCAATACCGAGCACATTTCCTGGCCACGCTGGATATCGTGCTGGATCAAGGCACCTTGGACGTCGAGCATCGAGCGCCGGTGATCGGCCTGCTGGAAAATCCGGAGTGGTTGATCCACAACCAGAAAAAGGTGCAGCTCGAAGTGCCCTCGAACCAATCCGGCGCCCTGGTCATCAGCCTCGAAGGCGAAGCGCCCCAGGTGCTCTACTCGCCGGACCAGACAACGGCCTTCATGGGCTACGCCACGCGTGAGGCGCTTCAAACCCATCTGGCCTCTACGGGCCACGCAACGATCACCTACACCGCCGTGGACGGCATCGGCCTGGGCTTCACCTCGCTGCTCGACCAGCTCGAAGCCGACCTGCTGGACACACTGAAAACAGGGGTAGGTCCGGACCTTGAAACCGATGCTGCCACCAGTCTGGCCCGCGCCGACGAACTGGAACAAAGCTGGCGTAACAGCCCGGTGTTCGCCCAAGCGCCCAATGACGACTACCCACACGACCCCGAGGATACCCAGCCCACCCTGTTCGACTTCGGCAACCTAGGGTTGGATCTTGCCCCCACCCTGCGCAAAGCATTGATCGACAAACAGCTCACGCTGCTGGAGACACTCTCCGCCAGCGAAGTCGAAGCGTGCCAACGGCATCAAGACGCCTTGGTCAAAGCCAGGAATTCGGCCCAAACATTGATTACCCAAGTGACCTCATCGGCCAAATGGCATTCGGACGCCCGGCCTGTGACCACCAGCACACCACTGATCGAGGCTCATCGCGATGGACTGCTTGCCCATGCACAGTTCCAACATGCGCTGGGGCTGCTCGACGACCAGCATCTGGCGTGGGTGGAGTCGGTCTGCACCGAGGCAGGTACCCAAGCAGGTACCGAAGCGGTGGCCGCCCAGATCGAACTGCTGCATGAAACGAGCGAGCCCACTGACGGAACGCCGCCCGACATTCTGCACGGTGCGCTGGTCATCACAGTCCAGGCGGCACTGGACGCAACCGATGATACCCACACGTTGCTGTTGTATTGGCTAGGTGAACACGGCGGGCTTTTGCGATGCGAAGGACAACGCCAGCTCGAGGCCGGCCTGAAAGCGGGTTTGCCTGTGCGTCTGTCCTCACTGTCGGAAAATGCGCTCGGCCACACGCTCGATGGCGTGCTGGCCGCCTGCCGCAAGGAAAAGGACACTCTGCAAAAGCGTCTAGGCCTAGACGCGATGCCAGCACAACTGCCGCAACTACGTGAGTCGCTTGCCCTACGTATGCAAGTGCCGCGTCACGCCGCCCGCGAAACAGCCCTGCTTCTTCACAAACGGCAGCAGGACGTCATTACCCAGGCAGGTATTGCACTCGATAGCCTGGAAAAAGTACCCGCCAACGAACGCCAGCCCCTGCGCACGCTCATCCATGACTACCTCACTGCGTTGCGCAAGGCCCAATCCCTGATTCGTCGCGACCTGCCAGAGCGGACACAGTTCTGCCGGAATCTGATCAACAAACGTCTAAAGCAGGACGTTCAAGGCTTCGTCGACCAATACATCGAACTCGACGTGCCTGTCAGCACATCCAATAGCGGCAAAGACTTGATCGCCGGCAGCGGAGCCCCCGGGACGCCCGTCAAATCCACACTCAAGCCCAGTACCGAACGTGTCACGCTCACGCTTGAAACTGTCCTGCTGCAGCACATCGATGACGCGATGCAGGACCGGCTGCGCTTTGTGAATGTGAAGGTCACACCGGCCGATGACGACCTGCGTCAGCGCTTGCAAGGCCACCTCGATGCGGCCTATCTGCGCACGCTGGCCAACGAGCTGGACGTTGCAAAGCAATACGAGGCAGCGATCATCCATGCCTTTAGAGGCAATGATGAAGGCGACTTCGAGCAGGCCTACCGACGCGAATGCCTGATCGAGCCCCACCGCTTGATACTCAAGCTGCAAAATCTGCTGTTTCATACCAGCGGTCACCTGGACAGCACCAGCCACGCCATGTTCGCCCAGGTGATCGATTCACGCAGCAAAACCGACCTGCAGGCCAACGGCTTCGACCTGCGCCTACTGGCTGCACGGCTGACAAGTGGAGGCAAGGACACCTCCGAGCAGCCCACCACCCTTGCAGGCATCACGTTCATCGAGGATCGCATCCACAAGACCACGCTCTTGTACCGACCAGACCATCCCATCGCACCACTACGCCAGTATCCGGATCTGGAGTCGGCACGGCTCAGCCTGTTCGAGGGCAGCGTGGACGCACGCGAGCGCGACTATCTGGTCAGCCGGGCCCTGGGGGGAAATTCAAGAGCTCACCATTCGCGGCTGAATCAGGCCCACCAACATCGTTTCAACGGCATCATCGGCATTGGCGCCGAGTGGCCCGCAACACAATCGCTTGCCCAGTTGCAGCTCGATACCCATATGGGGCAATTGCTCCAGGCACATCGCGATACCTCACGGACCAACCTTGACTTGCACATCGAAAACCTCGCCGCGCAGGCAGGAAAACTGCTGCTGGGCTTCAAGATCGCATTGGGCTTGATCCCCGTCCTGGGCTTACCGGTAAGTCTTTATGATCTGTACGACGCCTCTGCCGAATTGGTCAGAGCCCTGGCCGATGGCCAGGCAAGCAATGTACTCGATGCCATTGAGAATGTAGTGGCCAGTCTGATCGATGTCGCCATGGATGTGCTGGGCAGTGGCGTGGACATCCGCGCTCCCGCGCTGCGCCGTTCAGCCAGGCGATATCAATTAGGGCAATTGTCGACAGCGGGCGCAACATCGCCCCACCTGCCAACCTCCAGACCGGAACCGCTTGCCGGCCTGGCCGCTTATCGGGTCAGCGAACCCGTCTCCCTGGTAGGAAGCTCCCCGGCCAATGAGGGTCGTTACCGTGGCATTTACCGTCATTCCCAAGGCAACTACATCGTGGTGCAGGACCACCAGTACAAGGTACGGTGGGATGAGACCAGTCATACCTGGGAACTGACCGGCGACACTGGCAGCCTATTCAAACGTGCAATCGCGCTTGATGAAACGGGTAACTGGGACACGCACTTTGCCCTGTACGGCGTCCACCGCCTGGGTGGAGGCGCCGGCGGTGGTCAGGCATTGGGCCATCTTGCCGACACACTGGACCCCATATGGCCCGCCTTCATCAGAGAACAACTGCCTCGCTGGTGGCGCGATCGGACCTACCGGCTGCACAACCGCCTTCGCAAAAGCACTCCGCGCGACTGGAACTTGTTGAAAGCTAGGACTGACGCGCTCAAGCAACGCATGGAACCTTCACTATCGGTACATTTCCACGATACCGACCTGATCGCCGAGATCAAAGCATGCATCAAGGAGGCCAAACGCCTCCATGCGGACTGCCTGAGTCTGAAAGAAATATCGTCAGGGCACGTCAGAGCCAATAGCATGGCTGACGCGAATGGGGCGGCAATAATGATCGTTGACGGTCACTACCGACTGATCGAGGTCAGTCAGTTGCGCTACCTGGAAATACTGGACGAACTAGGCAATCTCAGGCTGGCGAGCCATGCAAAAGCGTTTGAGCTGCGTCCTGAAATGGGGAGCTCGCTGTTCCAGGCCAAACTCCAGGAGTACTTGGCCATTCGCCAACAAATGAGCACCCAACGTGTCAAGGCGCTGGCAGAACTGGACGAGTTTCGCCAGCACATACAAACGCTACGCACATGGCGTAATGCAATCACGAACACCCAGCCGCGTCATAAGGATATCGCCACCATAGATGCCGGTATGCAGAGGCTGACAGACCCTGTTCTGGACTACATGGAGATCTCCCAACTGCAAGACCTGTTGCTCAAACCCGTACATTCCCCCGATGGCGGCTGGTTCAATCTCCGCGTTCTGATGGCAGCGCCACAAGCGGATCTGGATCGTGCTCTCTATCTTCTGCATGAACTGCCTAATGTGCAGGCCAGCAACCGTCAACGCAGCGTCATCGTTGCCAGATCGATCGACCTGATAGGGCAGTTCAAAAGCAGTTTGAGGTACTGGAAGCTCAGCTACACCGACTACCTGGACCTTTCCAGAGTCAAACGCCTGGAAACCAAGCTCGATGCCTATATGCCCTATGCCAGAAAGCTGCAGGAGGCCGCCAAGCAGCCAGATCGCCCCCAGCACCCACAACGCCCCGCTCAGGGACCAAACCAACCACGGGTATTCGAAACCGTGCAGAACGATTACCTGATCGGCACCCGTGACCGGCAACAACCCAACACCTACCGCGTCACAGGCGCGAACGGCCGCATCGAAATCTATCGACAGGACGCCTCCGGCAAGTTCGTTCTCACCAACCCGGCCCCCACTGATCTGAGGCACCTTCGCAAGGCAACCCTCAAAGAACTGAAAGCTGAAGCAGCTCGCCACCTCGGCGTGCTCGAGGCCTTCAAGCGTCAGATCGAGCAGTACGCGGCACAGAACATGGACGGAGCAAGCCTGCAAGACCTGATGCAGTTCAAGGCAGCGGATCTTGATGATATTGCCAGCCGGATCACCCAGCTCGATCCCACCGACCCTTCGTTGCCCCGCCTACGCGAGGCTTCTGAGCGTCTTGTCGAACGCGGCCGGACCCTGCGTATCGCACAGATCGTGAAGACCCACGAGCCCAAGGGTGCGCAGCTCGACTACCTGGTTGAGCAGGATGTCGTGAAGATCGAGAAAGTGGGCGCCTTGGTCGAGCTCAAGCGGCTCCCCGATGGACGTCGAGACTTCCTGCAGGAATTCAAAGTGATCGATAAGCGCCAGGACCTGACCAAGGTACTCTGGTACGCCCATGTGCATTTCAACAAGCCAACACCTGCGTTCGACGACTTCGTCAAGGCACACCTGAAGACACCGGCCCAACGCTATCTGGGCCGAGAATGGCAAATCAGCCATGTAGAGGCCATCTGGCGCGGCGACCTGAGTCGTGCCCAGGCTCAGAAACACCTCTTACCGTACTTCTAGCTATTGTGGGCACCTGTTCAGGTGCCCTTCTTTTTCCCGCGTCGACAACGCGCTCAACATGAGGGAAACTCAACAGCACTCGTTGTTACCCTCCATGAATGCCCTCGGAGCCGCCGTGCTGGAAATCCGCCACCTGAAAACCCTTCATGCCCTGCGCGAAGCCGACAGCCTGGTAGAGGCCGCCGAACGTCTGCACCTGACCCAGTCGGCCCTATCACACCAATTCAAGGAGCTGGAAGAACGCTTGGGAATGGCACTGTTCGTGCGCAAGACCAAACCGATCCGCTTCACCAGCGCGGGCCTTCGCCTGCTGCAACTGGCCGATGCCACCCTGCCCCTGCTGCGCGGCGCCGAACGAGACATCGCCCGGCTGGCCGGTGGTACCGCAGGCCGCCTGCACATGGCCATCGAGTGCCACAGCTGTTTTCAATGGCTGATGCCGACCATCGACCAGTTCCGCGATGCGTGGCCTGAGGTGGAGCTGGACCTGGCTTCAGGCTTTGCCTTCGCCCCACTGCCAGCCTTGGCCCGCGGCGACCTGGACCTGGTGGTGACTTCCGACCCTGTGGATCTGCCAGGGATCACCTACGTGCCGCTGTTTACCTACGAAGCCATGCTCGCGGTCGCCAACCAGCATCCTTTGGCCAACAAGCCCTACATCGTGCCCCAGGACTTGCTCGACCAGACCTTGATCACCTATCCCGTGGAGCGTGATCGCCTGGACATCTTCACCCGTTTTTTGGAACCGGCCGACATCGAGCCCGCCGCGGTGCGCACCTCGGAGCTGACGGTGATGATGATGCAGTTGGTGGCCAGTGGCCGTGGTGTGTGCGGTATCCCGCACTGGGCACTGCACGAATACAGCTCGCGCGGCTATGTGAAAGGCAAACGCCTGGGTGAGAAGGGCCTGTTCGCCACCCTGCACGCGGCAGTGCGCACCGACATGCTCGATGCGCCTTACATGCGCGACTTCCTGCTGACGGCCAAGGACACGTCCTTCTCCACCCTCGATGGTGTCAGCGCGGTGCGCTGACCGTCTGGCGGTAGAGCGGCAGGATCAGGTCGCGGGTCAGGGGCGCAAGCTCAAGGTCCGTGGCCTGGTCAGTTGCCAGCCAGACCACTTCTTCTATCTCTGCCGCCGGCGCGACGTCCTCGGCGCTGTCGACCCGGAACAGCTCGGCCTGGACTTCAAAGCCTGGCTCGTTGGCAGCCGGTGCGCTGAACTGACCCAGATAGACCGCTTGTGCGGGGTCCAGCCGCAGCCCCAATTCCTCATGCAGCTCACGCACCAGCGCCGCTTTGGGCGACTCACCGGCATCGATCTTGCCACCGGGCTGCATAAAGGCCTGGGTGCCGCGCTTGCGTACGAGCAGGGTACGACCTTGCGGGTCGATCAGCAGGGCGGCGGCGATGCGGATGATCTGGGACATGGGAACTCGCTTACAGGTAAAAAGGCAGCAAGGATCACACGGGCGCAGGGTATGGACAAGGAACCGCTAAGTTCATGACGAACGGCCCCTTGCCAATGGCCGCCTCACCCTCCATAAACGACACATGAACCTTCCCGCCCAGCACCATCCGGTGCTCGACCTGTTCCACCCCGCCGTCGGCACCTGGTTCCGGCAACACTTCGCCACCGTGACCGACGCCCAGGCCCGGGCCTGGCCGCTGATCCACGGCGGCCAGTCGATGCTGCTCGCCGCCCCTACCGGCTCGGGCAAGACGTTGAGCGCCTTCCTTGCCGTGCTCGATGAACTGTTTTGCCAGGGCCTGGCGCAGGGCGGGGAACTACCCGCGCAGACCCAGGTGGTCTACGTATCGCCACTCAAGGCGCTGTCCAACGACATCCGTCTCAACCTGGACGTACCGCTGGCGGGCATCAGCCAGGCATTGCAGGACCAAGGCCTACAGGCGCCACGCATCACCACCCAAGTACGTACCGGCGACACTCCGCAAAAGGAACGCGCCGCCATGCGCAAGCAGGCGCCGCACATCCTGGTGACCACCCCCGAGTCGCTCTACGTGTTGCTGGGCTCGGCCTCTGGCCGCGAGGGCCTGGCCAGCGTGCACACGGTCATCGTCGACGAGATCCACGCGTTGGCCGGCAACAAGCGCGGCTGCCACCTGGCCCTGACCCTGGAACGCCTGCAAGCACTGTGTAGACGCCCCCTGCGGCGCATCGGCCTGTCCGCTACGCAGCGTCCCGTGGAGCGGGTGGCGCAGTTTCTGGTCGGTCACCAGCGCCCGTGCGCTATCGTCGACGTCGGCCATGCCCGCCGACGCGACCTGGCCATCGAAGTACCACCGGTCCCGCTGGGGGCAGTGATGGCCACCGATGTGTGGGACTTGGTCTATGACCGCATCGCCACGCTCGCCCGCGAACACCGCACCACGTTGGTCTTCGTCAACACCCGGCGCCTGGCCGAACGCTTGACCCGTCACCTGGGCGAACGCCTGGGTCAGACTGCAGTGGCCGCGCACCACGGTAGCCTGGCCAAGGAGTACCGCCTCGCCGCCGAACAGCGTCTGAAGGCGGGCGAGCTGCAGGTGCTGGTGGCCACCGCCTCGCTGGAGCTGGGCATCGACATCGGCGAGGTTGAGCTGGTATGCCAGATCGCCTCGCCCGGCTCGATTTCAGCCTTCCTGCAACGGGTCGGGCGCTCCGGCCACCAGGTGGAAGGGGTGCCCAAGGGGCGGCTGTTCCCGACCTCGCGAGACGATCTGATCGAATGCGTAGCCTTGCTCGACAGCATTCATCACGGCGAGCTCGATGAGCTGCACATTCCCAAGGCGCCACTGGACGTATTGGCCCAGCAGATCGTCGCTGAAGTGGCCAACCAGCCCTGGTCGGAACTGGCGCTGTACGACTGCCTGCGCCAGGCCACGCCTTACAGCGCCCTGGACCAGGACCATTACCAGGCACTGCTGCGCATGCTCGCCGAGGGCTACAACGGACGCCAGGGTATACGCAGTGCCTACCTGCACCGCGATGCGGTCAGCGCCACCTTGCGCGGACGCCGGGGCAGCCAGCTGACCGCCCTGACCAGTGGCGGGACCATTCCGGACACCGCCGACTACGCGGTGTTGCTCGAGCCGCAGTCGCTTAACATCGGCAGCGTCAATGAAGACTTCGCGGTGGAAAGCATCGCCGGCGACATCTTCCAGCTAGGCAACGCGTCTTATCGCATCTTGCGGGTCGAGCCTGGTCGGGTGCGGGTCGAAGACGCCCACGGCCTGCCCCCGACCATTCCATTCTGGCTCGGTGAAGCACCGGGGCGCAGCGATGAGCTGTCCGCCGCCGTTGCCCGTCTGCAGGCGCGAATCGATGAACGCCTGCAGGCCAGCGCCGGCGACTTCGCCCCGGTGCTGGCCTGGCTCCAGGACGCCTTCGCGCTGGACGAAGCCTGCGCCAGCCAACTGCTCGACTACCTCGGCCGCACCTGGCAGGTGTTTGGCGCCCTGCCCTCCCAGCAAACCCTGGTGATGGAGCGTTTCTTCGACGAGTCCGGCGGCACCCAACTGATCATTCATTCGCCCTACGGCAGCCGTATCAACCGGGCATGGGGCCTGGCCCTGCGCAAGCGCTTCTGCCGCACGTTCAACTTCGAACTGCAGGCCGCGGCCAGCGAAGACGCCATCGTGCTGTCGCTGTCGACCAGCCATAGCTTTGCGCTGGACGATGTCTGGCGGTATCTGTCCAGCACAAGCGCCGAGCCGATCCTGATCCAGGCCTTGCTCGACGCGCCGCTGTTCGGCGTGCGCTGGCGCTGGAACGCTGGCGTGGCCCTGGCCTTGCCGCGCTATGTCGGTGGACGCAAGGTGGCGCCGCAGATCCAGCGGATGAAAAGCGAAGACCTGATCGCCGCCGTGTTCCCCGACCAGATTGCGTGCCTTGAGAACATCGCGGGCGAGCGGCAGATCCCCGACCACCCGCTGGTGGAGCAA
Source organism: Pseudomonas sp. HMSC08G10 (assembly GCF_001808425.1). Classification (NCBI taxonomy): domain Bacteria; kingdom Pseudomonadati; phylum Pseudomonadota; class Gammaproteobacteria; order Pseudomonadales; family Pseudomonadaceae; genus Pseudomonas; species Pseudomonas sp. HMSC08G10. The sequence continues at coordinate 70,458 of NZ_KV793321.1, read as the reverse complement.
ACCTTGGACGACTGCCTGCACGAAGCCATGGACAGCGAGGGCTGGCTGGCCCTGCTGCGGCGCATGGAAAGCGGCCAGATACGCCTGCTTGCCCGCGATCTGCCCGCGCCATCACCGCTGGCCTCGGCCATCCTCAATGCCCGGCCTTACACCTTCTTGGATGATGCGCCTCTGGAGGAGCGCCGCACCCAGGCGGTGCTCAACCGCCGCTGGAACGAAGTCCAGGGCAGCGACGATCTGGGCGCGCTGGACATCGACGCCATCGCCGCCGTACAGGCCGAAGCCTGGCCGCAACCGAGCAATGCCGACGAAATGCACGAAGCCTTGATGAGCCTGGGTGCCATCAGCCAGGCCGAGGTGCAGGCCAACGCATCGTGGGCAGCCCTACTCGGGCCATTGGCCGATGCCGGTCGCGCCTGCCGGCTGCACACCGGCGAGCATATTCTGTGGCTGGCCCGCGAACGCCAGAATCTGTTGCAGGCGTGTTATCCGCAGGCTCACTTGACGCCTGGGCTCACGCTTCTGCCAGGCTTCGACCAGGCTGTCGAGCCAGACACCGCGCTGACCGAACTGCTGCGCTCGCGTCTGAGCGGTTTTGGCCCATTGACCGTGGCGCAAATCGCCGCGCCCCTGGGCCTGCCCAGCAGCGATATCGAACAGGCCCTTGCCCGCCTGGAGGTCGAAGGCTACGTACTGCGGGGGCATTTCAGCCCTGGCCAGCACACCCAGCAGTGGTGCGAGCGGCATCTGCTGGCGCGTATCCATCGGTACACAGTCAAGCGCCTGCGCCGGGAGATCGAGCCGGTCACCCTGCAAGACTTCATGCGCTTTCTGTTCGACTGGCAGCACGTGACGACCAGCGAGCGCGTGCAAGGCCCGCAGGCAGTGGCCTTGGTGCTCGATCAACTGCAAGGTTTTCCGAGTGCGGCCGGAGCCTGGGAGGCGGAGCTGCTGCCTGCCCGCATCAAGGACTACAGCCCGCACTGGCTAGACGATGCCTGTCGCAGCGGCCAGTGGGCCTGGAGCCGACTGGCATCGACCGTCTCCGCCAGCACGCTGTCGAGCACACCGCTGGTACTGTTGCCCCGCGAGCACCTGGGTCTGTGGCGCAGCCTGGCCCCCGCTCCGGCGCCCGACACACTCAGCCCCAGGGCACAACGTGTGTATCAGACACTCCAAGAACAAGGTGCTTTGTTCTTCGATGAGCTGGCTCAAGAAACGCATCTGCTACCCAGCGAACTCGAAACAGCCCTGCAGCAATTGGTGGGCGCAGGCCTGATCAGTGCGGACAGCTTCACCGGCCTGCGCAGCCTGATCGCTCCCGCAGCCAAGCGAAGTTCACGCAACAGTCGCCGCGGCCATCCGCCGCTTTCGAGCAGCATGGCCCACGCCGGGCGCTGGGCACTGCTGCGCCGAAGCAGCCAGACGCAGGAACCAGAGCAGCGCCTGGAACACATCGCCCGTACGCTGCTGCGCCGATACGGGGTGATCTGTTGGCGATTGCTGGAGCGTGAAAGCGACGTGCTACCGCCCTGGCGTGATTTGCTTCGTTGCTATCATCGCCTGGAGGCACGCGGGGAGATCCGCGGTGGACGCTTCATCTCCGGGCTGGCCGGAGAGCAATTCGCCCTGCCCGAGGCGGTCGGTTTGCTGCGCCAGGTACGAAAGCGCACGCGACAAGGCGAGCGGGTGATGGTCAGCGCCTGCGACCCGCTGAACCTGCTGGGAACGTTGCTGCCAGGAAACAAAGTGGCCGCGGCGGGAGGCAATCGGCTGCTGTACCGCGATGGCGTGCCGGTCGCGACCCGGGTGGCGGGGCGTTATGAGTTCCTGCTGGAAGCGCCGACCACAGAACAAGAGAGCTGGCGACAGCAGTTGTTGCGTGACAGGCCCTGAAGCCGCTTCGCACCCTTTCGCAGGCATCTGCCGATTGCATGCCACAAAGCCTTGTGAGAACTGGCCAAGCCTGCGCTGGGTCGTGCAGCGGCCCTTGAGATGACCAATCTTTCATGTGTACAGCGGGCCATCGACTGGCAATACGCCACGCAATGGGGCTAAGGTCGGGGTTTGACCCAGGCCCCTGAGCCTGACCGAGCCATCGCAAGGACCCCGTATGAGCCTGTCACTTCTCAGCCGCTATGCCTTCTTCGCCGCCTGTGTGCTGTTCACCTTGGCCAGCCTGCCCTTCCTGCACCACGAATGGTTGTGGCCCTTCACCCTGACCACCGGCGTGCTCAGCCTGATCGGCCTGTTCGACCTGCTGCAGCAGCGCCACGCGGTGCGGCGCAACTACCCGATCCTTGGCAACATCCGCTACCTGGTCGAGGCCATTCGCCCGGAAATCCGCCAGTACCTGCTAGAAGCCGACAGCGATGCCCTGCCCTTCTCCCGGGCCCAGCGCTCGCTGGTCTACGCCCGCGCCAAGAACGAAGCGTCCGACAAACCCTTCGGTACGCTGATCGACGTCTATGAATCGGGCTTTGAGTTCATCGGCCACTCCATGCGCCCGGCGCCCTTGGCGGATCCATCGAGCTTTCGCGTGGTGGTCGGCGGCCCGCAGTGCAGCCAGCCGTACTCGGCATCCATCTTCAATATCTCGGCCATGAGCTTCGGCTCGCTCAGCGCCAACGCCATCCGCGCCCTGAACCAGGGCGCCAAGCTGGGCAACTTCGCCCACGACACCGGCGAAGGCAGCATCA
>NZ_KV793321.1:0-67739 GCF_001808425.1 Pseudomonas sp. HMSC08G10 | reverse complement strand
GCCCACGACACCGGCGAAGGCAGCATCAGCCCTTACCACCGCGAAAATGGCGGCGACCTGGTTTGGGAGCTGGGCTCAGGCTACTTCGGTTGCCGCACCCCGGACGGGCGCTTCGACCCCGAACGTTTCGCCGAGCAGGCGCGCAACCCGCAAGTGCGCATGATCGAGATCAAGATGAGCCAGGGCGCCAAGCCCGGCCATGGCGGCATCCTGCCCAAGCACAAGGTCACCGAAGAGATTGCTGCGACCCGCGGCGTCCTGATGGGTGAGGACTGCATCTCGCCTTCACGCCACAGCGCCTTCTCCACGCCCATCGAGATGATGCAGTTCATCGCCCGCTTACGTGAGCTGTCCGGCGGCAAGCCGGTAGGCTTCAAGTTCTGCCTGGGCCACCCTTGGGAGTTCATGGGCATCGCCAAGGCCATGCTCGAGACCGGCATCCTGCCGGACTTCATCGTCGTCGACGGCAAGGAAGGCGGCACAGGTGCTGCACCTGTGGAGTTCACCGACCATATTGGCGTGCCGCTGCGCGAAGGCTTGCTGTTCGTGCACAACACGTTGGTGGGGCTGAACCTGCGCGACAAGATCAAGCTCGGCGCCAGCGGCAAGATCGTCAGCGCCTTCGACATCGCCAGCGTTCTGGCCATCGGCGCCGACTGGGCCAATGCGGCCCGGGGTTTCATGTTCGCCATTGGCTGCATCCAGTCCCAGAGCTGCCACACCAACAAATGCCCCACTGGTGTGGCCACCCAGGACGCCCTGCGTCAGCGCGCCCTGGTGGTGCCGGACAAAGCCCAGCGGGTACTCAATTTCCACCACAACACGCTGCGCGCGTTGGCCGAAATGCTGGCTGCGGCAGGCCTGGAGCATCCGGCGCAGCTGGAGGCCAAGCACTTGGTTCGACGTATCTCCGCCACCGAAATCAAACTGTTCTCGCAGATGCATGTGTTCCTCAAGCCGGGCGAATTGCTCACCGGCGAGGTGAACGGACAGTTCTATTCGCGCATGTGGCAGATGGCCCGGGCAGACAGTTTCGAGCCGCACACCGAGGTCGCCGCCTGAAGCTCTCCTCATTTGATGTGCCTGCGCTGGGCCAGGCACATCGGGTGATTTAGAGCAATGTCCTACAATGCGCCGAGCCGCCTCCTACCCACCCATTAAATAGTCGTTAATCAATGCCCGACATGCTCGATGCCTCTCATTCAGGAGTGCACATCATGTCGTCGACCAACAATCCAAACTTTCCAGAAACCTGCTCGGTCTCCAGGCCTCAGCGTCTGCTGGCGCTCGCCAGGCAGATCGCCGTGCTGGGCGTTGTCATGCCGATGTTGATGATCGGCCTGCTCAAATTCACATCGATCGAAGTACAAGCCCTCAAACCGCTCATCAGCCAGACACCTTGGCTGAGCTGGTTGTATGCCGTGTTTGGCGAGGCAGGGACATCCTACTTGCTGGGGGTAGTGGAAATATTGGCCGCCGTGCTGGTCTTGGCCAGCCGATGGTCGACCAAAGCCGCCATTGCCGGTGGAGGGCTTTGCGCGCTCACCTTCGCCACGACGCTGTCGATCATGCTTGCCGTGCCGATCTGGGAGGTCGCGTCAGGTGGTTTCCCTTGGCTCAACCGCGCCGGCAGCTTTCTGATCAAGGATCTGGCGCTGCTGGGTGTGAGCCTGATGGTATTGGCAGAAGGCCTGCTTCGCCGTCAGCGGCGTGCGCGTTTGCCAGCCAGCAAAAGGGCAACGGTCAGTTCCACAAGCCATTGACGCTCAGCACAACAGTCGAAAAACAAAGCCCCGGCGCTGGCCGGGGCTTCGTTCGTCAGGAGGCGGTACTTGTCACGCCCTGCGTCTCTTTCGGCGCCAGGCGGAACGCGTAGTACAGCACTGTCAGCAACACCAGGAACGCCGGGCCGATGTACAGGGCCACGCGAGTGTCCTCGAAGTAGGCCATCAGGCCGACCACCAACACTAGGAAGGCCAAGGCCAGGTAGGAGCTCAGCGGCCACAGCCACATGCGGTACTTCAGGCCCTGACGCTCAGCGGTGGAGAGACCGGCGCGGAACTTGAGCTGGGCGAGCAGGATCATCACCCAGGTCCAGATCGCACCGAAGGTGGCGATCGAAGTCACCCAGACGAACACCTTCTCAGGTACCAGGTAGTTGGCCAGCACGCCCAGCAGCAACGCGCCGATCGACAACAGCAGCGCATTGCGCGGCACGCCGCTCTTGGAAGTACGGGCGAAAGCCGCAGGAGCCTGACCATTTTGCGCCAGGCTGTAGAGCATGCGCCCAGTGCTGAAGATGCCGCCGTTACATGAGGACAACGCCGCAGTGATCACCACGAAGTTGATGATGCCAGCGGCAGTCTTGATGCCCAGACGCTCGAAGGTCATCACGAACGGGCTGCCTTGGCTGCCGATTTCGCTCCACGGGTAGATCGACAGGATCACGAACAACGCGCCCACATAGAACAGCAGGATGCGCCAGAACACCGAGCCGATGGCTTGGGGAATGGTCTTTTGCGGGTTGCGTGCTTCGCCGGCAGTCAGGCCGATCATCTCGACGCCCAGGTAGGCGAACATGACCATCTGCAGCGACATCAGCACGCCGGTCACACCGTTGGGCATGAAGCCGCCGTTGCTCCACAGGTTGGAGATGCCCATCGCCACGCCATCGTTGCCGAAACCGAAGGCGATGATGCCGATGCCGCCCAGGACCATGGCAATGATCGTGACGATCTTGATCAGGGCAAACCAGAACTCGAACTCGCCGAACGCCTTGACCGCGATCAGGTTGATCGCCCCCATGCTGCCCAGTGCTGCCAAGGCCCAGATCCAGCGGGGTACGTCAGGGAACCAGATGCCCATGTAGATGGCCACGGCCGTGATTTCCGCCACGCAGGTTACCAGCCACAGGAACCAGTAGTTCCAGCCGGTCAAGAAGCCCGCCAGCGGGCCGAGGTAATCCTGGGCATAGCGGCTGAAGGAGCCGGCGACAGGGTTGTGAACGGCCATTTCGCCGAGCGCGCGCATGATCACCAGGATGGCCAGGCCACCGATGATGTAGGAAAGCATGATCGCAGGACCGGCCATTTCGATGGCCTTGGCCGAACCGAGGAACAGGCCTACACCGATACAGGCGCCCAGCGCCATCAGACGGATGTGCCGTTCGCCCAGCTCGCGCTTGAGTGGGCCGCCCTGGGCGGTCTCACCATGGGCAGGGTGGTTGCCGACTGGCATAGCAATACAACCTCATTTTGTTATTGGATATGACCTTCGTGCAGCGCCGGCCATGCCGATGGGCGTGGCGTCGTCTTGCCAAGTGAGCCTTGTGGGCCCGCCTGTCCACCGAATCCGGCGGACGAAGGGGTCGAGCAGTATAGGAATCCGCCCGCAGGGCTTTTCACTATATAAACAGGGAAATTTGGAGAGAGTTCTGGACCAAAATCCCTTTCGCGGAAGAGAGAAATCCCTCTCGCCCCCCTCTCGAGGAGAATGGGGCGGCTACCATAGCAACATTGCCGCAGAATGGAAGCTGCACCAAAGGCGGATATTCCGACTCCAGCTTGCGAGGCTTCTTACAATTTTTTCACCAACCCCGCCTAACGTCTAAGCTTCAGACAAGCAAGACGAAAAGTACCTGGCCGGATTGAAGACTATGGGCGCACTGTGGCAATCGGAACCAACCAGAACGGAAGCACCCGAAACCTCTCCGGCTGAAGCGCCACTACCAAAGACTCCCCGCCAGCGTCGCCTATGGTGGCGGCTCATCGTGCTCATCGTGCTGCTCGCTGCCATCGTCATCGGCTTTGCCGCCTACGACGAAATGCGCACCTCCAAGCTGCAATCCAGGGAATTCAGCCGTCTGGCCGGCACCCTCACCTACTCCCTGGAGCCTGGCCCGAGCGATGCGATCATCTACCCGGGCGACGGCCCCTTCGACAAGCGTCTGGGCTACAGCGCACTGGGCGAGTTCCTGCCACGACTGCTCAAGCGCGACTACCTGATCAGCCAGCAAGTGCGCTTCTCGCCGGCGCTGATGAACTACGTCGAGCATGGCCTTTTCGTTCCCTACGTGGAGAAAATCCAGGCCGGCCTGTCGATTACCGACTGCCGCGGCCAGGACCTGTACCACTACAACTACCCGCAGCACCTGTACCCGGATTTCGCCTCGATCCCGCCGATCATCGTCAACAGCTTATTGTTCATCGAAAACCGCGACCTGCTCGACCCGCAAGACCCACGCAATAACCCGGCGGTGGACTGGCCGCGCTTTGCCAAGGCCGCCTACAGCCAGGTGGCCAAGTACCTTGCCCTGCCCGGCCAGTCGGCTGGCGGCAGTACGTTGGCCACGCAGTTGGAAAAGTATCGCCACTCCCCCGACGGCTTGACCGTGTCCGGCTCCGAGAAGATCCGCCAGATGATTTCCGCCAGCGTGCGCGCCTACCAAGGCGGGCCGGATACCACGGTGGCGCGTGAACGCATCGTGCGCGACTACCTCAACAGCGTGCCGCTGTCGGCCGTGCCGGGCCACGGTGAGGTTCATGGCATGGCCGAAGGGCTGCGGGTCTGGTATGGCGCCGATTTCGACCAGGTCAACCAGGCGCTGGCCGGTACCGCCACCGACCCGGACTCCATGGCAGCGCGCGGCCTGGCCTTGCGCCAAGTACTGTCGTTAATGATCGCCCAGCGCCGGCCCTCCCATTACCTGACCAAGGGCCGGGTGGAGCTGGCCGAGCTCACCGACGCGCACATTCGCGTGCTCGCCGCCAACGGTGTGATCGACCGTCCCCTGGCCGATGCCGCCTTGGCCAGCAAGGCGGTGTACCGCGACTGGGTGGCCCAGCCGACCATCGTGCCGATCATTACCAACAAGGGTATCAGCCTGGCCCGCAACCGCCTGGCAGCCATGCTCAACCGGCCGCTTTACGACCTCGACCGTCTCGACGTCTCGGCCACCAGCACCTTGCAGGCCGATTTGCAGATGCAGGTCAGCCAGTACCTGAAAAACCTTTCCGACCCTGAGTTCGCTGCCCAGATGGGCCTGATCGGCGAACGACTGCTCACGACCAAAACCACCGACCAGGTGCGCTACAGCTTCACCTTGTTCGAGCGCACCGCCGATGGCTCGCGGGTACGGGTGCAGACCGACAGCACCGACCAGCCCTTCGACATCAACGAAGGCAGCAAGCTGGAGCTGGGCTCCACAGCCAAGCTGCGGGTACTGACCACCTACTTGGAAATCATCGCCGAACTCCACGACAAGTACGCCGGCAAGCCTGCCGCGGAGCTCAAGAAGGTCCCGGTGGCCGAGCTCGACCGCATCACTCAATGGTCGCTCGAATGGCTGATGCAAAACCCCAAGGACCAGAGCCTGGATGCCATGCTCGACGCAGCACTGGAGCGCAAGTACTCGGCCAACACCGGCGAAGCCTTCTTCACCGGCGGCGGCATGCACGTGTTCAACAACTTCCGCAAGGAAGACAACAGCCGTAACCCGACCCTCAAGATCGCCCTGCGCGAGTCGATCAACTTGCCGTTCATCCGCCTGATGCGCGACCTGGTGCGCTATGTCACCTATCAGCAGCCGTTCAACCGCGAGCCGCTGCTCAAGGACGATTCCGACCCACGGCGCCAGGAATACCTGGCGCGTTTTGCCGACAAGGAAGGCACCAACTACCTGATGCGGTTCTGGAAAAAGTACCAGCGCAAGACCTCCCAGCAGCGCCTGGACACCTTCCTCGACAGCATGCGCGTCACCCCGCAGCGCCTGGCCGCCGTGCACCGCTACCTGTTCCCGGAGGCCGGACAGGAAACCTTCAACGCCTTCGTCCGCGCCCATAGCGCCAATGACAAGAAGGCCCTGGCCAAGCTCACCGATGGTCGTCTGTCGGAGATGTACGAGGCCTATGGGCCCGGCAAGTACGACCTGCCCGATCAGGGCTACATCGCCAAAGTGCACCCGTTGGACCTGTGGCTGCTGGGCTACCTGCTCAAGAACCCCGGAGCCTCGCTCACCGAGATGGTCAACGCCAGCCGATTCGAGCGCCAGGAGGTCTACAGCTGGCTGTTCAAGAGCCGCCATCAGGGCGCCCGCGACAGCCGCATCCGGACCATGGTCGAGATCGAAGCCTTCCTGGATATTCACCAACGCTGGAAGCGCGTGGGCTATCCGTTCGATCATCTGGTGCCGTCGCTGGCCACCGCCATTGGCAGTTCCGGCGATCGCCCGGCCGCACTTTCCGAGCTGGTCGGGATCATCCAGAACGACGGCGTTCGCCTGCCGACCTTGCGCATCGACACCCTGCACTTTGCCGCAAACACTCCCTACGAAACCAAGCTGATCAGCGACCCGGACCGCGGCCAGCGGATCCTTCCGGTGGAAGTGGCCAGGGCCCTGAAGGGCGCGATGTCGCAGGTGGTGGATGCCGGTACCGCGCGGCGGATCTCCGGCAGCTTCAAGCTGCATGACGGCACGTCGCTGGTGATGGGCGGCAAGACCGGCACCGGCGACAACCGCATCGAAAGCTTCGGTGCTGGGGGCCGCCTGATCGGTTCGCGCTCGCTCAACCGTACCGCCACGTTCGTGTTCTTCCTCGGCGAGAACCACTTCGGCACCCTGACCGCCTTCGTCCCGGGGCGTTCGGCCGAGGCGTTCACGTTTACCTCGGCCTTGCCGGTGCAGGTGCTCAAGGGGATGGCGCCGATTCTCATGCCGTATCTGGAGCCCGGCAGCGCCACCGAATGCAAGGCCCCGGAGGTGGCGATGCATACGCCGTGACGCAGCGACTCATCGAAAACACAGATAAGAATCATCCGCATTTTGGTGCTTGTGTTTAGATATATCTTGAGTAATATCTTGCGATATATCGAAACACACGGAACCGACTCTCCATGCGCGACCACGTCCCACACGACCCCTTCGAACGCCGCCCCTCCCGCGGCGAGCGTGGCCCGCGGGTCTTCGCCCCTGGCGATCTGAAGCTGCTGATGCTGTCGATGCTGGCCGATCAGCCCGGTCACGGTTATGACCTGATCCGCCAGATCGAAAGCCTGTTTGACGGCAGCTATACCCCAAGCCCGGGGGTCATCTACCCGACCCTGAATTTTCTCGAGGAAGCCGAGCTGATCACCGGCCAGGTCCAGGGCAGCAAGCGCCTCTACGTCATCACCGAAGCGGGGCGTGAGGCCTTGGCCGAGCAGGCTGTGGCGCTCGATGGCGTGCGTATGCGCATCGAAGTCAGCAAACGCGCCCTGCGTGGGCACGATCGCCCGCCAGAGATCCACGAAGCAGTCGGTAACCTGCGTCACGCCCTGCACATGCATAGCGGTCGCTGGACGCTCGAGGAGATCGAGCGGGTACGCACCCTGCTCAACGACACTGCCAAGGCCATCGCCTCAGGCCCCACCGAGGCTGTTACGGAGAACACCCCATGAGCGATACGATCCATCGCATCAACCATGAGATCCGCCAACGCCGCCTGCAGGTGCTGCGGGTCACCGACCTGACTCCGCGCATGCGCCGCATCACCTTGGGCGGCACAGAACTGCAAGGCTTCACCAGCGTGGGCAGCGATGATCACATCAAGCTGCTATTCGCCCTCTCCCCCGAAGAGCAACAGGCCATCGACGCCCGCAATCTCGGTCGCGATGGTGGCGCTCGTCCGACCATGCGCGAGTACACGCCCCGACGCATCGACCTGGTGGTCAATGAATTGGATATCGATTTCGTGCTACATGGCGATGGCCCGGCATCCACCTGGGCGGCGCAGGCTGCACCGGGCCAAACCCTGGACATCGCCGGCCCACGCGCCTCGATGGTGGTGCCGGACATATTCGACAGCTACCTGCTGATCGGCGACGAAACCGCGATCCCCGCCATCGGTCGACGTCTCGAAGAATTGCCTGCTGGCCGCCGGGTGCTGGCGCTGATCCAGATCGAAGACGAGCAGGAGCAGCAGCCATTGCCGAGCAAGGCGCAAGTCGAGGTGATCTGGGTGCATCGCCACCAGGACGACCTGTTGGCCATGCTCGAGCAACTGGCGCTGCCGCCCGGTGCGCTGTACGCCTGGGTTGCATTGGAAAAGACCCTGACCCGCCAGGCCAAGGCATTGCTGCTGGAAAAAGGTGTGAAGGACGATGCGCTGAAAGCTGCGGCCTACTGGCGCCATGACGGCAGTGCCGATGACGAATGATGTTCTGCAGCTCATGCGTTGCAGGTACAACTGGCATGCTCTGTAGCGTCTTCTTCGCAGGTAAACCCGGTTGCGCAGGTACTCCGCTGCTATAGGGAACACCGCTGTACCTGTGGGAGTAGGGTTACCCGCGAACGGGTCGACACTGCCTCAACAGGCCTGCGTCGACCGACGCCCCCGCCAGCGATCCACCCCGACCAACACCAACCCGATCCCCCAGAATCCCACAAGCACGCCCAAGGCATTGAGCAGCACCTGCCCATAGCCAAGACTCGCGACATCGATGAACGGGTACGCATAAACGCCGATCTCCCGCCCTCGCCACAAGGCATAGGCAAAATACATTGCTGGGTACAGGGTCCACGCCGCCAAGTGCCACAGCCGCAAGCTGCCCTTGGGCACCACACGCCACCAATACAGCACGCATACCAGCGGCATCACATCGTGCAGCAATTCATCGGCCACCCATTGCCAGCCCTGGGGTTGCCACAGATGGCGCAGCAGCACGCTGTAGGCGAGCGCGACCAGCACGATGCTCGCGGTGATGCCGGAACCCACCACGGGCGAAAGGAAGAACCGCTGCGCACACGATGCCCGGCCAAACGCCGCATAGCTGAGCACTGTCGCGACCAGGGTATTGGTCAGCACCGTGAAGTAACCAAACACATTCACCAGACCGCCGATCAGGCTGGCCTGCTCCTCCCAGCGGGCCCACAACACCAGGTAGACCTGTATCGCCAGGCCCGTCCAGCCGAGCCACGCGGCGAAGGTCAGCCAGGAATGACGCGGCATCAGCCAGCCCGCTGGAGTTTCACGTAGAGCTGCTCGACCTTCTCCCGCGCCCAGGGCGTCTTGCGCAGGAAGGTCAGGCTCGACTTGATGGTCGGGTTGCTCTTGAAGCAACGAATGTCGATGCGCTCGGCCAGGCCTTGCCATTGGTAGTGGGCCACCAGCTCGGTGAGGATCTGCTCCAGCGTCTTGCCGTGCAGCGCGTTGTGTTGGGCCGTGCTCATGCCTGTGCTCCCGCGGGTAAAGATGCGCACCTTACACGAGTGTAGTGACAGGCGGCGCTGATTCGGCATTGCGAGATGCATTTGCACAAATGCGCTGGCCAAAGCGTGAACCCTTGTGCTGCAATAGAGATGTTATATTGTAACAATAAAGCTCTCTGCCAAGGAACGTCACACCCCATGCGTCACATGTCGCTGCGCCTCTCCCCCCTCGCTGCCGCCCTCTGGCTGGCCTCCATGCCCAGCCAGGCCGTGGAACTGGAACCCCAGGTCATCACCGCCAACCCTTTGGGCAATCGCCAATTCGCCGCGCCCAACACGGTGCTACAAGGCGACGACCTGCTGCATCAACAGCAAGGCAGCCTGGGCGAGACCCTCAACAAACAGCCCGGCGTCGCTTCGACCTGGTTCGGTCCCGGCGCTAGTCGCCCGGTGATCCGCGGCCTGGATGGCGACCGGATCCGCATCCTGCGCAACGGCGTGGGCGCACTGGATGCTTCATCGCTGTCCTATGACCACGCCGTCCCGCTGGATCCGGTCAACGTCGAACGCATCGAAATCGTCCGCGGCCCGGCCGCCCTGCTCTACGGCGGCAATGCCATCGGCGGTGTGGTCAACACCTTCGACAACCGCATTCCCGACTCGCCCATCGAGGGGATCCACGGCGCCGGCGAGCTGCGCTACGGCGGCGCCGACACCACCCGCAGCAGCGCCGGCAAGCTGGAGGCCGGCAATGGGGCTTTCGCCTTGCACCTGGACGCCAACAGCCGCCAGTTCAACGACCTGCGTATCCCAGGCTATGCCCGCAGCTCGAAAGTGCGCGACAGCGATGAACCCGGCAGCCGTCATCGACTGGAAAATAGCGACGGACGCCAGGATGGCGGCGCCATCGGCGGTGCGTACCATTGGGACCACGGCTACACCGGCCTTTCTTACAGTCGCTACGACAGTAACTACGGCTCGGTCGCAGAGCCCGGGGTCCGCCTGGACATGCAGCAGGATCACTATGGTTTTGCCAGCGAGCTGCGCGACCTCGAAGGCCCGTTCAGCTCGATCAAAGTCGATGCGGGCTACACCGATTACCAGCACCGCGAGATCGAAAGCGGCGAAGTCCACACCACATTCAAGAACAAAGGCTACGAGGCGCGGATCGAAGCACGCCACCAGCCCTTCGGCCCCGTCGAGGGCGTCCTGGGCGCGCAAATCAGCCGCAACGAATTCTCCGCCCTGGGCGAGGAAGCGTTCGTCCCCCACACCGACACCGACAGCCTGGCGCTGTTCATGCTCGAACAATGGCAGACCAGCGAGCGCTTGAACCTGAGCCTCGGCGCGCGTCTGGAACACACCCGCATCGATCCGGATGCCAAGGGCAACGCCACCTTTGCCAGTGCCGACAACTCGCAAAGCTTCACTGCCGCAAGTCTCTCGTCCGGCGCGGTGTACCAACTCGACCCGGTCTGGTCGCTGGCCGCGAACCTCGCCTACACCGAGCGCGCCCCGACCTTCTACGAGTTGTACGCCAACGGCGCACACGTAGCCACGGGCGCCTTCGAAGTGGGCGACCCGAATCTGAACAAGGAGAAAGCCGTTTCCACCGACCTGGCCCTGCGCTTCGACAATGGCCCCCACAAGGGCAGCGTGGGCGTGTTCTACAGCCATTTTCGCAACTACATCGGCCTGATCGGCACCGGCAACCTGCGCGAAGGTCATGACCACGACCATGATGATCACGATCACGATCACGACCACAGCGAACTGCCCGAATACCTGTACCAAGGCGTGCGCGCCCGCTTCTATGGCATCGAAGCCCAAGACCGCTGGCAGTTGGCCGAAAACCGCTACGGCAGCTTCGCACTGGAGCTCTCAGGCGATTACACCCGCGCCAAGAACCTTGACAGCGGCGAGCCTCTGCCGCGTATCGCGCCGCTACGCCTGAACAGCGGTTTGCTCTGGGAGCGGGATCGCTGGCAAGCGCGGGTCGACGTGCAGCACGCGGCCTCGCAGCACCGCAAACCCGCCAACGAGACCAGTACCGACGGCTACACCACCCTCGGCGCCAGCCTGGGCTACCGCTTCGATATCGGTCAGAGCGACTGGCTGGTATTCGTGCGCGGAGAAAACCTGACCGACCAGACCGTGCGCTATGCCAGCTCGATCCTGCGGGACATTGCACCAGCGCCTGGACGTAGCGTACAGGTGGGATTGCGCACCTCGTTCTAAGCATTCTGGCGGCGCCAGGGGCCCAATCGCGATGGTCCGGAGCCAGGACAAGCCAGTTCCCTCGGTGGCGCGGGAGCTGGTGAAGCCTGCAAAAGGCTGCAGAACTGCCCCAACTATTACTCTCTGAGCAACAATCCGCTGCGACAATTTGTCTTTTTTTCTTACAACTTCCCCTATATCCTCCACGCCGCACGCTGAAACGCTTCATCCACGAACCTTGCAGCCATTTCCATTGAAGGGCCCGCCCTTCGATGCGCTTGCCGTTTTTTCAATAATCAAAAGATAGCGCTATCTCATGCTCCAACTGCCCAAAACCCGTTTTTCCAGCTTCGCCCTCGTCACTATTCTGGGCGGGTTGTCGTCCACCAGCGCAGCCCATGAGCTGTTCGCCAGCGACTCCCCGTGGATGCTTGGCGACTGGGGCGGCACCCGCACCGAGCTATTGGAAAAAGGCTACGACTTCACTTTCGGCTACACCGGCGAGATGGGCAGCAACCTGCATGGTGGCTATGACCACGACCGCACCGCGCGCTATAGCGACCAGTTCACCTTTGCCAGCCACCTAGACCTGGACAAGATCCTTGGCTGGCACGATGCCGAATTCAAGCTGGCGATCACCGAGCGCCATGGCCAGAACATCAGCAACGACCGGATCAACGACCCACGCGTGGGCGGCTTCACCTCGGCCCAGGAAGTCTGGGGTCGCGGCCAGACCTGGCGACTCACTCAGATGTGGATCAAGCAGAAGTACTTCGATGGCGCACTGGACGTGAAATTCGGCCGTTTCGGCGAAGGCGAGGACTTCAACAGCTTCCCGTGCGACTTCCAGAACCTGGCCTTCTGCGGTTCCCAGGTGGGCAACTGGGTCGGTGGCATTTGGTACAACTGGCCGGTCAGCCAATGGGCCCTGCGCGTGCGCTACAACCTCAACGACTCGCTGTACGCCCAGGTCGGCGTCTTCGAACAGAACCCCTCGAACCTTGAAAGTGGTAACGGCTTCAAGCTCAGCGGCAGCGGTACCCAGGGCGCGGTCATGCCGATCGAACTGGTGTGGAGCCCCCGGGTCAATGGCTTGGAAGGGGAATATCGCGCTGGCTACTACTACAGTAATGCCAAGGCACAGGATGTTCTGAAGGACAGCAACGGCCAGCCGGCGGCCTTGAGCGGCCAGGCCTATCGCAGCAGCTCGAGCAAGCATGGCTTCTGGCTCGGTGCCCAGCAGCAAGTGACGTCGCTGGCCTCGGACCACTCCCGCGGCCTGAGCCTGTTCGCCAATGCCACGATGCACGACAAGAAGACCAATGCCATCGATAACTATGTTCAGGCAGGTGTGGTGTACAAAGGGCCCTTCGATGCCCGCGCCAAGGACGACATTGGTTTCGCCCTCGCCCGCGTGCACGTCAATCCCGGCTATCGCAAAAATGCCCGCCTCATCAACCAGGCCGCCGGCCTGGACGACTACGACAACCCTGGCTACCTGCCCGTCCAGGACACCGAATACAGCGCCGAGCTCTACTACGGCATTCACCTGGCCGACTGGCTCACCGTACGACCCAACCTGCAATACATCCGCCATCCAGGCGGTGTGTCGCAGGTCGACGCCGCCCTGATCGGCGGCCTGAAAATTCAGAGCAGTTTCTAACCCACCCCTTCGACCTACGGAGAACATACGATGAGCACTGACGGTGCCAAGAATGGAACCCGCTGGCTACCGCGCCTTCTGGGCGTGCTGCTGTTGCTGATGGGCCTGGCCCTGCTGGCAGGCGGCATCAAGCTGAGCCAGCTGGGAGGATCCCTGTACTACCTTATCGCCGGCATTGGCTTTGCCCTGTCCGGCATCCTCCTGCTGGCCATGCGCCGCATCGCTCTGGGCCTGTATGGCTTGATGCTGTTGGGCAGCACGATCTGGGCACTGTGGGAAGTCGGCCTGGACTGGTGGCAACTGGTGCCACGTCTGGCGATCTGGTTCGCCGTCGGTGTCCTCCTGCTGCTGCCGTGGGCACGTCGTCCGCTGATCGGACCGTCGTCGAAAATCAACACCGCGCTGCTCACCGTCGCGGTGGTCGCCGCCGGCGCCAGCGCCCTGGGCAGCCAGTTCACACACCCGGGCGAGACCTTCGGCACGCTCAATCGCGATAACAGCGAAATGGGCAGCGCAGCCCCCGACATGCCGGACGGCGAATGGCAAGCCTACGGCCGTACAGAACACGGCGACCGCTACTCGCCGCTGCGCCAGATCACCCCGCAGAATGCCTACCGCCTGGAAGAGGCCTGGCGCATCCGCACCGGTGACCTGCCGACCGATGACGACCCGGTAGAGCTGACCAACCAGAACACGCCGCTGAAGGTCAACGGCATGCTCTATGCGTGCACCGCTCACAGCAAGCTGCTGGCCCTGGATCCGGACACCGGTGCCGAGATCTGGCGCTTCGACCCGCAGATCAAGAGCCCGACTGGCTCGCTCAAGGGCTTTGCACACATGACCTGCCGCGGCGTTTCGTACTATGACGAAAACCGCTACGTCAGCCGCGACGGCAAGCCTGCGCCAAAGATCTCCGACGCAGGCCAGATCGTGGCCCAGACCTGCCCGCGCCGCCTGTACCTGCCGACCGCCGACGCCCGCCTGATCGCCATCAACGCCGACAACGGCAAGGTCTGCGAAGGCTTCGCCAACCAGGGCGTGATCGACCTGACCACCGGCCTTGGGCCCTTCACCGCCGGCGGGTACTACTCCACCTCGCCAGCGGCGATTACCCGCGAGTTGGTGATCATTGGCGGTCACGTCACCGACAACGAGTCGACCAATGAGCCGTCCGGCGTGATCCGCGCCTACGACGTGCACGACGGCCACCTGGTGTGGAACTGGGACAGCAACAATCCAGAGGACACCAAACCGCTTGCCGCCGGCCAGACCTACAGCCGCAATTCGGCCAACATGTGGTCGATCGCCAGCGTCGACGAAGACCTGGGGATGATCTACCTGCCGCTGGGCAACCAGACCCCCGACCAGTGGGGCGCCGACCGTACCCCAGGCGCCGAGAAGTACAGCGCCGGTATTGTCGCCCTGGACCTGGCCACCGGCAAAGTGCGCTGGAACTACCAGTTCACCCACCACGACCTGTGGGACATGGACGTGGGCAGCCAGCCGACCCTGGTGCACCTGAAAACCGACGATGGCATCAAGCCCGCGGTCATCGTGCCGACCAAGCAAGGCAGCCTGTACGTGCTTGACCGTCGCGACGGCACGCCGATCGTGCCGATCCGTGAGATTCCGGTCCCCCAAGGCGCCGTCAAAGGCGATCACACCGCACCGACCCAGGCACGCTCCGACCTCAACCTGCTCGGCCCCGAGCTGACCGAAAAGGCCATGTGGGGCGCAACGCCGTTCGATCAGATGCTCTGCCGCATCCAGTTCCGCAGCCTGCGCTATGAGGGCCAGTACACCCCGCCGTCCGAGCAGGGCTCGCTGGTCTACCCAGGCAACGTTGGCGTGTTCAACTGGGGTAGCGTGTCGGTCGACCCGGTTCGCCAGGTGCTGTTCACCTCACCGAACTACATGGCGTTCGTTTCGAAGATGGTGCCACGCGAGCAAGTCGCCGCCGGCAGCAAGCGCGAGAGCGAGACCAGTGGCGTGCAACCGAACACCGGCGCGCCTTACGCGGTGATCATGCACCCGTTCATGTCGCCTTTGGGCGTACCGTGCCAGGCCCCGGCCTGGGGTTACGTCGCGGCGATCGACCTGTTCACCAACAAGGTGATCTGGAAGCACAAGAACGGCACCACCCGTGACAGCACCCCGGTACCGATCGGCCTGCCGGTCGGTGTACCGAGCATGGGTGGCTCGATCGTCACCGCAGGTGGCGTAGGCTTCCTCAGTGGCACCCTGGACCAATACCTGCGCGCCTATGACGTGCACAACGGCAAGGAGCTGTGGAAAGCCCGCCTGCCCGCAGGTGGCCAAGCCACGCCGATGACCTACACCGGCAAGGATGGCAAGCAGTACGTGCTGGTCACCGCCGGCGGCCACGGCTCGCTGGGCACCAAGATGGGCGACTACATCATCGCCTACAAGCTCGCCGACTAAGCGGCAAGCTGCAAGCGACAAGAGAAAGCGGGGCCGACAAGGTCCCGCTTTTTTCTTGCAGCTTGAAGCTCGAAGCTTAAAGCTTGAAACCCATCCCCCCCCGCCCCATCTAAGCACCATAGTCATTTGCGCAGGTGCCCCATGAGCGACCAGCAGGATCTACCGGACCATCCAGACGAACACGAAACAGTCGAACATCTCCACGCCAAGGCCACCCCCGGCCACCACCTTGCCCTGCCCGGCCAACAACTGCCGGACAAGGTCTATGTGATCCCGATCCACAACCGCCCGTTCTTCCCGGCCCAGGTCCTGCCGGTGATCGTCAATGAAGAACCTTGGGCAGAAACCCTGGATCTGGTCGCCAAGACCCCGCACCACTCCCTGGCCCTGTTCTTCCTGGACGAGCCGCCAGAAGACCATCGTCATTTCGACACCTCGTCCCTGCCGCAGTACGGCACCTTGGTCAAGGTCCACCACGCCAGCCGCGAGAACGGCAAGCTGCAGTTCGTCGCCCAAGGCCTGACCCGGGTGCGCATCCGGACCTGGCTCAAGCACCATCGCCCACCCTACTTGGTGGAAGTGGACTACCCGCATCAACCCGCCGAACCCACCGATGAGGTGAAGGCCTATGGCATGGCCCTGATCAATGCGATCAAGGAGCTGCTGCCGCTCAATCCGTTGTACAGCGAAGAGCTGAAGAACTACCTCAACCGCTTCAGCCCCAACGACCCATCGCCCTTGACCGACTTCGCCGCCGCGCTGACCTCGGCTACCGGCGCGCAGTTGCAGGAAGTGCTCGACTGTGTGCCGATACTCAAGCGCATGGAAAAAGTCCTGCCGATGCTGCGCAAGGAGGTCGAGGTCGCGCGTCTGCAAAACGAGATCTCCGCCGAGGTCAACCGGCAGATTGGCGAACACCAGCGCGAGTTCTTCCTCAAGGAACAGCTCAAGGTCATCCAGCAGGAGCTGGGCCTGACCAAAGACGACCGTAGTGCCGACCTGGAGCAGTTCCAGCAGCGCCTGGAAGGCAAGACCCTGCCGGAGCAGGCGAAAAAGCGCATCGACGAGGAAATGAACAAGCTGTCGATCCTCGAGACCGGTTCGCCGGAATACGCCGTCACTCGCAACTATCTGGACTGGGCCACCGCACTGCCCTGGGGCGTTTACGGCCAAGACAAGCTTGACCTCACCCATGCGCGCAAAGTCCTCGACCAGCATCACGCCGGGCTGGACGACATCAAGGATCGGATCCTGGAGTTCCTTGCCGTTGGGGCCTGGAAAGGCGAAATCAGCGGTTCCATTGTCCTGCTGGTCGGTCCGCCCGGGGTGGGCAAGACCAGTATCGGCAAGTCCATCGCCGAAAGCCTCGGCCGGCCGTTCTTCCGCTTCAGCGTCGGCGGCATGCGCGACGAGGCGGAGATCAAGGGCCACCGACGCACCTATATCGGCGCCCAGCCGGGCAAGCTGGTGCAGGCCCTGAAGGACGTCGAGGTGATGAACCCGGTGATCATGCTCGACGAGATCGACAAGATGGGCCAGAGCTATCAAGGCGATCCGGCCTCGGCGCTGCTCGAAACCCTCGACCCCGAACAGAACGTCGACTTCCTCGATCATTACCTGGACCTGCGCCTGGACTTGTCCAAAGTGCTGTTCGTGTGCACCGCCAACACCCTGGACTCGATCCCCGGCCCACTGCTCGACCGCATGGAAGTGATCCGCCTCTCCGGCTACATCACCGAAGAGAAACTGGCGATCGCCAAGCGCCACCTGTGGCCCAAGCAACTGGCCAAGGCCGGGGTCGCCAAATCCAGCCTGAGCATCAGCGACAGCGCCCTGCGCATGGTGATCGAGGGGTATGCACGCGAGGCCGGGGTGCGCCAGCTGGAAAAACAGCTGGGCAAACTGGTGCGCAAGGCAGTGGTCAAGCTGCTCGAGACGCCGCAGGCCAAGCTCAAGATCGGCACGAAGGATCTGGAAGCCGCACTTGGTATGCCGGTGTTCCGCAGCGAGCAGGTACTCGCTGGCAAGGGCGTGATCACCGGCCTTGCCTGGACCAGCATGGGCGGTGCCACCTTGCCGATCGAAGCCACTCGTATCCATACCCTCAACCGTGGCTTCAAGCTCACCGGCAAGCTGGGCGATGTGATGAAGGAATCGGCCGAGATCGCCTACAGCTATGTCAGCTCGAACCTCAAGCAGTACGGTGGCGACCCGAGTTTCTTCAACGAAGCCTTCATCCACCTGCACGTACCCGAGGGCGCCACGCCCAAGGATGGGCCGAGCGCCGGCATCACCATGGCAAGCGCCCTGTTGTCGCTCGCCCGGGACCAGGCGCCGAAAAAAGGCGTGGCCATGACCGGTGAACTGACACTCACCGGGCAGGTGCTACCGATTGGTGGGGTCCGTGAGAAGGTAATCGCCGCGCGGCGACAGAAGATCTTCGAACTGATCCTGCCAGAGGCCAACCGCGGCGACTTCGAAGAGCTGCCGGACTATCTACGTGAGGGGCTGACTGTGCATTTCGCCAAGCGCTATGCCGACGTGGCGAAAGTGTTGTTCGCTTGATCGAACAGAGGGGCCACGGCCCCTCTGTTTTCAGGCAAAAGCCTCACGCAATCGCTGCGCGTGCACGGCAACCTGTTTCCACTGTCCCAAGAATATTTTGAAGTACACCATGAAAAGCGCCAGCTCTCGCTGGCGTTTCACTTTGCTCAAATGATTGTGTGCACTTTCGACATACGAGCCTATCGCTTGCCAAGCCGTATGAAGTTTTTCAATATTGCCATGCACGCCAGCCAGCTGTAGATCACGCACGTCAAACAAAGCCCCAAGCTGCTCGCGATCTTCTTCTTCAAAAGTCGCTTTCCGACAGTTTGTCCAAAACGGCTCGAATCTCAGCGTGCACTTGCGCACTTCAACCGTATCAAGCGCTTTGATCACCCTATCCAGGTCGGGCTGTAATTCACGCCGATGCGTTTCGCGAAAGTCCTCGATACCTGACATATATTCAGTGAGATGAGGGCGGTATGCAGTGCCTCGATCTTGGACGACTCGGCGTCTATTTCGGCTTTCGAGGCGACACTGGTCGTTTCCAGTTCCATCTGCTGCCTGAATAAACGGGCTTCGTCGCGTGAGGCGTTGGGGGCAGACAAAGCCGACAACTCCGTAGAAGCATTCTTTACGCCACTGATTTGACTCGTCAGATTCGACAGCACTTTATTGATTGTTTCCTGGGCAATGAACAGAAGCTCAGGGTCTTCGCCGATGTCCTCAAGCGCATCGACGATATCCTCTAACCCGCTTGCATGCAGCTCTGCCTCCATTCGCAGGGCTTGAGTTGCTATTCGCTTGGTCATGCTGTCCAGAAACTTGGCATGCCGCTCAATCGATTCATACAACGTCGGCAAGGGCTTCAGGTTGCCCTGCTGCCACTCAAGCAGGAAAACACGAGTCGTCGAGAGAATGTCGTCCAGCGCTGGTTGCTGGCTGGCAGGCGACAGATAGGAAACCTTGGCATTCATGGTGATAGTCCGTTAATGAATTAGCGTGCCGATGCGGCATTGTCGAAAACCGCTGTCAGTTGCAGCGAAGTGCGCTCGATTTCCTTCCACTGCCGGAGGAATCGTTTGAAAAAGATCAGGAAGATCGCCAGCCGCTGGCCATCGGTGATCTTTCCGAGCTCTTCGATGGAACTGGTGATGTAGACCTGGACACGCTCCCAGACCGTCTGCAAATGGGAGGCTGAGGTCAGGACATCGTTAAGACGCACGTCCAGATCATCCACAAACTGGGTCATTTCCTTGAGCCGGCCTTCCAGATTCACACGGGCCTTCAGTTTCGCTGCGACCACCTTGCGCTGTTGTTCTAACTTTTTACGTTGCTTACGCGCAGATTCTGCTTTGGCGCCATAGATCGCACCGCCGACAATAGCCCCCAGCGGCCCCCCAGCGAGGCTGTTCAGTCCGTTGGCGAGGTACCTGTCGTATTCTTTGTTTAAGTTCGCCGATCTCGACGTCGAGGGCTTTGAGTTCCGTGCGCAACGCTTCAACCAGCCCGTCTTGTTTCTTGCGTTTTAGCGCCTTGTCCTTGTTGCCGACTGCAGGCAGCAACTCCTTTTTAACGGTGTCCCTGAAGGCTTCGCTGTCTTTCTTTACACCGTCTACACGCTTGGCATAGTTCCTGACATCGTCGTTGAGGATTTGCATGTACTCGACCAGTTGCGTGACGACTTTCTGGTCCTCGGCGCCCAGCTTGACCGGCCTCGCGAGCGCCACCTGCTCCCAGGTCATTTGCGGTTTCAGAAATCTCAGGCGACTGCACTCTTCAACAATTTCCTCGCCAACGACATCGATCAAGTTGGCGGTGGTTACCAGTTCGCTCGAGAGCCGCTTGCTGCGATCTGACAGTGTTGTCCAGACGTTGGCATGACGACGCAGCCCCTCAAACAGGCTGGACATGGCTGAGGGCTTCAGCTCAGGCTCATCGATGGTCTTGTAGCCCAGCCATTGCTCAACGGTTTGCGGGGTCTTGGGTAGACCAAAAACAAAGTTGGCATATTGGTTGATGGTGACGATGTGCTCGCGGCTGAGTGTCAGGCCACCCTCATTACTACCGTCGCGCTCGGCCATGGCTGTAACCATTGCTACAGGTTGACTGGCCGCCTCATTTGCCAGCGTTTCATAGCTGGCTCTTTGGAAACTCATACATTTCTCCTTGTACCCAAACCTGGCTGGTTTGGTGGTACAAAGCTTTGACTCGCCCCGATGAGTCATCAGATGGCAATCGTTCCGCCTACAAGATCTATTGGTATTTTCAGACAGGAGACTTCATGAGATCTCGCCTTGCACTGTTTCCCCTGGCCCTCGGGCTATTGAGCGCCTGCAGCCAAACCCCGTCCTCCCCTGAACCTATCGTTGTGGAAAAAGCCAGTGAGTGCCCAATCACCCTGGTGCCCGGGCAAACATTGACCTTGCGCTTGCCCAGCAATCCCAGCACCGGTTACCGCTGGCTGGTTCAACACCCGGCGGCCAACATCCTGCGCAGCCTGGGCCCTGAGGTGTACAGCGATCCAGAAGACACAGGTGTGGTGGGCAGTGCGGGCCAGTCCTTGTGGCGCTTCCAGGCCCAGGGCCAAGGCGTGAGCCATCTCATTCTGGTGTATCAGCAACCCTGGGCACCCGAAGTGCGCCCCGCACAGACCTTCGACTGCGCCGTGACGGTCGACTGAACCTGCCCAGAGGCGATGCGCAAACGGTCAGGGTTGGCTAAAATGCACGCTCTTTACCACCCCCACCTGGTACTTCCGTGAGCCAACAACCCGACCGCCTCTTCGCCCAGCCCTTGGAGCAGGTGCCCGACTTTGCCTTCAACGAGGACGTGGTGCGGGTGTTCCCGGACATGATCAAGCGTTCGGTGCCAGGTTACCCAACCATCGTCGAGAACCTCGGCGTGCTCGCCGCCCGCTTCGCCCAGCCGCACACCGCGCTGTACGACCTGGGCGCGTCGCTGGGCGCGGTGACCCAGTCCCTGCGCCGCCACGTGCGTGCCGACGGCTGCCGGGTGATCGCGGTGGACAACTCCGCAGCCATGGTCGAGCGTTGCCGCCAGTACCTCACCGCCCAGGACTCGATGTTCCAGGAGCTGTTGCCGGTACAGGTGCTGGAGGCCGATATCCTGGCCTTGCCCTTCGAGCCGGCCTCGGTGGTGGCGATGAACTTCACCCTGCAGTTCATCGCCCCGGACCAACGCCTGGCACTACTCGGTCGCATCCGCCAGGCGCTGCTGCCCGGCGGCGCGCTCGTCCTCTCCGAGAAGCTGCGTTTTGCCGATGACCAGGAGCAGGACCTGCTCAACGAGTTGCACCTGGACTTCAAGCGTGCCAATGGCTACAGCGAACTGGAAATCGCCCAGAAGCGCAGCGCCATCGAAAACGTGATGAAACCCGACACCCTGCAGACCCACAAAGACCGCCTGCATGCCGCTGGCTTCTCCAAGGTCGTGCCTTGGTTCCAATGCCTCAATTTCGCCTCACTGATTGCCCTGCCATGATCGACCTCTCTCCCCTCGTCCGCCGCCTGGCGGGCACGCCCCTTGCCACGTGGTCCCAAGGCCTGCAAGCACAACTGCACGCCAAGCTGGAGAAAGGCCATGGCGATCTCGATCGTTGGCGCGGCGCGCTGGATGCCCTGCCGGATCTGCTGCCCAGCGAGGTCGACTTGCAAAACGGCCTGCGTCTGGACAGCGACTGTGACGATGCCACCCGCGCCCGGATGCACCAAGCGTTGATGGGGCTCTCGCCCTGGCGCAAGGGGCCGTTCGACCTGTTCGGCGTCCACGTGGACACCGAATGGCGCTCTGACTGGAAGTGGTCGCGGGTAAGCCCACATCTGGATCTCAAAGACAAACGCGTGCTCGACGTCGGCTGCGGCAATGGCTACTACCAGTGGCGCATGCTAGGTGCCGGCGCCGACATGGTGATCGGCGTGGACCCCAACTGGCTGTTCTTCTGCCAGTTCCAGGCCGTGCAAAAGTACCTGCCAGAGCTTCCCGCCTGGCATCTGCCCTTCGCTCTGGAAGAGCTGCCAGCGAACCTAGAAGGCTTCGACACCGTGTTCTCCATGGGCGTGTTCTATCACCGACGCTCGCCCATCGAGCACCTGCTGGCGCTCAAGGACTGCCTGGTCAAAGGTGGCGAGCTGGTGCTGGAAACCCTGGTCGTCGAGGGCGACGAACACCAGGTGCTGGTGCCCGAGGACCGCTACGCACAGATGCGCAACGTTTGGTTCCTGCCGTCGGTGCCGGCCCTGGAGCGCTGGCTGCGCCGTGCCGGGTTCAGCGACGTGCGCTGTGTCGATGTCAGCGTCACCAGCGTGGACGAGCAGCGCAGCACCGACTGGATGCGCTACCAGTCGCTGGCCGACTTCCTCGATCCGAAGGATCACAGCCGCACCATCGAGGGCCTCCCGGCCCCACGTCGTGCCACCTTGCTGGCACGCAAATAAAAAAGGCGCCCCCGTAGGGGCGCCAGACTCGCCTTCGTCAGAGGAGCGCCTGCGAAGGCGGCTACACGTCAATCCTTGGCCAATTCACGGGCCTTCTCGTTCGCCTTGCGCTCACGCGCCACCACGGCTTGCTCTTTGTCGCCATGCAAGCGCTGCTGGTCTTGCCGGAACGCCTCCCAGAACTGCCTGGAACGCTCGGCGCCGCCTTCGGCCATTGCCCCGGAACTGCCCAGGGCGAGTACAGCCAACAACAAGTATTGGGTCAGGTTCATCGTGTTTGCCTCGTGATAACCAGTCATTCGAGGCCATCGTAGCGAGGCGCAGCTAACGCCAAGGTGAGCCGGACATTACAGTGTTGCAAGACTTGAGCGGCGTTTCGGCACAGACTTGCGCAACGCCTTACAGCCACATTTCCAGCCCATTACAAATCCGTTATTCAAGCTTTCCGCTCGGTTGCATCCCGTAACATCGGCAACCTTGACCCTGATCTCGCTACAGGGTCGAGAATCGCCACCTTTCATTACACCGAGCTTCCCATGCGCCTACTGATCATCGAAGACGAACTGCGTACCGCTGATTACCTGCAACAGGGTCTGCGCGAGAACGGCTACGTGGTCGACTGCGCCCCTACCGGTATCGATGGGCTGCACATGGCCCGCCAGCAGGCCTATGACCTGGTGATCCTCGACGTCAACCTGCCCGGCCTGGACGGCTGGGGCGTACTGCAACGCCTGCGCAGCGAATCGGCCACGCGGATCATGATGCTTACGGCCCATGGCCGCCTGGACGACCGGGTCAAAGGCCTGGACCTGGGCGCCGACGACTATCTGCTCAAGCCCTTCGAGTTCCCGGAATTGCTGGCTCGAATCCGCAGCCTACTGCGGCGTAACGACCAGCATTTGCAACCGAGCACCCTACGCGTCGCCGACCTGGAACTGGACCCTGGCCGCCACCGCGCCTACCGCGCAGGCCGACGCATCGACCTGACCGCCAAGGAGTTCGCCCTGCTGCACCTGTTGATGCGCCAGAGCGGCGAAGTGTTGTCGCGCACGCAGATCATCTCGCTGGTCTGGGACATGAATTTCGATTGCGACACCAATGTGGTGGAGGTGTCGATCCGCCGCCTGCGGGCCAAGATCGACGACCCGTTCGACGACAAACTGATCCACACCCTGCGCGGCGTGGGTTACGTGCTCGAGGCCAGGCCATGAAACCTGCCAGCCTGTCCCTGCGTCTCGGGCTGTCGGTGACCCTGATGGGCGCCACCCTGGTGCTGCTGCTGGCTTGCCTGGCCGTGTTCGCTCTGCAGCACGAGCTGGACAGTCGGGCCCGCAAGGACCTGGACCGTAAGATGCTGCAGATCGAACACAACCTGCGCGTCGATCTACGCAACGAGGATCTGGCCCGCCGCGCCCATCCCTTGCTCGATGTGATCATGGGCCATGACAACCTGAGCCTGAGCATCCTGGCACTCGACGGTCGTCACCCCTCGCTGCTGAGCCTAGGCCCTGCACTGGAGGCCCGCCTGAACGCGCTGCCGGTCGGCGACCGGCTGAGCTTCCACCAGTGGCGCGACAGTGCCGATAACCAGATCCTCACCGCCACCCGCCTGATGCGCCTGCGCGACGACACCACCGTTCGGGTGATGATGTCGCTCAATCGCGCCGACGATAACGCCCTGCTCCAGGCCTACCTGAACTCGACCTTGCTGGCCCTGCCCCTGTTGCTGGTACTGATCGGCCTCAGTGCCTGGAAGCTGATGCAAATGGGATTGCGCCCTTTACGTCACTTTCGCCGGATCGCCGGGCGCGTCTCGGCCCAGGACCTGGGGCATCGCCTTCCCGACACAGGCTTGCCGGTGGAACTGGCCGAACTGGCCAAGGCCATCAATGTCATGCTCGATCGCCTGGACCAGGGTGTACGCCAGCTCTCGCAATTCTCCGATGATCTGGCCCATGAGCTGCGCACGCCCATCGGTAATCTGATGGGCAAGGCCCAGGTCACCCTGGCCCGAGACCGAGACGGCACCCACTATCGGGAAGCACTGGAAGACAGTGTCGAGGAGTTGACCCGCCTCAACCGCATCATCAACGACATGTTGTTTCTCGCCCAGGTCAGCCAACCCCAGGCCCAGGTCCTGTTCGGGCCACTGGCCCTGGCCCAGGAAGCGCAGCGGGTCTGTGAGCTGTTCGCCGTCAGCGCCGAGATCAAGGGGATCGAACTGCATCTGCAGGGTTGGGGAACGGCCATGGCCGATCGCCTGATGTTCCAGCGGGCGCTGTCCAACCTGTTGAGCAATGCCATCCGCCACTGCCCGGAGAACCAGGTGGTGACGGTCCTGATCGAGCGCCAGGGCGATGAGATACACCTAGGGGTGAGGAACCCAGGACCTGGCATAGCCGAGAGCCATTTGCCGCACCTGTTCGAACGCTTCTACCGCGCTGGATGCGGACGCTCGCGGCTGGAGGGTGGGACAGGATTGGGACTGGCAATCGTGAAGTCGATCATGCAGTTGCATGGCGGACGAGTCGAGGCCAGCAGCACGCCTGCTGGCCCTACCCGCTTCACCTTGGTATTCCGAGCGCAATGACGGGGGCTGTACCGGTGAAGGGGCCAGTACAGCCGAACGGCAATTAGCGAGAAGCCGCTACGATCAGCGCCTTCATCTCGGCCACCGCCGCCTTGAAACCGACGAACAGCGCATGGGCCACCAGCGCATGGCCGATGTTCAGTTCGTTGATACCCTTGATCGCCGCCACCGCCTCGACGTTGTGGTAGTGCAGGCCATGGCCGGCATTGACGATCAGCCCCTGCCCTACCCCCACGGCCACGCCGTCAATGATCCGCTGCAGCTCTTCAGCCACCTCACTCGGGGTTTCGGCATCGGCATAGCGGCCGGTGTGCAGTTCGATCGCCGGCGCACCGACACGGCGCGAGGCTTCGATCTGACGTGCGTCCGGATCGATGAACAGCGACACTTCAGCCCCTGTGCGCGACAGACGCTCCACCGCAGCCTTGATCCGCGCCTCCTGGCCAGCCACGTCCAGGCCACCCTCGGTCGTCAGTTCCTGGCGGGTTTCAGGCACCAGGCAGATATGCGCTGGGCGGATCTTCTCGGCAAAGGCCATCATTTCTTCGGTGATGCCCATTTCGAAGTTCATGCGGGTCTGCAGCACGTCCTTGAGCAGCAGCACGTCGCGCTCCTGGATATGCCGGCGGTCTTCACGCAGGTGCACGGTGATACCGTCGGCGCCCGCTTCCTCGGCATCCAGCGCGGCCTTGACCGGGTCTGGGTAACGGGTGCCCCGGGCCTGGCGAAGGGTCGCCACGTGGTCGATGTTGACGCCAAGAAGCATGCGGTTGCTGTGAGTCACGAAAGGGCTCTCCTGAAAGTTGAGCCCCACAGCATACGATGTGCTCAACGCTTGCGAAACAGTTCCCGACTCACCAGCGGCTTCGGCCCCAGGTGCACCGCCAGGGCCTGGCGCATCAAGCGCTTGGCAGCGAGCAACGCACCCGGGGCTTGCCAATCGGCCTCGGCCAGCGCCAGCAGCTCTGCCCCGGTGAACAACCCAGGCTGCGCCAGGTAAACCCGCTCCAGGCCCGCATCGACCTGCAGGCGATACAGGCCTTGGGTGTCGATGGGCTCGTCGTTGATATCGTGGGTCAGGGCAAAGGCATAACCCAACTCGTCCAACAGGCGCCACTCGAAGGCACGCAGCAGCGGCTCCAGGGGCCGACCGGCGGCCAGGGCCTGCAGCGTCAAGGTGTAGTGCTCGAACAACGCAGGATGCGGCGCCTCCGCAGGCAGCAGGCGCATCAGCAGCTCATTGAGGTACAGCCCGCTGAACAAGGCATCGCCATGCAGCCAGCCGCCGATGCCGACACCGTCCAGGCGACCGACGTTCTTCAACTCACCTCGCCCACGCAGTTCCACCTCCAGCTCCACGAACGGCCGGACCAGGCTGCCGCCCTTGCCCCGGGCACGGCGCAGCACCGCACGTACACGGCCTTGGGGCGTAAGGAAGTCCACCAGCGCGCTGGTTTCCTTGTAGGCACGGCTGTGAAGCACGTAGGCCGGCTGGCCGGCGGGTTGTTCCATCAGCAATCTCTGGGGGTTGAATGTGCCTGTGGGAGCGGGCTCACCTTCGACTGCATCAGTGAATCCACTGTCACATTCGAGGGTGAACCCGCTCCCACAGGGTACGAGCCAGCATGTCTGTTGGCTGGAGCGGTTACAGGTCGCCGTAGCCCAGCGAGCGCAGGGCGCGCTCATCGTCGGACCAGCCGCCTTTGACCTTGACCCACAGGTTGAGCATGACCTTGGCGTCGAACAGCACTTCCATATCCTTGCGCGCGTCCGAGCCGATGCGCTTGATGCGCTCGCCCTTGTCACCAATGATGATCTTCTTCTGACCGTCACGCTCGACCAGGATCAACGCATGGATATGCAGCACATGGCCCTGCTGCTTGAATTCCTCGATCTCCACGGTGATCTGGTACGGAAGCTCAGCACCGAGCTGGCGCATAATCTTTTCGCGCACCAGTTCCGCGGCCAGGAAGCGGCTGCTGCGGTCGGTGATCTGATCTTCCGGGAAGAAATGCTCGTTCTCGGGCAGATGCTTGGCGATCAACGCTTCCAAGGCTTCGAGGTTGTGGCCTTGCTGGGCGGAAATCGGCACGATCTCGGCATTGGGCAACTGCTGCTGCAGCCACTGCAAGTGCGGGATCAGCTCGGCTTTCTCATCCATGCGGTCGGTCTTGTTGACCGCCAGGATCACCGGGCCGCTCACGTACTGCACACGCTCGAGCACCAGTTGGTCCTCGTCGGTCCAGCGGGTCCGGTCGACCACGAAGATGACTACGTCGACATCCTTCAAGGCAGCCGATGCGTTGCGGTTCATGTAGCGGTTCAAGGCCTTGTCGTTGGCCTTGTGCATACCGGGCGTATCGACGTAGATCGCCTGCACGTCGCCCTCGGTCTTGATACCGAGCATGTTGTGCCGGGTGGTCTGCGGCTTGCGCGAGGTGATCGCCAACTTCTGGCCGAGGATGTGGTTGAGCAGCGTGGACTTGCCCACGTTGGGGCGACCCACGATCGCGACATAGCCGCAACGGGTCGAAGTGTTCTCAGTCATTGCCATTCTCCACGCCAAGGGCGATCAATGCAGCAGCGGCGGCGACCTGCTCGGCGATACGCCGGCTCACGCCCTGGCCACGGCTCTTGTTGTTCAGCAGCACCACCTCGCATTCGACGAAGAAGGTACGGCAGTGCGGTTCGCCCTGGATGTCCACCACTTCATAGCGTGGCAGTTCGCAGGCACGCGACTGCAGGAACTCCTGCAGACGAGTCTTGGGGTCTTTGTTGGTGTCGACCAGAGTCAACCCATCGAACTCACCGGCCAGCCAGGCCAGGATGCGTTCGCGTGCGGTCTCCATGTCGGCGTCCAGGTAGATCGCCCCGATCAGCGCTTCGAGGGCATCGGCCAGGATCGACTCCCGCCGGAAACCACCGCTCTTGAGCTCACCCGAGCCCAAGCGCAGGTATTCGCCCAGATCGAAGCCCCGCGCCAGGCGGGCCAGGGTCTCACCTTTGACCAGACGGGCGCGCAGGCGCGAGAGCTGGCCTTCGCGGGCCTGCGGAAAACGCTCGAACAGCGCTTCGCCGGCCACGAAGTTGAGGATGGCATCGCCCAGAAACTCCAGGCGCTCGTTGTTGCGCCCGGCATAGCTGCGATGAGTCAGGGCCAGGAGCATCTGGTCCTGGTTCTTGAAGGTATAGCCGAGCTTGCGCTCCAGGCGCGCGAGGGAAGCACTCATGGGGCCACCCGTGGATTGTTCAACGCGTTGTTCAAATCAACATCCTGAAAGACTGTTTGGCTGTGGCCCACCACCTTGTGGGCGGCGGAATCTCTCGATCCCTGAGAACACAGCCTATGTCAGAAATGCATTCGGCGCTGTCTGTCAGACAGCGCCGTTGGGTATCAATGGATCAGGCCTACCCGCGACAGGTTGGGGAAGTGGCTGAGCTTGGGCTCCGGCCAGCTCATCCAGACCGCGAAGGCCTTGCCGACAATGTTGCGATCCGGAACCATACCGTGCAGTTCCTTCGGAATGTTCGGATCGTCCCAGTAGCGGCTGTCGTTGGAGTTGTCGCGGTTGTCACCCATCATGAAGTAATGGCCAGCCGGAACGGTCCATTGCTGGTCCGGCGGCATGCGGTAGCGGCTCATTTCCTTGCGGATCAGGTGCTCGGCCTCGCCGAGTTTTTCCTTGTACAGCTGGGCACTGCCCAGGGTGCCTGGCTCGGTACCGACCAACTGCTCGGCGACCGGCTGGCCATTGACGTACAGACGCTTGTCGCTGGTGTAGCGCACCTGATCGCCCGGCAGCCCGACCACACGCTTGATGTAGTTGACATTCGGGTCGCTCGGGTAGCGGAACACCATCACGTCGCCGCGCTGCGGGTCACCCACCTCGATGACTTTCTTGTCGATCACCGGCAGGCGAATACCGTAGGAGAACTTGTTCACCAAGATGAAATCGCCCACTTCCAGAGTCGGTTTCATCGATCCCGATGGGATCTGGAACGGCTCGACCAGGAACGAACGCAACACCAGCACGATGAACAGCACCGGGAAGAACGACTTGCCGTACTCGACGAGCAACGGCTCCTTGTTCAGGCGCTCGAGCACTGCCATCTCGGGCTGGCTGACGCTGCCCTGGTAGTTGGCGACCGCCGCTCGCCGGCGCGGAGCCAGGAACAGCAGGTCGATCAAACCCAACAGGCCGCAGACAGCTACGGCGATGACTAGCAACAGCGGGAAATTTAGCGACATAGGACCTAGCTATCCAACCTGAGCACGGCGAGGAAGGCTTCCTGTGGGATCTCCACGTTGCCGACCTGCTTCATGCGTTTCTTACCGGCCTTCTGCTTCTCCAGCAGCTTTTTCTTACGGCTGACGTCACCGCCGTAGCACTTGGCCAGTACGTTCTTTCTGAGCGCCTTGACGGTCGTACGGGCGACGATCTGGCCACCGATGGCTGCCTGGATCGCCACATCGAACATCTGCCGAGGGATCAGCTCCTTCATCTTCTCAGTCAGCGCACGGCCCTTGTAGTGGGCATTGTCGCGGTGAACGATCAGCGCCAGGGCGTCTACCTTGTCGCCGTTGATCAGCACGTCCAGCTTGACCAGGTTGGCCGACTGGTAGCGATCGAAATGATAGTCCAGCGAAGCGTAACCGCGGCTGGTGGACTTGAGTTTATCGAAGAAGTCCAGCACCACTTCGTTCATCGGCAGGTCGTAGCGCACCTGTACCTGGCTGCCGAGGAACTGCATGTCGCGCTGCACGCCACGCTTCTCGATACACAGGGTGATGACGTTACCCAGGTGCTCCTGAGGCACGAGGATGGTGGCGGTGACGATTGGCTCACGGAAGTCCTGGACCGCAGAAACATCCGGTAGCTTGGATGGGTTGTCGACGTAGATGGTCTCGCCGGTCTTGAGCACCAGCTCGTAGATCACGCTCGGCGCGGTGGTGATCAGGTCCAGGTCGTATTCGCGCTCCAGGCGCTCCTGAATGATCTCCATGTGCAACATGCCGAGGAAGCCGCAACGGAAGCCGAAGCCCAGGGCGTCGGAGCTTTCCGGCAGGTATTGCAGCGAGGAGTCGTTCAGGGTCAGCTTCGACAGTGCGTCGCGGAAATCTTCAAAATCGTCGGAGCTGACCGGGAACAGGCCGGCATAAACCTGCGGCTGGATCTTTTTGAAGCCTGGCAGCACTTCGACCTCTGGGGTCGAGGACAGGGTCAGGGTGTCACCGACCGGTGCCCCGTGAATGTCTTTGATGCTGGCGATGATGAAGCCCACCTCGCCCGCCTTGAGGTCGGCGGTCTGCGTGTGTTTCGGGGTGAAGACACCGACGCTGTCCACCAGATGCACCTTGCCGGTGGACTTGACCAGGATCTTGTCCCCTTTCTTGACCCGGCCATGACGCACGCGGACCAGGGAGACGACACCCAGGTAATTGTCGAACCAGGAATCGATGATCAGTGCCTGCAGAGGAGCATCGATTTCGCCTTCGGGGGCCGGAATGGTCTGCACCAGACGCTCGAGGACCTCATCGACGCCCATGCCGCTCTTGGCGCTGCACGCCACGGCGTCGGTGGCGTCGATGCCGATGATCTTCTCGATCTCGTCCTTGACGCGGTCTGGGTCGGCCTGGGGCAGGTCCATCTTGTTAAGCACCGGCATGACCTCCAGGCCCTGCTCGATAGCGGTGTAGCAGTTGGCCACGGACTGGGCCTCGACACCCTGACCGGCGTCTACGACCAGCAGCGCGCCTTCGCACGCGGCCAGGGAACGGCTGACTTCATAGGTGAAGTCGACGTGGCCGGGAGTATCGATGAAATTCAGCTGGTAGACCTTGCCGTCCTGAGCCTTATAGCTCAGCGTGACGCTGTGGGCCTTGATGGTGATCCCGCGCTCACGCTCCAGATCCATGGAATCGAGGACCTGGGCTTCCATTTCGCGTGCCGACAGGCCACCGCACATCTGGATGAAACGGTCGGCCAGCGTCGACTTGCCATGGTCGATGTGGGCGATGATGGAGAAATTGCGGATATGACTCAAATCACTCACGGGTCAACACTCGAAAAGGCTGCGAGCCGGACGCCCGCCGAAAAATAGCCGGGAATTGTACCTTAAGCCGCAGGGATATGGGAGATTCCAGATCAAGCGACATGGTAACGAGCGCTGCCCTGTGGGAGCCCCGAATTGCGCGCGCCCGGGGCTACCCGCAGCCCTTGGACGAGGGTCGACGGCGGAAAATTTCATGAAAAAGGGCAGCCGAAGCTGCCCTTTCCTATGCAGTGCGCAGATTATTCCGCCAACTTGAAGGTAATGAAGCTGGCTCGGCCCTGACGCAGCACGCGCATCGACACCGAACGATTCTTCGGCAGATCCTTGGCAATTTCGGTGAACTGCTTGGCCGAAGCGATCGCCTGGTTGTTCAGGTGACTGATGACATCGCCAGGACGCAGGCCAATCAACGCCGCCGGACCATCCTGGACCTCCTTGATGACCACGCCGCCCTTGAGCTCCAGGGACTTTTTCTGCTCGGCGGTCAGGTCGGCCACGGAAACGCCCAGACGGTTGCTGTTACGCTCTGCGCCGGCTCCAGCGCCGGTACCGATGTCCGCATCGTCCTCGGGCAGCGCGCCGATGGTAATATCCAGATTCTGGCGCTTGCCGTTGCGGATGATCTCCAGACGAGCCTTGGCGCCGTCCTTGAGGCTGCCGACCAAGTGCGGCAGGTCGGCCGACATAATGATCGGCTGGCCATTCATGCTCAGAATCACGTCCCCTACCTGCAAGCCACCCTTGGCTGCCGGACCGTCCTCTAGCACTTGGGCGACCAAGGCACCGGCTGGCTTGTCCAGACCGAAGGATTCAGCCAGGTCCTTGTTGACCTCCTGAATCACCACGCCAAGCCAGCCTCGGCTGACCTTGCCGTCCTTCTTCAGCTGATTGGAAACATCCAGCGCCACATCGATCGGGATAGCGAACGACAGCCCCATGAAGCCACCGGAACGGGTGAAAATCTGCGAGTTGATGCCCACCACCTCGCCATTCATGTTGAACAGCGGGCCACCGGAGTTACCCGGGTTGATCGCTACGTCGGTCTGGATGAATGGGACATAGGTGTCGTTGGGCAGGGTCCGCCCCTTGGCGCTCACGATGCCCTTGGTCACCGAATGGTCGAAGCCGAACGGCGAGCCGATCGCCAGCACCCACTCACCGACCTTGAGCTTTTCGGAGTCGCCGAGCTTGACAGTCGGCAGGTTCTTGCCTTCGACCTTGAGCAAGGCTACGTCTGTGCGCGGATCGGTACCGACCAGCTTGGCCTGCAGCTCGCTGCGGTCGGACAGACGCACGATGATCTCATCGGCATCGGCGACCACATGGTTGTTGGTCAGCACATAGCCATCGCTGGAGATGATGAAGCCCGAACCGAGCGATTGGGCTTCTCGTTGACGGTCACCACGGGGCGAGCGCGGCACTTGCGGCATGTTGCGCTCGAAGAACTCGCGGAACATCGGCGGCAGGCCTTCCAGGTCCGGCATCTGCCCGGCGGCGACACGGCGGTCCGGCAGCTTCTGCTTGGTACTGATGTTCACCACAGCAGGCGAGGCCTGCTCGACCAGGGTGGTGAAGTCCGGCAGGGCTTCCTCGGCCTGGGCGGTGAGCACCTGGCCAAGCATCAGCACGGCGGCGAACATCGATAGGTAGGATTTCAAGCGTGGTATTGACATACGGCTCCCGTCACAACGAGCGTAGTTAACAAAGTGAGGCCTTTGCACAAGCAAGAAAGGCCAGACCCCGAGAAGCCTGACCTATAGAAAATTTACGAAGGGATTGCAAATGACAATGCTTTAATTTCATGTCAGAAGCATGCCCTACGAGATGTAGGAAGGCGCGCTATCACTGACGCGCCTGGGCATCCTGGGCCCGCATGGACAGGGCGACACGCTCGGCGGTTCCCAAGGGAATCTCGCCAACCACAGTGACCATGACCTTGCCCTTGGGCGTGTTGAGACGACGCGACACGGCGACGGTAGGCCCTAACTGCGCACGGGTATCCGGTCCGGCATCATCGCTCACCGGCTCCAGGAACACCGAGAAGCGTGCCAGGCCATCGTCGTACATGAGGCTGCTGACCATGCTGTCACGCACCGGGTCCCGGCGCACGGAGCTGTTGATCAATTCGAAGCCCGGCGGCAACCAGTCCGAACGCCAGGCAGAGGCAGCGTCGGAATGCGCGGCTGCGACGTGCTCGACCGGCTTGCACGAAGAACTGGCGCGCAGGTCGTCATCGCTGGGTAGATCGTCGGTATCCAGGCGGGTCATCTGGAAGCGCTCGAGCAACTGGCCCTTGTCATTGATCATCAACGAGCGCAAGGGCAATCCAGTGCGGCGATCCAAATGCAGTTCGAAGGCGTAGCGATGCTGGTCTCGCGGCGTGAGCGTCACGATCACGGCATCGCGCCCGGCAACCCGGGACTTGCCTGCGACGCTCAGGTCGTACCAGCTCATCAGTTTCAGAGGATCGAGCACACGGGGCGCGGAGTCCGGCGGGGTTCCTACGCGGCTAACCAGGGAGCCGCTGACGCACTGGACCTTGCCATCGACCCGCACGATTTCCTGGGTCGCCCCATCGAGCTGCAACAAACGCTCGCTGACCTTGCCGTCCTGGACGCGGTGCCAGATATCGTGTGAGGAGAAGCTGCCATTACGTTCGTAGACGAAGGAACCCTGGTAACTCTGTTCTCGCTCGGCCTGTGCCAGCTTGTTCAGCCACTCGCTCGCCTCAGGCGAGGAGTTGGCCGCCAAGGCCGGCACCATCATGCAACTGCCAAGCAGAAGCGTCAGGAGAGGTAGCGCGCGCATGATCCTCCTTACTTAACGGTTTTCCAGGCTGGCGGCGCGTGCATAGGGCAGAGCGGTCTCAGTACCCTTGAGCGCAGATTCCTGGGCATGCTGGCGCAGATACCCTGGCAGACGCTGATCCCAGCCGGCCTGGTTCTGCAGCACGCCGTTGGCCATCGGCCCGGTCGGTTGCTCACTGCTCTCACTATAGCCTGCCAAAACGGCGGGGCCCTGTGCTTGTGGCACGCTCAGCCCTTGCTGGACAGGCTGCTGGGCAGCGAGCTCGGCACCGGTGATTTCGTCCTGGTTGTACAGGCGCACGCCAGCCAGCACGGCAACGGTCACCGAGGCGGCTACAGCCAGGCGACCAATGGTGCGCCATGGGCCTTGCTTGACCTTGGCAGGCACGGCTTCGTCGGCCAGCGCTGCGGATACCGCCGAGGCGATATCGAGCTTGGGCAGTACCAGCTCGTTGTGCATCGCTGCGCGCGCTACTTGATAGCGGGACCAAGTGGCACGGGTTTCAGGATCGTCGACGGCGTTCAACACGCGACGCAGTTCAAGTTCGTCCGCTTCGTTATCCATCACCGCGGACAGCGATTCCTGCAAAGCTTCACGACTCATGGCGGTTCCTCTCTTGGCTGTCGCCGCTGTCTCAGGTTTCCTGCAACAAAGGCTGCAGGGCTTTATCAATGGCCTCCCGAGCGCGGAAAATTCGAGAGCGCACGGTACCTACCGGACATTGCATGACACTGGCAATGTCTTCGTAACTCAGTCCGTCGAACTCACGTAGGGTCAATGCCGTGCGCAGGTCCTCGGGCAGTTGCTGGATGGTGCGATGGACGGTGCCTTCGATTTCATCCCTCAACAACGCGCGCTCTGGAGACTCGAGATCCTTGAGGCCATGATCGCCGTCGTAAAACTCCGCATCCTCGGAGCTCACATCACTGTCTGGTGGCCGTCTTCCGCGGGACACCAGGTAGTTCTTCGCCGTGTTAATGGCGATGCGGTACAGCCAGGTATAGAAAGCACTGTCACCGCGAAAATTTCCTAGCGCCCGGTAGGCCTTGATGAAAGCCTCCTGCGCCACATCCTGGGCCTCGTGGGTGTCGTGTACGAACCGCACGATCAACCCGAGAATCTTGTGCTGATACTTCAGCACCAACAGATCGAACGCTCGCCTGTCGCCGCGCTGCACGCGCTCGACAAGCTGCTGATCCTCTTCCTGGGTTAGCATGAACACTCCTCAGTGGTCTCGAAGGAGCGTTGCAACAGCCATCGTTCAGGCTTGCAACCATAGACTCGGCCTTTGCGCAAAAGTTCTCCCCTCCAAGCAAGTTTCCTGCGGCCCTTGGTCGGCTCGCACGAAAGACGCAGCGCGGTCACGGCCGGCTGCGTCGATAATCTGATTTCGAATACGCAGGTGTCAGCCCCGAAAGAGCTACCGCCATGCGTCGCCGTGGCATTTGGTGGCGTGCGGGCAGCCTTCTTAGGATTTCCACCGGTATCGGAAAGTTCCCATAAAGATCGCGACGCCGGTGCAGATGCCATTGGAAATCAGACACCTGTGGCTGCTATAAAGGCAGCCGGACAGGCTTAACGATAGTTTCACAATGCCATCTGCGCATGACTATTGTGCCGCTCCCCTTCCCAAGATTACTAGTGTCAAGACATGAGCCAACAATTCCAACACGATGTCCTGGTGATCGGCAGCGGCGCCGCTGGCCTCAGCCTGGCACTGAACCTTCCAAGTCACTTGCGCATCGCCGTGCTGAGCAAGGGCGACCTGGCCAATGGTTCGACCTTCTGGGCCCAGGGCGGCGTTGCCGCGGTCCTGGACAACACCGATACCGTCCAGTCCCATGTCGAGGACACGCTCAATGCCGGTGGCGGCCTGTGCCATGAAGATGCCGTGCGCTTCACCGTCGAACACAGCCGCGAAGCGATCGAGTGGTTGATCGAACAAGGGGTGCCCTTCACCCGCGACGAGCATTACAGCGTCGATGACGGCGGCTTCGAGTTCCATCTGACCCGTGAAGGAGGTCACAGCCACCGACGCATCATCCATGCCGCCGACGCAACGGGCGCCGCGATTTTCACCACTTTGCTGAACCAAGCACGCCAGCGGCCGAACATCGAGCTACTGGAGCAGCGCGTGGCGGTCGACCTGATCACCGAGCGTCGTCTGGGCCTGTCGGGCGAGCGTTGCCTGGGCGCCTATGTGCTGGATCGCAATACCGGCGAAGTCGACACCTTCGGTGCGCGCTTCACCGTGCTGGCCACCGGGGGTGCGGCCAAGGTCTACCTCTATACCAGCAATCCCGACGGTGCCTGCGGCGATGGCATCGCCATGGCCTGGCGTGCCGGCTGTCGGGTGGCCAACCTGGAATTCAACCAGTTCCACCCCACCTGCCTGTACCACCCGCAGGCCAAGAGTTTCCTGATCACAGAGGCCCTGCGCGGCGAAGGCGCCCTGCTGCGCCTGCCCAATGGCGAACGCTTCATGCCGCGCTTCGACCCCCGCGAGGAGCTCGCGCCCCGGGATATCGTCGCCCGCGCCATCGACCACGAAATGAAGCGTTTGGGCGTTGATTGTGTCTACCTGGACATCAGCCACAAGCCAGCCGACTTCATCAAGAATCACTTCCCTACGGTCTATGAACGCTGCCTGGCCTTCGGTATCGACATCACCCGCCAGGCGATTCCGGTGGTCCCGGCCGCCCATTACACCTGCGGCGGCGTGATGGTCGATGATCGCGGCCATACCGATGTCCCCGGCCTGTACGCCATTGGCGAAACCAGCTTCACTGGCCTGCACGGGGCCAACCGCATGGCCAGCAATTCGTTGCTCGAATGCTTCGTCTATGGCCGTGCCGCTGCCGCCGACA
Source organism: Pseudomonas sp. HMSC08G10 (assembly GCF_001808425.1). Lineage (NCBI taxonomy): Bacteria > Pseudomonadati > Pseudomonadota > Gammaproteobacteria > Pseudomonadales > Pseudomonadaceae > Pseudomonas > Pseudomonas sp. HMSC08G10. The sequence goes on along the minus strand of NZ_KV793321.1, from coordinate 30,913 downwards.
TCGAGGCGCACCTTGATGAAGTGCAGGCTCCGACCGCCCTACCCTGCTGGGACGCAAGCCAGGTTACCGACTCGGACGAGGACGTGATCATTGCGCACAACTGGGATGAACTGCGGCGTTTCATGTGGGACTACGTAGGTATCGTGCGCACCAGCAAACGCCTGCAACGAGCCGAGCATCGGGTGCGCCTGCTGCTCGACGAGATCGACGAGTTCTACAGCAACTACAAGGTCAGCCGCGACCTGATCGAACTGCGTAACCTGGCCCAGGTCGCCGAGCTGATGATCCGCTCAGCCATGCAGCGCAAGGAAAGCCGCGGGCTGCATTACACACTGGACTATCCGGGAATGCTGCCCGAGGCCAAGGACACCATCCTCAGTCCGGTCTGAACTGACGCGTTCGCGGTTGGACCCGCTCCCACAGAACCCTACGAGCCCTGTGGGAGCGGGTTATTGCACTGAAACCTCGGCCCAGCGCCTGCGGCTGAACTTCAACCTCACGCGCAAACGCCGATGCTGATCCGCATCCAGGGCATCGCGCGGTACGCACTGGCTCTCGCCAAACCAGCGCCCCGACCTGACAAAACGCAGCACAACCAGACCTGGCAATGCCACGCTATCCCGACACAACCTCACCTGCTGCCACCCTCTGGCACAGCTGAACAGCCGCCAGCCGGTTGGATCACGGCGCAGGCCAGTGATGGCCTCGGGATGGGTCAGCAAGATACGACGGGGGATGGCCCAGCAGGCGTGGGCAAGGCAAGCAAGGACGAGGGGAACGCTCAACCACCAGGGCTGCGCGCTCAGGACCATGGCCCAGAGCGCGAGCACCTGGCAGGTCAGGTAGGCCACCAGCAGCAGGCGCGAGCCTTGCCAGCGGCACTCGAAATGCTCACTTGGGCTGGACACGGTCCAGGATGATGCGAACCATGCGTTGCAGCTCAGGGTCGTCGGACTCGGTGCGCTCCATGAACCAGCCGAACATGTCCTGGTCTTCGCAGGTCAGCAGGCGACGGTACAGCTCGCGGTCCGCTTCGCTCAGGGTGGGGTAGACCTCCTGGGTGAATGGCACCAGCAGTACGTCCAGTTCCAGCATGCCGCGGCGGCTGTGCCAGAAAAGCCGGTTGAGTTCAGTTTGTTCGACCATGGGGCCCTCCTCGAATGGGTCGCCAGTATACAGCGGGGCGCTCGCAGGGGCACAAGGCGTTGGTCTAGTCACCTACCTATTTTGTTACCGGCGTTCTATGATGGCCGCCAGTCTCAAGCAACCGCGATGACCCATGGCCGATTCCGCTTTCTTCTGTCCCCTGTCCCACGAGGGCATCCTCGCCGTCCGCGGCTCCGATGCCGGCAAGTTCCTGCAAGGCCAGCTGACCTGCAACATCAACTACCTAAGCCAAGAGCACGCGAGCCTCGGCGCCCGGTGCATGGTCAAGGGCCGCATGCAGTCGAGCTTCCGCATTCTCCCCGAGGGCAACGGTTACTTGCTGGCCATGGCCAGCGAGCTGCTCGACGCGCAACTGGCCGACCTCAAGAAGTACGCTGTCTTCTCCAAGGCTACCTTGACCGATGAGAGCACCGCGTGGGTCCGCTTCGGCCTGACGCAAGGCGATGCCGCGCTAAACGCGCTGGGCTTGGCCACGCCGACCGAAGCTGGCGCCACGGTACGCCACGACGGCCTGATCGCCATTGGCGTCAGCACCGGCCGTGTGGAGCTCTGGGCGCCCGCCGCGCAAGCAGACACCGTGCGCCAGACCCTCGCCACTCACCTGGCCGAAGGCAGCCTCAACGACTGGCTGTTGGGCCAGATCCGTGCCGGCATCGGCCAAGTCATGGGCCCTACCCGTGAGCTGTTCATCCCGCAGATGATCAATCTGCAGGCGGTCGATGGGGTGAGCTTCAAGAAAGGCTGCTACACCGGCCAAGAGATCGTCGCGCGTATGCAGTACCTGGGTAAGCTCAAGCGCCGACAGTACCGCCTGGCCCTGGCCCAGCGGGACGTGCCCGCCCCTGCTGCCGAGATCTTCTCGCCCACCCACGGTTCGTCGGTGGGCGAAGTGGTCATCGCCGCCAGCACCGGTGACGGCTGCGAACTGCTCGCCGTGCTCAGTGCCGAAGCCGTGGCAGACGACAACCTGCACCTGGCTAGCCTCGAAGGCCCGCGCCTGACACTGCTGGACCTGCCCTATGAACTGGACCGCGACCGGGAAATCCTGCGCTGACCAGCCTGCCCCGCTGCCCTGCGGGGTCGCACCACCACTGCGGTAGAGAAGTTAGATGAACAAGCTGGCCGAGACGGTTCAAGCACAATTGCTCGCAGCCATCGACAAGGACGACCTGGTCCTGCCGACCCTTCCGGAGGTTGCCTTGAGCATCCGCGAGGCCGCGGAGGACAGCGAGATCAGCGTCGCCGCCTTGAGCAAGGTGATCGGCCGCGACGCCGCCCTCTCGGCGCGCCTGATCAAGGTGGTCAACAGCCCGCTGCTGCGTGCGGCAGTGGAGGTCACCGACCTGCACACCGCCATCACTCGCCTGGGTATCAACTACAGCTGCAACTTGGCGATCGGCCTGGTAATCGAGCAAATCTTCCACGCCCGCTCACCGGCCGTCGAACAAAAACTGCGCGATATTTGGGCCAACAGCCTTGAAGTGGCGGGTATCAGCTATGAACTCTGCCGCCGCTACACCCAGCTCAAGCCTGACCAGGCCACCCTAGGGGGCTTGGTCTACCAAATCGGTGCCCTGCCGGTTCTGATCTACGCCGAGGAGCACAACGAGCTGCTTTCGGATCCTGTATGCCTGCACTATGTGATCGAGCAGATCCAGCCGGTGCTGGGCGACAAAATTCTCAAGGCCTGGGAGTTTCCCGAGCAGCTGGTCAACCTGCCCAGCCAGGTGCAGGACCTGGATCGACGCACCGAGAGCATCGACTACATCGACATCGTGCAGATCGCCCGTCACCTCAGCCATCGGACCCGCAGCCGGCCCCTGGCGGCCTTGCCTGCCTACCAGCATCTCGGGCTCCCTTACGGGACCGAGTTGGATGTCGCCGAGCTGCTCGATGCCCGCAGCATGCTGCGCTAAGCAAGACACCCGCTCCACAAGGATCACCGCCAACCCCGTGGGAGCGGGTTTACCCGAAAATAGGCCAGCGCAGATAACCCAGGACAGTTGCTCTCCAAGCCCCGAGAAGCCCGCTCAATCGGCGATAAAACTCACCCGCACGCGCAACCCGCCCTTTTCGCCATCATGCAGGCTGATCTGCGCTAGGTGCGCGCGGCAGATTTCGCCGACGATCGCCAGCCCCAGGCCTGTGCCCTGGGCGCTGCGTCGATAGAAGCGCTCGAACACGCGCTCGCGGTCAGACTCGGGAATACCCGGCCCGTCATCCTCCACTTCCAGCATGGCCGGGGCCATCACGCGCAGGATCACGTTGCCGCCCTTGGGCGTATGGGCCAGGGCATTGTCCACCAGGTTGCTGAGCAGCTCATTGAGCAAAGTCGGCTCGCCTTTGAGCCATACCGGCGCCTCGGCTTCCAGCGCCAGGGCCACGCCCCGGGCATGGGCCAGAGGCGCCATGGCCATGCCGAGCTCACGCGTCAATTGGCACAGGTCCAGGCGCTGGGCACCCCCTTCGGCAATCGCCCGGGCCCCATTTTCCACCCGCGCCAGGGACAACAACTGGTTGGCCAGGTGGGTCAGACGGTCGGTACCCTGGGTAGCGGCTTCGAGGGTTTGTCGCCACTGCTCCGGCTCCTGGGAGCGCAAGCCCAGCTCAAGCCGCGCCTTTAGGGCGGCCAACGGCGTGCGCAACTCATGGGCGGCGTCGGCGATGAACTGTGCCTGACGCTCGAACTGACCACGCAGCCGCTCGGTGAAATGGTTCAAAGCGCGCACCAAGGGCCCGAGCTCTCGCTGCACCTGAACCACCGGCAAGGAACGCAAGTCATCAGGTTGGCGCTCTTCGACCGCCGTGCGCAGGCGCTCCAGCGGCCGCAGTGCTGCGCTCACGGCGAACCAGACCATCATGAGCGCCCCCAGCGCCAGCATGCCCAGACGCAGCAAGGTATCGGCCATCAGGCCCCGGGCCATGCGCACCCGTGCCTCCTCGGTCTCGGCCACGCGGATCTCGGCCATGCCGTTCATGTTCGGTTCGCTGACTGGCTTGAGCAAGCTGACCACGCGCACATCCTGGCCCTGGTAGGTGGCGTTGTAGAAACGCGCCAAGGCCGGATAGTCGTCGGTACGCGGGGTGCCCGGCGGCGGAGGCGGGAGGTTCTCGTAGCCGGAAATCAGCCGCTGATGAATATCCAGCACCTGGTAGTAGATACGTCCGGCGCTGTCGTAGGCAAAGGTGTCTAGGGCCACGTAGGGCACATCTGCGCTCAGGGTCCCGTCGCGCTGCGACAGGCCCGCGGCGATGGTCCGTGCCGAAGCCAGCAACGTGCGATCGTAAGCGGTGTCGGCGGCCTCGCGGCCGTTCCAGTAGGCGCTCAGGCCGCTGGCGAGCATCAGCACCACCAACAGCAGCGCCAAATTGCCCAGCAAACGCCCACGCAGGCTGCCGGTGTCACGCATCACGGTGCTCGAGCAAATAACCCAGGCCGCGGAACGTGACGATAGCCACTGGATGGCCATCGAGCTTCTTGCGTAGCCGATGGATGTAGATCTCGATGGCATCGGGGCTGGCCTCTTCGTCCAGGCCAAATACCTGGGCCGCCAGTTGCTCCTTGCTCATCACTCGGCCCGGGCGGGCGATCAGGGCTTCGAGCACGCTTTGCTCGCGCTGGGTCAGGGTCAGGGCTTCTTCACCCAGGGTGAAGCGGCGGGTATCGAGGTCGTAGACCAGCGGCCCGCAGCGCTGCTGGCGCTCGCCACCGAGCACGCTACGGCGCAGCAGTGCCTTGACTCGCGCTTCCAGTTCGGTCAGTTCGAAGGGTTTGGCCAGGTAGTCATCGGCGCCCAGGTTCAGGCCATGGACCCGATCCTTGACGTCGCTGCGCGCGGTGAGCATCAGCACCGGCAGCGTCTTGCCACGGCCACGCAGGCGCGCCAGCACTTCGAAGCCGTCCATGCGCGGCAGGCCGACATCAAGCACTGCCACCGCATAGTCCTCGCTGGCCAGGGCCAGGTCGGCGGCCACGCCATCGTGCAGCACATCCACGGTCAGGCCTTGGCTCTTGAGGGCCAGGGCCACGCTTTCGGCCAGTTGCAGGTGGTCTTCGACCAGCAACACTCGCATCGGATTCTCCCTGCTCGGGTGGGGCTTTGGCGCGGAGTGTACCGCCGTCGGGGGGCCTGTGAAGCCCTCGCGGCAAACCTTTCACTCTGAAAGGTTAGCGAAAGGTTCATTACCTAGCATCGCACCACGGTCGCCCCGCGCGCCGAAAAAAAGCACCAGCAAGGTGCGCCCGATAAGAACAATAAACGGAGTCTCCCGACGATGCTGTCCACGCAGCCGCAGGCGTTCGCGCCTACCCGTTCCCTGTCCGCACGCCCGTCCGCCATCGCCAGCGCCCTTGCGCTAGCCGGTGTCGCCCCGCTGAGCCAGGCCGCCTTCTTCGAAGACAGCACGGCCACCTTCGAAACCCGCAACATGTACTTCAACCGTGACTTTCGCGATGGCACCAGCGACCAGCAGTCCAAGCGCGACGAATGGGCCCAGGGCTTCATGCTCAACTTCGAGTCCGGCTACACCGACGGCACCGTAGGGTTCGGCCTGGATGCGCTGGGCATGCTCGGCATCAAGCTCGACTCCAGCCCAGACCGCACCGACACCGGCCTGCTGCCGACCCATGATGACGGCAAGGCCGCCGACGAATACTCCAAGCTCGGCCTGACCGGCAAGATCAAGGTCTCCAACACCGAGCTCAAGGTCGGTACCCTCATCCCGGAACTGCCGACCCTGCAGCCCAACGACGGGCGCATCCTGCCGCAGACCTTCGAGGGCGGCCTGCTCACCTCCAAGGAGCTCAAGGGCCTGACGTTCACCGGCGGGCGCCTGGAAAAAGCCAAGGACCGCAACGACACCAACTGGGAAGACCTCGCCCTCAACAACAAGAACGGCCGTTTCGGCGGCACCTTCAGCGCCGACAACTTCGACCTGGCCGGGCTGGATTACCAGTTCACCGATCGCATCACCGGCAGCTACCACTTCGCCGAACTCGACGACATCTACCGTCAGCATTTCATGGGCATGGTCGCTACCCAGCCCTGGGGCCCGGGCACCTTCGGTGCCGACCTGCGCCTGGCAGTGAGCGACGATGCAGGCCAGGCCAAGGCCGGCAACATCGACAACACCACCGTCAACGGCATGCTCAGCTATGCCCTGGGCGGCCACAAGATCAGCGCCGCCTACCAGCACCTGTCGGGCGACAGCGCCTTCCCCTATGTCGATGGCGCCGATCCGTACCTGGTCAACTTCGTCCAAATCAACGACTTCGCCGGCGCCGACGAGCGCTCCTGGCAAGCACGCTACGACTACAACTTCGCTGCACTGGGCATCCCCGGGCTGACCTTCATGACCCGCTATATCAGCGGCGACAACGTCAGCCGCGCCGACGGTGGCGAGGGCAAGGAGTGGGAGCGCAACACCGAGTTCAAGTACGTGGTACAAAGCGGCCCGTTGAAGGACGTCGCCGTTCGCCTGCGCAACGCCACCTTCCGCTCCAACTTCGCCCGCGACGCCGACGAAGTCAGGCTGCTGGTGAGCTACAGCGTGGCTCTGTGGTAACCCATAACAACAACGCTCACGGAGATAGACGATGACCTTTTCAATGCGCCGCCTCGTCCTGGCTACCGGTTGCCTGCTGCTGGCTGGCAACGCCCTGGCCGCTGAACCGAAACGCCCCGAATGCATCGCCCCCGCCTCGCCCGGTGGCGGCTTCGACCTGACCTGCAAACTGGTGCAAAGCGCCCTGGTCAACGAGAAGATCCTCTCCAAGCCCATGCGCGTGACCTACATGCCCGGCGGCGTCGGCGCGGTGGCCTACAACGCCGTGGTCGCCCAGCGCCCGGCCGATGCCGGCACTCTGGTGGCCTGGTCCAGCGGCTCCCTGCTCAACCTGGCCCAGGGCAAGTTCGGGCGCTTCGACGAGAACGCCGTGAAATGGCTGGCAGCTGTCGGCACCAGCTATGGTGCCATCGCCGTGAAGAGCGACTCGCCCTACAAGACCCTCGATGATCTGGTCGCGGCCTTGAAGAAAGACCCGAGCAAAGTCGTCATCGGCTCCGGCGGCACCGTCGGCAGCCAGGACTGGATGCAGACCGCCCTGATCGCCAAGGCCGCCGGCATCAATCCGCGCGACCTTCGCTACGTGGCCCTGGAAGGCGGCGGTGAAATCGCCACAGCGCTGCTCGGCGGGCATATTCAGGTGGGCTCCACCGACATCTCGGACTCCATGCCGCACATCCAGAGCGGTGACATGCGCATCCTCGCGGTGTTCTCCGAAACCCGCCTGGACGAGCCGGAAATGAAAGACATCCCCACCGCCAAGGAACAAGGCTACGACATCGTCTGGCCAGTAGTACGCGGCTTCTACCTGGGGCCAAAGGTCAGCGACGAGGATTACGCCTGGTGGAAAGCCTCCTTCGACAAACTGCTGGCCTCCGAGGACTTCGCCAAGCTGCGTGACCAGCGTGAGCTGTTCCCGTTCGCCATGACCGGGCAGGAGCTGGACACCTACGTGAAGAAGCAGGTCGCCGACTACAAGGCCCTGGCCCGGGAATTCGGCCTGGTCCAGTAGATCGAGCTGCAACGCTGCTCCCCTTTAGGGGGCGGGTTTACCCGCGAAACGGACATCGCCGACGCGTGGCCTGGGCTGCGCCCTGGGTCGCAGGTAAGCCCGCTCCCACAAGGTCGGCGCCGTACCGAACAATTTCCGAGGATTCCCTCATGATCCTGCAACGCATTTTTGCCCTGGCTCTGCTGGCGGTATGCGCCGCCCTGGCCGTGATGGCCTGGCCGTACCAGGCTGCGTTTTCCTACGAGCCTGTAGGTCCACGGGCCTATCCCTTGCTGATGCTCGGCCTGATGGGCGTGGCTCTGCTCTACTTGGCCATTCGCCCAACGCCCATCGTGCGCAAGGACGACGAACCGCCGCTGGACCGTGAAACCCTGGTCAAGATCAGCGGCTGTGTGGGCTTGCTGATCGTCTTCGCCAGCACCTTCGAGTCGCTCGGTTTCATCCTCAGCGCCGTACTCGTCGGCGTACCCATGGCACGTCTGTATGGCGGGCGCTGGCTGCACAGCCTGATCGTGGTGGGCGCCATGAGCCTGCTGCTCTACTGGCTGTTCGACCGCGTGATGGATGTACCTCTGCCCCTCGGCCTGCTGGATGTACTGGAGAACTGACACATGGATACCTTGAGCTACCTGGGCCAGGGCTTCGGCGTCGCCCTGAGCCCGTACAACCTGGTCACCGCCCTGACCGGCACCCTCATCGGCACCGTGGTCGGCCTGCTGCCAGGCCTTGGGCCGATCAACGGTGTGGCACTGCTGATCCCCATCGCCTTTGCCCTGGGCCTGCCGCCTGAATCGGCGCTGATCCTGCTGGCCGCGGTCTACCTTGGCTGCGAGTATGGCGGGCGGATCAGCTCGATCCTGCTGAACATTCCCGGCGAAGCCTCCACCGTGATGACCACCCTTGACGGCTACCCCATGGCCCGCCAAGGCCTGGCCGGCGTCGCCCTATCGCTGTCGGCGTGGAGCTCGTTCATCGGCGCCTTCATCGCCACCTGCGGCATGGTGCTGTTCGCTCCGCTGCTGGCGAAATGGGCGATCGCCTTCGGGCCCGCCGAATACTTCGTGCTGATGGTGTTCGCCATCGTCGCCCTGGGCGGCATGGCCGGCGACAATCCACTGAAGACCTTCATCGCCGCGCTGATCGGCCTGTTCCTGTCCAGCGTCGGCATCGACGCTAACAGCGGCGTGTACCGCTTTACCGGCGACAGCGTGCACCTGGCCGATGGCATCCAGTTCGTGGTGCTGGTACTGGGTCTGTTCTCCATCAGCGAGATCTTGCTGTTGCTGGAAAAGACCCACCATGGCCACGAGGCGGTGAAGGCCACTGGGCGCATGCTGTTCAACCTCAAGGAAGCCGCTTCGGTGTTCATCGTCAACCTGCGCTGCGGCCTGCTGGGCTTTGTCATGGGCGTACTGCCCGGCGCCGGCGCGACCCTGGCCAGTGCCGTGGCCTACATGACCGAGAAACGCATCGCTGGCGACAAGGGCAAGTTCGGCAAGGGCGACGCGCGCGGCCTGGCCGCTCCGGAAACCGCCATCGGCGCCTCCTGCTGCGGCGCCCTGGTGCCGATGCTGACCCTGGGCGTGCCGGGTTCCGGCACCACCGCGGTGATGATCGGTGCACTGACCCTGTACAACATCACCCCAGGCCCGCTGCTGTTCGAACAGCAACCTGACATCGTCTGGGGGCTGATCGCCTCGCTGTTCATCGCCAATATCATGCTGGTGATCCTGAACATTCCGATGATCCGCATATTCACCCGCATCCTCGCCGTGCCGAACTGGGCGCTGGTGCCGGTGATCGCGATCATCACCGGGATCGGCGTGTACGCCGTGCATGCGACCACCTTCGATCTGTTCCTGATGGTCGGCATCGGCATCATGGGCTACATCCTGCGCAAGCTGGACTTCCCCCTGTCGCCGATTCTGCTCGGCTTCATCCTGGGCGGGCTGATGGAGCAGAACCTGCGCCGCGCACTGTCGATCTCCAACGGCGAGCTGGGCATCCTCTGGTCGAGCCCGATCAGCATGTCGGTGTGGGTGCTGACCTTCTGCATGCTGACCCTGCCGTTGCTGCGCAGCTGGCGTAAACGTAGCCTGCAGCGTCGGGCGATGGCCGATGCCTGATCGGTCACCGCCGTTCTGGGCTACCGGGCTGGTCGGTCTTGCTGGCGGGTTTCTCGCCAGCAAGGTCGGCTGGCCTTTGCCGTGGATGGTCGGCTCGTTGCTGGCAATCATCCTGGTGCGCTGCCTGACACCCTGGCAGCTGTCGGAAATCCCCAATGGCCGCAAGTGCGGGCAGTGGATCATCGGCATCGGTATCGGCCTGCACTTCACCCCGGCAGTCATCGAGCAGGTGGCCAGCCACTTTGGTCTGATCTTCTTCGGGGCACTGTTCACCACGTTGTCAGCAGTGATCAGCGTCTGGCTGCTCAGGCGTACCGGCGAAGACCGCGCCACGGCGTTCTTCGCCAGCATGCCGGGGGGCTCGGGTGAGATGGTCAACCTGGGCGCACGCAACGGTGCGGTGCTCAGCCAGGTGGCCGCAGCCCAGAGCCTGCGGGTGTTGGCAGTGGTGCTGTGCGTGCCGGCGCTGTTCAAGTTCTTGCTCGGCGATGGCGTGCCGCTGACCCACGCAGGCAGCGTCAGTTGGGGCTGGCTGACCCTGATCGCGCCGTTTGGTGTGTTGGCCGCGTTGATCTGGCAGCGCCTGCGCCAGCCCAACCCGTGGCTGTTCGGTCCGCTGTTGATTGCCGCCTGCGTGAGCCTGGCGGGCAACCTGCAGATCGCCCTGCCGCCCGGCGCCAGCCAGATCGGACAGTGGCTGATCGGCAGTGGCCTGGCCTGCCACTTCAACCGGGCGTTCTTTCGCCGGGCGCCGTCCTTCCTGGGGCGGACCTTGCTGGCGACCTTCCTGTGCATGTTGATCGCCGCCAGCGCGGCCTGGGTGTTGAGTGTGATGACCCAGCTGGACCTGCGCTCATTGACCCTGGGAATGATGCCCGGCGGTATCGCCGAGATGAGCCTGACGGCCGAGACCTTGCAGCTGTCCGTACCGTTGGTGACGGCACTGCAGGTGATGAGGTTGCTGTTCGTGCTGTTTCTGGCCGAGCCGTTGTTCCGGCGCTGGAACACGAACCGACCGTGACGGCGTGCAGTTTTCTTCGCGGGTAAACCCGCGTCCAAAAAGCTTATCGCCGCCCCTGTGGGAGGGTTCCCGCGAAGAAGGCAACACGTTTTTTCAGAGCGGCGGCAACGCCCAGTTGATCGGCGCCAGCCCACGCTGCTCAAGGAAGCTGTTGGTGCGGCTGAAATGCCCGCATCCGAAGAAGCCCCGATACGCCGACAGCGGCGACGGGTGCACCGACTTGAGTACCAGGTGCCGAGTGCCGTCGATCAGCTTCTGCTTGCTCTGGGCATGAGAGCCCCACAGCAGGAACACCACGTTTTCGCACCGCTCGCTGACCACCTGGATGACCCGATCGGTGAATGGCTGCCAGCCCGCGTTGGCGTGGGAGGCCGCGTTGCCGCGCTGCACGGTCATAGTGGTGTTGAGCAGCAACACCCCCTGCTCCGCCCAGCTTTGCAGGTAACCATGGTTGGGAATCGGCAAGTTGAGGTCGCGGTGCAGCTCTTTGTAGATGTTCACCAGAGACGGCGGCGTCGGCACGCCAGGCTGCACCGAGAAGCACAGGCCATGGGCCTGGCCTGGCCCGTGGTAAGGGTCCTGGCCGAGGATCACCACCTTCACCTTGTCCAGCGGCGTGGAATTGAGCGCGTTGAAGATCAGCGGCCCCGGCGGGTAGATCTCCTTGCCCGCCGCATATTCCTCGCGCAGGAACTCGCGCAGCTTGTGCATGTAGGGTTGGTCGAACTCGGCGCGCAACGCGGCCTTCCAGCCGGGTTCGAGTTTGATGCGATCGTCGTCAGTCATGGGGCCATCCGTAAACAATGGCGCGACACTAGGTAAGCCGCCCGGCCTTGTCAATCGATCCGACCGACGACCGCCATGATCGTCTGTGGGGTCCATACTTGTGCGATGACTACACGAGGTCGCCCATGTCCATTCAATGCGAGGTACTCACAGGCGCCGATGGCGCGCGCATCGGCATCGCCACCCTGGATGCGCCCAAGGCGCTCAATGCCCTGAGCCTGCCTATGATCGAGGTCCTCGATGAGCGCCTGCGCGCTTGGGCCAACGATCCGGGCATCGTCTGCGTGCTGCTGCGCGGCAGCGGGCCCAAGGCGTTCTGTGCCGGCGGCGATGTACGTGCGCTGGTTCAGGCCTGCCGCGACCACCCCGGCAGCGTCCCGCCCCTGGCGGCCACCTTTTTCGCCGCCGAGTACCGGCTCGATTATCGCCTGCACACCTATCCCAAGCCCTTGCTGTGCTGGGGGCATGGCCACGTGCTCGGCGGGGGGATGGGCCTTCTGCAGGCCGCGGGCATCCGCATCGTCACTCCCAGCAGTCGGCTGGCCATGCCGGAAATCAGCATCGGGCTGTATCCGGACGTCGGCGCCAGCTGGTTCCTTTCCCGCCTGCCCGGCAAGCTCGGCCTGTTCCTTGGGCTGACTGGCGCGCCGATCAATGCCCGCGACGCCCTGGACCTTGGCCTGGCTGATCGCCTGCTGGGCGAGCATCAGCAAGAAGCCCTAATCGAGGAACTGCTGCAACTGAATTGGCAGGAGCAAACCGCCCTGCAGCTGAACAGTCTGCTCAAGGCCGAACAGCACCGAGCCTGCGCCGACCTGCCCGAAGCCCAGTGGTTGCCGCGCCGGGCATCGATCGACGAGCTGCTCGACGTAGCCGACCCTGCTGCCGCCTGGCGGGCGTTATCCGACCTGAGCCGTCATGCAGACCCACTACTGGCCGAGGCCGGCCGACGCTTGCACGAGGGCTGTCCGCTGACCGCGCACTTGGTGTGGGAGCAGATCCGCCGGGCCAAATACCTGTCGCTGGCCCAGGTGTTCCAGATGGAATTCACCATGAGCCTGAACTGCTGCCGTCACCCGGAGTTCAGTGAAGGGGTGCGTGCCCGTTTGCTGGACAAGGACAACCAGCCGCGCTGGCACTGGCCGGACATCGCCCAAGTGCCAGCGGCGGTGGTCGAGGCGCATTTCGCCAAGGTCTGGGAGGGGCGCCATCCCCTGGCTGATCTGGAGTGAGCGCCGCTCCGACAGGCAGACCGGGCTCAAGCCCGGTGATCAACGCCGCCAGTTACGACCGTCGTCCCCGTGCCTGCCATCATGACGACGATTGTTGTCGCCTCGACCATTGGAATGCCAACGGTCGTTCTGCGGCCGGCGATTGTCGTTGCGATAGTCATGACGGTCCCGGTCCCGCCCATAGTCATAGCGATGACGGTTGCCATAGTCGTTGCGCGGATTGCCATGCCATTGATTCACCTGATGCCCCGGGTAAGGCCGATAGTGGGGCGTGGGCGCCGGGCGGTAATAACGAGGTGCGGGTTGATAGTAGCGAGGCGCGCTCTGGTAGTAGCGCGGCTGGGTGATGTAGTAACGATCCTGACGGTAATAGCCCGGATAATAGTCGCGGTCGCTTGAGTAGTAGTCCGAGCGGTAGTAACCCGAGCGGTAGTAACCTCCATCCTCGTAGTAAGGGACGCAGGCGCTGGTGAGGAGTGCCAACAAGGCGATCAGCAGAATTCGTAGGTACATGGCGGCCTCCTGGACCGCGGGAGTGCCCGGCACAGCGGCGCTGGCGAGCATCGATGGCAATACGTTCATCGACACCGAATAAGACCGTTGCGCCCGGGTGCAGTGCCATTTTCGCAATGAATTGAAACAGGTTGCCGACAGCCGGAAACACCCTGTCGCCATAACCGGTAGAATGCCTGCTTCATAGACGTCTGGATCCGACATGAACGACAAACAGCGCTGCCCGGCCTGTGGCGCCCTGAATCAGTGCAGCCTGGCCGACCCACGCCTCGCCACGCAGCCCTGCTGGTGTTTCACCGTCACCATCGATCCGGCCGCGCTCAGGGCGCTGCCCGACGAATTGCGCAACAAGGCTTGCCTGTGTCCTCGATGCGCCAAGGTCGATGACCAGCTCAAGGCCGCGCAATCAGCGCCCAACCGCTAGCCCTTTTTCGAACCGCTTAGTGCCATGCGTCTTGATCGTTTTCTCACCAACTTGCCCTGCTACAACCGCCAGCAGGTCCGCCTGCTGCTGGTGCAACGGCGCGTGCGCGTCGATGGCGTGGTTGCCACCGACCCGCGCCAGGAGGTACGCGAATTCAGCCGGGTCGAAGTGGACGAGCAAGTACTCCAAGCCGGTCGCCCGGCGCGCTACCTCATGTTGCACAAGCCCAGCGGCTGCGTCAGCGCCACCCAGGATCCGCAACACCCTACCGTGCTCGACCTGTTGCCGGCCGAACTGCGTGAAGACCTGCACATCGCTGGCCGCCTGGACTACAACACCACTGGGTTGATGATCCTGACCAATGACGGTCAATGGTCGCGGCGCCTGACCCAGCCCAAGACCAAGCTGCCGAAGATCTATCACGTCCAGACCGAAGACGAGATCGGCGAGCACTACGTGGCCAAGTTCCGCGAAGGCTTCTACTTCGCCTTCGAGGACCTCACCACCCTCCCCGCGCAACTGGACATTCTCGGACCGCGCCGGGCGCGGCTGGCAATCGTCGAAGGCCGCTATCACCAGGTCAAGCGCATGTTCGGGCACTTCGACAACAAGGTGGTGGGGCTGCACCGGGAGCGAATGGGCTGCATTGGCCTGGATCCTGCTTTGGCTCCGGGTGAGTATCGTGAACTGACGGCCGAAGAGATCGCCTCGGTCTGAACCTCGAAGCCTCTGCGCAGGTGGGCCCCTGCATAGAGCGGTATAGACAGGTTCATCCCGTTGTTTTTCTCGTGCCATCCCCCTGAACGGCACTTGCGAGATCGCCACCCTGCTGCTTGAATCAAACTCGTCGGTCCGCATGTGACTCATCGGTCACGATTGCAGTCCAAGACGCCTTTTGCCGGTCACCCAGGGTCTCGATGCCCTGGGGCACGGCAAACCGCCCACCTAGAACAAATACCGTCGACGACCGTGCCATGGATCGACACAAGGGCTCCCGGTTTCTCTTCCAGGCGTATGCCTACCTGTCATAAACAACGTGCACCCTAGGTCACGCGAATACCCTTTTTGCGCCAGGAGTCGATGACATGAGGCCAGAAATCGCTGTGCTTGATATCCAAGGTCAGTATCGGGTTTACACGGAGTTCTATCGCGCGGAAGCAGCAGAGAAGACGATCATCCTGATCAACGGATCGCTGGCCACAACGGCCTCTTTCGCCCAGACGGTGCGCAGCCTGCACCCGCATTTCAACGTTGTGTTGTACGACCAGCCCTATGCTGGCAAGTCCAAGCCGCACAACCATCAGGAACGGCTGATCACCAAGGAGACCGAGGCGCACATTCTCCTGGAGCTGATCGAGCACTTCCAGGCCGACCATGTGATGTCGTTCTCCTGGGGCGGTGCCTGTGCCCTGCTGGCGCTGGCGCACCAGCCGAGCCGGGTGAAGAAGGCCGTGGTCAGTTCGTTCTCGCCGATCATCAACGAGCCAATGCGCGACTATCTGGCGCGCGGTTGCCAGTACCTGGCCGCCTGCGACCGCTACCAGGTGGGCAACCTGGTCAACGACACCATCGGCAAGTACCTGCCGTCGTTGTTCAAGCGCTTCAACTACCGCCATGTGAGCAGCCTGGACAGCCATGAGTACGCGCAGATGCACTTCCACATCAACCAGGTGCTGGATCACGATCTGGAACGAGCCCTGAAATCGGCGCGCAACATCGACATCCCAGTGCTGTTCATCAATGGCGACCGTGACGAGTACACCACCGTCGAGGATGCGCGGCATTTCAGCCAGCACGTGGGCCAGAGCCATTTCAGCGTGATCCGCGATGCCGGTCACTTCCTGGATATCGAGCACAAGAGCGCGTGCGAGGACACCCGGGCCGCGATGCTTGGCTTCCTCAACCCGACGCTGCGCCAACCCCGTCAACGCAGTCACTACGTACAGGGGCAGCATGCACTGGCTATCTGAGTGGTTCGGCGACGTCTAGCCCTTGTAGTGCCCCGGGCTACACGTCGCCGACAGGCCTTTTTGCACGGCCGGGCTTCTCATGACTGGCGTGTTCTGGTAAAAATGTCGGCTTCTGAAGCGGGTATAGTTTATTGGTAAAACTATAGCTTCCCAAGCTATCGAGGAGGGTTCGATTCCCTCTACCCGCTCCACTTTCCTCTAGGCGCAACCCGCGCCGATCCAGCCCTTATCAATACAAGTCCCCATCGCCCATCGCGAGGCGCGCCTGTTCGTATTTACGTAGTCCTGGACAATCCAAAGGCCGCTATCCATCGCAGGCTCCGCCAGTTTCCGGGATTGTGAACCTCCCCTTCGCTGCCCAATCCCCGCTGTTCTTGACCTAGCCCATAGCCATCATCGACCCGATCAGCTTGAATGCTGTCCGTGGGCTCGCAAGCGAAGCGGCCTCAGGACACTTATGCTGATCAGCACCCCGAAACATTTCCAAGGACGCGTGCATGTTTCTCTCCCGCTGGCTACCGGGCTTGGCCAACCTGCTGCACTACCGCCGTGAGTGGCTCCACGCTGACCTTCAGGCCGGCCTTTCGGTGGCCGCGATCCAGATCCCCATTGCCATCGCCTACGCCCAGATCGTCGGCCTGCCACCCCAGTACGGGCTATACGCCTGCGTGCTGCCGATGATCGTCTATGCCCTGGTCGGCAGCTCCCGCCAACTCATGGTCGGCCCGGACGCCGCTACTTGCGCCATGATCGCCGGCGCCGTCGCCCCACTGGCGATGGGCGATCCGCATCGCATCGCCGAGCTTTCGGTGATCGTCACGGTGCTGGTCGGCGTAATGCTGATCGCCGCCGGCGTTGCGCGGGCGGGCTTCATCGCCAGCTTCTTCTCGCGTCCCATCCTGATCGGCTACCTCAACGGTATCGGACTGAGCCTGATCGCCGGGCAGATGAGCAAGGTGGTGGGGTTCAAGATCCAAGGCGACGGTTTCATCCTCAGCCTGATCAACTTTCTCCAGCGCCTGGGCGAGATCCACTGGCTGACCCTGGCCATCGGCCTGGTCGGCCTGGGCCTGCTGGTCTGGCTGCCGCAACGCTACCCCCGCTTGCCGGCAGCGCTGGTGACCGTGGCGGTATTCACGTTGCTGGCCGGCCTGCTCGGCCTCGACCGCTTCGGCGTCGCCATTCTCGGCCCGGTGCCAGCGGGCATTCCGGAGCTGGCATGGCCGCAAAGCACCCTGGCGGAAACCAAAAGCCTGTTGCGCGACGCCCTAGGCATCGCCACCGTCAGTTTCTGCAGCGCGATGCTCACCGCTCGCAGCTTTGCTGCCCGCCACGGCTACGCGATCAATGCCAACCACGAGTTCGTTGCCCTCGGCGTGAGCAACCTGGCGGCGGGGATGTCCCAGGGCTTTGCCATCAGCGGCGCCGACTCACGCACGGCGGTCAACGACATGGTCGGAGGCAAGAGCCAACTGGTCGGCATCATCGCCGCGCTGGTGATCGCCTTGATTCTGCTGTTCTTCACCGCTCCCATGGCGTGGATTCCCCAGGCGGCCCTGGGCGCCGTCTTGTTGATGGCCGGCTGGGGGCTGATCGATGTGAAATCCCTGGGCAAGATCCACAAGCTCAGCCGCTTCGAGTTCTGGCTATGCCTGCTCACCACCGCCGGCGTCCTCAGCCTGGGCGTGCTGCCGGGAATCATCTTCGCCGTGACCCTGGCGATCCTGCGCCTGCTGTACAGCATCTATCAGCCCACCGACGCCGTCCTTGGCTGGCTGCCCGGCGTCGAGGGCCAGGTCGACGTTCGCCATCACCCGGAAGCGCGGACGGTGCCGGGCCTTGTGGTGTATCGCTTCGACGACGCGATCCTGTTTTTCAACGCCGACTACTTCAAGATGCGCCTGCTCGACGCCGTCCAAGGTGAGAGCAAGCCCCAGGCCGTACTGTTTGACGCCGAGGCGGTGACCAGCATCGACGTCAGCGGCGTCGCTGCCCTGCGCGAAGTGCGCGACACCCTCGCCGCCCAAGGTATCTACTTCGCCATCGCCCGCGCCCGTGGCAACTTCCTGCGTATGCTGGTGCGTTCAGGCATGGCGCGGGAAATGGAAGAAAAGCTGCTGTTCGGCTCGGTGCGTGCAGGGATTCGGGCGTATCGGGTGTGGCGCAACCGCACACGCCGACAGCCCGCACTCGAACCGTAAGCAGTCCCTGGCCCGGTCACGAGCAGGCACGCGCTGGGGAGGCCTGGCCTAGGCAAGCGCGGTGCGCGTCCCGCATCAAGGCTGCGGCATGCTAAAGTCCCCGCGTTCCTCGCCTTGCCCAATGGACATGCCATGCCTTCTCTCGATGCCCACCTGCCCTCCTGGCAGGCGCTCAATGACCGCCAGCCCTGCACCGCCCTGCTGGTGGGCAACGGCGCCAGCCGTGCCGTGTGGAAGCCGTTCGGCTATTTCTCGCTGTTCGAGGAGGCCCAGCGGGTCCGTCACAAGGCCTTGGGCGTAAGCGACCAGGCGCTGTTCAAGTCCCTGGGTACCGAGCTGTTCGAGCCGGTGCTCAGCACCCTGAACACCACGGTACGCGCTAATGCCGCACTGGCCATCAACTCCACCGCGCCACTGAACCGCTACTACTCGATCAAGGAAGCCCTGATCCACGCCACGCGCGCCGTGCACCTGCCCTGGACGCGCGTGCCGAGCGACACCTTGGCGACGATCAACCAGGCACTGCGCAGCTACCGCAACGTCTACACCAGCAACTACGACCTGCTCCTGCCTTGGGCTGTCAATCAGGCGCCGGAAGGCTTCGCCACGCTGTTCGACGAGCAGGGCTTCTTCGATGTGCGCCGCACCGCGACCGAAGGCATCCGCATCGTTCATCTGCACGGCGGGCTGCACCTGCTCAAACTCCCCGATGGCACCACACGCCAGCGCAGCGCCGAATGCGCCGAGCTGCTCGAAGGCTTTGCCGTGAACATTCCGGGGGAAGTGCCGCTGTTCGTCAACGAGAGCCGCAGCGAAGAAAAACTGCGCGCCATCCGCGCCTCGGACTACCTGTCGTGGGGGTTGGGCCAACTGGCCGGGGAACGCGAGGGCCTATGCCTGTTCGGCCAGCACCTGGACGCCAGCGATCAGCACCTGCTCGAGGCCATTCGCCAAGCCCGCCCCACGCACCTGTCGATCGCCATCCGCCCCTTGAGCGAAGCGTCGATCATCAATCAGAAGCAGCATTTCATGCAGCGCTTCGCCGACCTGCCAGGAACGGCCGTGCACTTCTTCGATGCCGCCAGCCACCCGCTGGGTAACCCGGCGTTGGCCATCGTGGGGCCGGCAGAACACGCCCGGCCCAGATGAATGCTCCACCTGTCATGGGCTGCTGCACAGCCCAAAATAGGTCAAGCGGCGAGCAACCCATCCTGACGCAACAACGTCTCCAGGCAATGCTCCTTCACGCCATAGAACGCCTTTAGCTGCTCGATCTTGGCCAGCAATGCGGTGTTTTCCCCCGCCTGCCGGCGCTTGACCGCCAGAATCATCTTGTTCTTGTTGGTGTGCTCCAGGGAGATGAACTCGAACACCTTGGTCTCGTAGCCGCAGGCCTCGAGGTAAAGGGCGCGCAGGCTGTCGGTGAGCATCTCGGCCTGCTGGCCGAGGTGCAGGCCGTACTGCAACATCGGCTGGAGCAGGCCTGGGCTGTGCAATTGCGGGCGGATCTGCTTGTGACAGCACGGCGAGCACATGATGATCGCGGCGTTACAGCGGATGCCGGTATGGATGGCGTAGTCGGTGGCAATGTCGCAGGCGTGCAGCGCGATCATCACCTCGATGGCCTCGGGCACCACGCTGCGCACGTCGCCGCACTGGAACTCAAGACCAGGGTGCTCCAGCCGCGCGGCAGCGGCGTTGCACAGGTCGACCATGTCCTGGCGCAGCTCGACACCGGTCACCAGGGCTTCACGCGCCAGGCTGTTGCGCAGGTAGTCGTGCATGGCGAAGGTCAGGTAACCCTTGCCCGAACCGAAATCCGCCACCCGTAGCGGCTGGTCCATGGTCAGGGGTGCGCTGGCCAGGGCGTGGTCGAAGACCTCGATGAACTTGTTGATCTGCTTCCACTTGCGCGACATGGACGGAATCAACGCGCCCTGGGCATCGGTCACTCCCAGATCGCGCAAGAACGGCCGCGACAGCTCCAGGTAGCGCTTCTTCTCCCGATCATGGGTAGTGGCAGCCTGTTCACGGGCAGGTTGGGCGATGTGGCGCTGGAGCATCGGCTTGCCCTTTTTGCTGAAACCCAGCTGCACCTCGCCCTCAGCGGTGAACAGATGGGCATTGCGAAAACTCTCGGGCAACAGCTCGGCCACCAGCGTCTGGGCCTGCTCCAGCGGCAGGTTGCGGGTAATGTCACGGGTCTGGTGGCGGTAGACCAGCGACAGGCAGTCCTGGCCCTTGACCTGTAAAGGCTTGGCGATGATCCGCTGAAGGGTCTGGTCAACGCCGACATGGCGCGCCAGCACCAGCTTGACCAGGGTACCGGCCTGCAAGGCATCGGCCAGCAAAGCCAGGAACTGGGCACGCGCATCCGGCGCGGTGGTAGCGGAGGGAGTGGCGGACATGGAAAGTGGGTGCCTCGAATCGCGGGGGGCGCGCAGCGCGCAATGGCCGGCATTTTACGTCGATGCCCGGCCAGCGCGAAGCTTTAATCGATGGACGCGGCTCAGTCCAGGATCACCAGGCGGTTGGGCAGCTCGTTGCGCGCGAAGGTCGGCGGTACGTGTTCGCTGAGCAGCTCGCCACAGGCTTCGATGCAGTCGACGAAGCCCTGCAGGGTCTGGCCTTGGCACACCTGCTCGGTAAAGCGGGCGATGATGGCATCCCACGGCTGCTCGGGCAGATGCCGGGCAATGCCCTCGTCGACCAGGATCTCCACATGTCGCTCGGCCTCGCTGACGAAGATCAGCACCCCGGTAGCACCGGCGGTGTGTTGCAAGTTGAGCTCGAGAAACTGTTGCCGCGCCAGGCCCGAGGCGCGGCGCTGACGCAACAGGCGCGGGACCAGGCGGCTGGCCAGACGTGGATTGCGCAGCAGCAGGCACAGGCCGACGAACGTCACTACCTGGACCACCAACAGGCTGCGCAAATCAGGCCACCCCAGGGCCATGTGCGCCAGGCCCGGTATGGCCAAAGCCAGCAGCGCGGCCCATAGCAGGGGCAGGTAGGCGTAATCGTCCGCGCGGCGCGCCAGCACGGTCACCAGTTCCGCATCGGTGCGTTGCTCGGCCCGAGCGATGGCCTCGGCAATCTGGCGCTGCTCGTATTCGTTGAAGACAGTCATGCCATGGGTCTCTCGATCGTTCTTATTGTTGTTGTCCCGACAGCCGGTCGGCGGGAAGTGTATCTCATGATGCCCGCCATATAAGGCATAATCCGCCGCTGCATTGGACCAGGCAGGGCCGATCAGCCAAGTGAAGCCCGGCGAACTGTACAACAATAGCCGCCAAGAAAAACTCCGGCCGTGCACGTATCCCCCTGGATACGGCAAGGGGCCACGACAATGGAATTCATGATGAAACTGTCTTTGCTGGGCCTGGCCATGGGCCTTGCCAGTCAGGCGGCCCTGGCCGCCACCTCCGCACCGCCGCTGCAGGACAAGCAGGCGTTCATCGAACACCTGATCGGCCAGATGACCGAGGCCGAGAAGATCGGCCAGTTGCGCCTGATCAGCATCGGCCCGGAAATGCCCCGCGAGAAGATCCGTGAAGAAATCGCCGCCGGACGCATCGGCGGCACCTTCAACTCGCGCACGGCCCCCGAGAACCGGCCGATGCAGGACGCCGCCATGCGCAGCCGCCTGAAGATTCCGATGTTCTTCGCCTACGACACCATCCATGGCGAGCGCACCATTTTCCCGATCGGCCTGGGCCTGGCGGCGACTTGGGACATGGACGCCATTGCCAAGGTCGGCCGCACCTCGGCGATCGAGGCGGCCGCCGACTCCCTGGACATGACCTTCGGCCCGATGGTCGATATCGCCCGCGACCCGCGCTGGGGCCGCACCAGCGAGGGCTTCGGTGAGGACACCTATCTCACTTCGAAAATCGGCCAGGTGATGGTCAAGGCATTCCAGGGCACCAGCCCGGCCGAACCCGACAGCATCATGGCCATCGTCAAGCACTTCGCCCTGTACGGCGCGGTGGAAGGCGGGCGCGACTACAACACAGTCGATATGAGCCTGCCGAAGATGTACAACGACTACCTGCCGCCCTACCGCGCCAGCCTGGAGGCCGGCGCCGGTGGCGTTATGGTCGCACTGAACTCGATCAATGGCGTGCCGGCCACCTCCAACACCTGGCTGATGAACGACCTGCTGCGCAAGGAGTGGGGCTTCAAGGGTGTGACCATCAGCGACCACGGCGCCATCCAGGAACTGATCCGCCACGGCGTGGCCCAGGACGGTCGTGAAGCCGCCAAGCTGGCCATCAAGGCCGGTATCGACATGAGCATGAATGACACGCTCTACGGCGAGGAACTGCCCGGCCTGCTCAAGTCCGGTGAAGTGACCCAGGCCGAACTGAACCAGGCCGTGCGCGAAGTGCTGGGCGCCAAGTACGACATGGGCCTGTTCAAAGACCCGTACGTGCGCATCGGCAAGGCCGAAAACGACGTCAAGGATTACTACGCTGAAAGCCGCCTGCACCGCGAAGCCGCCCGTGACGTGGCACGCCGCAGCCTGGTCCTGCTGGAAAACCGCAACCAGACCCTGCCTCTGAAGAAGGCCGGCACCATTGCCTTGGTCGGCCCTCTGGCCGATGCACCAATCGACATGATGGGCAGCTGGGCCGCCGACGGCAAACCGGAACACTCGGTGACCGTGCGCGAAGGCCTGCGCCGCGCCTTGGAGGGCAAGGCCAAGCTGCTTTACGCCAAAGGCTCGAACATCACCGGCGACAAGGCCATCTTCGACTACCTGAACTTCCTCAACTTCGCCGCGCCCGAGATCGTCGACGACCCGCGTCCAGCCGCTGTGCTGATCGACGAAGCGGTCAAGGCCGCCAAACAATCGGATGTGGTGGTGGCGGTGGTCGGCGAGTCTCGCGGCATGTCCCACGAATCCTCCAGCCGTACCACCCTGGAAATCCCGGCGGTGCAGCGCGACCTGATCAAGGCGCTGAAGGCCACCGGCAAGCCTTTGGTACTGGTGCTGATGAACGGCCGCCCGCTGTCGCTGGCCTGGGAGCGTGAGCAGGCCGACGCATTGCTGGAAACCTGGTTCAGCGGCACCGAAGGCGGCAACGCGATCGCCGATGTGCTGTTCGGCGACTACAACCCGTCCGGCAAGCTGGCGATCACCTTCCCGCGTTCGGTCGGGCAAATCCCGATGTACTACAACCACATGCGCATCGGCCGGCCATACACACCGGGCAAGCCAGGCAACTACACCTCGCAGTACTTCGAGGAGCCCAACGGCCCGCTCTACCCGTTCGGCTATGGCCTGAGCTATAGCAGCTTCGAACTGTCCGGCCTGTCGCTGGGCAGCCAGCAGCTCAAGCGTGGCGGCACGCTGGAGGCCAAGGTGACGGTGAAGAACACCGGCAAGCGCGACGGCGAAACCGTGGTCCAGC
Source organism: Pseudomonas sp. HMSC08G10 (assembly GCF_001808425.1). Taxonomy (NCBI): domain Bacteria; kingdom Pseudomonadati; phylum Pseudomonadota; class Gammaproteobacteria; order Pseudomonadales; family Pseudomonadaceae; genus Pseudomonas; species Pseudomonas sp. HMSC08G10. Next base: position 7,482 of record NZ_KV793321.1, on the reverse strand, counting down.
TCTACGTTCAGGATGTCAGCGCTTCCATGAGCCGCCCGGTCAAAGAACTGAAAAACTTCCAGAAACTGATGCTCAAGGCTGGCGAATCGCGCACCTTGACCTTCCGCATCAGCGAGGATGATCTGAAGTTCTACAATGGCCAGTTGCAACGGGTCGCAGAGCCGGGGCAGTTCAATGTCCAGGTCGGCCTCGACTCCGAGGCTGTGCAGCAGCAGAGCTTCGAGTTGCTGTGACAACTTCCGCCCACAGGGTTGCGCCCTAAGCACAGCCCTGTGGGCGTGGGTTTACCCGCGCCCACAGTCTGCGTGAAAAACCTTAAACACACCCAGCACAGGCCAAGGATCAGCCGCATGCTATTTTCCTTCCGAACCTTGCGTCTGGCCCTGATCGTCCTGGTGATAGTCATCGGCACCGCGCTCAGCGCTGGCTGGGCGATGCACCAGGCCAAGCGCCAGTCGATGGAGACCGACGCACGTCGGGCCAGCCAGCAACTGACCCTCTACGCCAATGCCCTGCACACCCTGATCGAGCGCTACCGTGCCCTGCCCGCCGTACTGGCGCTGGACCCGGAGCTGATCGCGGCCTTGCGCGGCCCGGTCACCGAACAGATGCAGGACGCCCTGAACCGCAAGCTCGAACGCATCAACGGCGCCGCCAACTCCTCCACCCTGGAGTTGCTCGATCGCACGGGCTTGGCCATCGCGGCCAGCAACTGGCGCCTGCCGACGACCTATGTCGGCTCCAACTACGGCTTTCGCCCCTATTTCAAGCAGACCCGCAGCCACGGCAGCGGTCGCTTCTACGCGGTCGGTGTCACCAGTGGCGTACCAGGCTACTTCCTGGCCAACGCGGTCACCGACGAACAGGGACGCTTCCTCGGCGCCATGGTGGTTAAACTGGAGTTCCCCGAACTTGAGCGCGAATGGCGCCAAGGCAGCGACATCCTGTTGGTCAGCGATGCCCGAGGCATCACTTTCATCGCCAACCAGGACGGCTGGCGCTACCGTGAGCTACAGCCGATTTCCCCCGCCGACCGCGCCGAGCTTGCCGAGACCCGCCAGTACGACAAGCAACCCTTGGTCCCCCTGCAGCATCAGGTGCTGACCGACTTCGGCGCCAACAGCCATTTGAGCCGCGTGCAAGGCCCGGATGGAAGCGTCGACTACCTGTGGGAAAGCCTGCCGCTGGAGGCAGAAGGCTGGACCTTGCATCTGCTGCGTAAGCCCCAGGTCAGCGCCGACGGACGCAACGCCGCCCTGACCGCGGCGGCGATCTGGCTGAGCCTGGTGTTCGCCGCACTGTTCGTCAGCCAGCGCCTGCGCCTGGCACGCCTGCGCCAGCGCAGCCGCAACGAACTCAAGCGCCTGGTCGAAGAGCGCACCCGCGAACTGCGCACCGCCCAAGAGGGCCTGGTGCAGTCAGCCAAGCTTGCGGCCCTGGGGCAAATGTCGGCGGCCCTGGCCCATGAAATCAACCAGCCCCTGACCACCCAGCGCATGCAGCTGGAGACCCTGCGCCTGCTGCTCGACCACGGTCGCTACGACGAGGCGCGGCAGGCCCTGGAGCCGCTGGAGCAGATGCTCACGCGCATGGCGGCGCTGACCGGCCATCTCAAGACCTTTGCCCGCAACAGCCCCGGCGGGCTACGCGAGCGCCTGGACCTGGCCACCGTGGTCGACCAAGCGTTGCACCTGCTCGATGCCCGCATCCGTGGCGAGGGCGTCGAAGTGGCGCTGTACCTGGCGCGCCCCGCGTGGGTCAGGGGCGATGCGATCCGCCTCGAGCAAGTGTTGATCAACCTGTTGCGCAATGCCCTCGACGCCATGGCCGACAAGCGTTACAAACGCCTGGAGATCCGAATCGAAGCCGATGATGGTCAGTGGCGCCTGAGCGTGCTGGACTCCGGCGGCGGTATCCCCCAGGCGGATCTGGCCCGAATCTTCGATCCGTTCTTCACCACCAAACCGGTCGGCGAAGGGCTCGGCCTGGGCCTGGCGATCTCCTATGGCATCGTCCACGAGGCCGGCGGCCAGTTGCAGGCCGAAAACCTGCCCGGTGGCGCCCGCCTGAGCCTTACCTTGCCCCGCGACCTGGAGCCTGTATGTTGAATTCGGTGATCGTCGTCGATGATGAAGCCAGCATCCGCACCGCGGTGCAGCAGTGGCTGAGCCTTTCGGGGTTTAGCGTGCAACTGTTCGCCCGCGCCGAAGAGTGTCTGGCCCAGTTGCCGGAACACTTCCCAGGTGTGATCGTCAGCGATGTGCGCATGCCTGGCATCGATGGCTTGCAACTGCTCGAACGGCTGCAGGCACTGGACCCGGACCTTCCGGTGATCCTGCTCACCGGCCATGGCGACGTGCCCATGGCCGTCGAGGCCATGCGCAACGGCGCCTATGACTTTCTGGAAAAACCCTTTACGCCGCAGACCCTGCTCGGCAGCCTGCGCCGCGCCCTGGAGAAACGCCAGTTGGTGCTGGAGAACCGTCGCCTGCACCAGCAGGCCGATCTCAAGGCGCGCCTGGAAAACACCCTGCTGGGCATGTCCCAAGGCTTGCAGAGCCTGCGCCGGCAGGTGCTGGACCTGGCCAGCCTGCCGGTCAACGTGTTGATCCGCGGCGAAACCGGCAGCGGCAAGGAACGTGTGGCGCGTTGCCTGCACGACTTCGGTCCGCGCGCCGACAAGCCCTTCGTCGCCCTCAACTGCGCGGCGATTCCTGAAACGCTGTTCGAGGCCGAGCTGTTCGGCCATGAGAGTGGCGCCTTCACCGGCGCCCAGGGCAAGCGCATCGGCAAGCTGGAATATGCCAACGGGGGAACCGTGTTTCTCGATGAGATCGAGAGCATGCCCCTGGCCCAGCAGGCCAAACTACTGCGGGTGATTCAGGAGCAGAAGCTGGAGCGCCTGGGCGCCAACCAGAGCATCAGTGTCGACCTGCGCATTATCGCCGCCACCAAACCGGACCTGCTCGAAGAAGCCCGCGCCGGACGCTTTCGCGAAGATCTGGCGTACCGTCTGAACGTCGCCGAACTGCGCCTGGCACCACTGCGCGAACGGCGCGAGGACATCCCCCTGTTGTTCGAACACTTTGCCCGCGCTGCCGCCGAGCGCCTGGGCCGCACGGCCCCGCCGGTGAGCGGTGGGCAGTTAGCGCAACTGCTGGCCCATGACTGGCCAGGCAATGTGCGCGAGCTGGCCAATGCCGCCGAGCGCCACGCCCTGGGGCTGGGCGCGCCGAGCGTCGAGGCCAGCGCCGCAGGGCAATCGCTCGCCGGCCAGATGGAGGCGTTCGAGGCACAGTGCCTGCGCGCCGCGCTGCGACAGTACAAGGGTGAGATCAAGGCCGTGATGGAGGCCTTACAACTGCCTCGGCGGACACTCAACGAAAAGATGCAGCGTCATGGGCTGGTGCGGGACGATTTTCTCGAGCGCTAATAAGCGGTTTTTTGCCTAGCCATTGTGACCAATGAGCAAAAATCCGCTTATCGAAAGTATTGAAGTGCGCGGCTACGCAGCCCATCGCGTGGCGACGTTGCGCCTGCAGGGCCTTTGGATTCGCGGGTTATGGAATGGTCGTGCGCCGCGATGGGGCATTCAGGCCCGGCAGTGCACGCCTTTGGCATAGCTTCTGCAAAACCCTTCTCAAGCGCTGACCTGCGCGCTCCACAAAAACAACGAGAAGGTATCCCCTGATGGATAACGCCAGCACCCTGCCCACCGGGGCGGCCATTGCGCCCGCCACGGAAAAAACCACCGCAAGCCGTCTCAAGTCGATTTTCAGTGGTTCCATCGGCAACATGGTCGAATGGTACGACTGGTACGTCTATGCGGCGTTCTCACTGTACTTCGCCAAGGCCTTCTTCCCGGCCGGCGATACCACCGCACAACTGCTCAACACCGCCGCCATCTTCGCCGTGGGCTTTCTGATGCGCCCGATCGGTGGCTGGCTGATGGGCCTGTATGCCGACCGCAAGGGCCGCAAGGCCGCGCTGATGGCCTCGGTCCTGCTGATGTGCGCAGGCTCCCTGGTCATCGCCCTGACCCCTGGCTACGAGACCATCGGCGTCGCCGCGCCGATCCTGCTGGTCCTGGCGCGCCTGATGCAAGGCCTGTCGGTCGGCGGTGAGTACGGCACCTCGGCCACCTACCTCAGCGAAATGGCCAGCAAGGATCGCCGCGGCTTCTTCTCAAGCTTCCAATACGTGACCCTGATCTCCGGTCAGCTCATCGCCCTGGCGGTGCTGATCATCCTGCAACAGACGCTCACCACCGAACAGCTGTATGCCTGGGGTTGGCGCGTGCCCTTCGTGATCGGCGCGCTGTGCGCCGTGGTCGCCCTGTACCTGCGTCGCGGCATGGAGGAGACCAGCTCCTTCACCAAGAAGGAAAAGTCCAAGGAAAGCCTGATGCGCACCCTGCTGCGCCATCCCAAGGAACTGCTCACCGTGGTCGGCCTGACCATGGGCGGCACCCTGGCCTTCTATACCTACACCACCTACATGCAGAAGTACCTGGTCAACACCGTAGGCATGAGCATCAGCGACTCGACCACCATCTCGGCGGCCACTCTGTTCCTGTTCATGTGCCTGCAACCGGTGATCGGTGGACTCTCCGACAAGATCGGTCGTCGTCCGATCCTGATCGCCTTCGGCGTGCTCGGAACCTTGTTCACCGTACCGATCCTCAGCACCCTGCACACCGTGCAGACCTGGTGGGGCGCTTTCTTCCTGATCATGGCGGCGCTGATCATCGTCAGTGGCTACACCTCCATCAACGCCGTGGTCAAAGCCGAGCTGTTCCCCACCGAGATCCGCGCCCTGGGCGTCGGCCTGCCCTACGCCCTGACCGTCTCGATCTTCGGCGGCACCGCCGAGTACGTGGCCCTGTGGTTCAAGAGCAACGGCATGGAAACCGGCTTCTACTGGTACGTCACCGGCTGCATCGCCTGCTCGCTGCTGGTCTACGCGACCATGAAAGACACCGCCAAGCATTCGCGGATCACGACTGACTGATCCTGCTCACGCGGTAATTGAAAAGGGGCGCTCCGGCTGACGGAGCGCCCCTTTTTCATGGTTCGGATGAGCGGTGAACCGCATACGCCGCTGACAGTGACAGCCGTCAGGAAGCCTCCAACTCTCGACGCGGTTCACGGTTGTAGAACGACGCCATCAGGATCAGCACCAGCAAGATGCCGCCGAGCACCGCCGAAGAGCCCACCGTACCGAAGTCCATCCCGCCTTTTTCGTGCGGTTTTGTCAGGAAGTCGCCCAAGGTCGCGCCGAATGGGCGGGTCAGGACAAATGCGATCCAGAACAGCGCCACGCCTGGGATATGGGTCCAGTTTATTCATTGTTTGCCGCTCCTGGGTTGAGTGGGCGCGATGCTGAGCGGGCGGGTTTGAAAAAACGGTTCGTGAAGCATGAAAAAAGCGTTCGTTCATCGAAGGTTTCATTTAACTCGGGATTAATTCCCCTCCCGCATCCTTGAACCGTGGATAGGCCACCGCCCCTAGCGCCTGTCTCACGGGCCTCTCTGTCGTTTTAAACAGCGAACATGCGCCCAAACACATCGATTAAATCGATTTTTATGCGTGATTTTTTGCGCTTTTTTATCAAATTAATCGGCGTAGCATTAAACCCATAGAAACAAACAACCCGCGAATCTCACTGGAGCAACGACCATGAAAAGCAAACTGATCCTGACCCTGGCTCTGTCGGCACTGGCTACCGGTGCATTCGCCGAAGACGGTTTCGACCGTACCAGCGCCCACAGCTTCGCCGCCGCCCAGACCCAATCGGCAACTTACGCAGAAGATGGCTACGACCGCACCGGCGCACAACGCTTCGCTGAAGATGGCTACGACCGCACCGGCGCACAGCGCTTCGCTGAAGATGGCTACGACCGCACCGGCGCACAGCGCTTCGCCGAAGATGGCTACGACCGCACCGGCGCACAGCGCTTCGCTGAAGACGGCTTCGACCGTACCAATGCCCACCGCATCAGCTGATCCGATGCGAGCGCCCAGCCCGGCTTCGGCCGGGCTTGATCATTTCCAGCGGGCTGGAGCCTTGGCACACTAGGCACCTCGTCCACAACAAGGAAAGGGCCCACGGGCCTTGCGCAGATGTACTACTACGAACCCGCCAAAGGCCATGGCCTGCCCCACGACCCGTTCAATGCCATCGTTGGCCCTCGCCCTATCGGCTGGATCTCTTCCCAGGACCAGCAAGGCCGCCTCAATTTGGCGCCTTACAGTTTCTTCAACGCCTTCAACTACATTCCACCGATCATCGGTTTCTGCAGCGTTGGGCGCAAAGACAGCCTGAACAACATCGAGCAGACCGGCGAATTCGTTTGGAACCTGGCCACCCGAACACTGGCCGAGCCGATGAACCAAAGCTGCGCGGCGGTAGCCGCGGATGTCGATGAGTTCGAATTGAGCGGTCTGACGCCGATGGCATCGCGCATCGTCGGCGTACCTCGAGTAGGCGAAAGCCCGGTGGCCTTCGAATGCAAGGTGAGCCAGATCGTGCAGCTCAAGCGAGCCGACCAGGCGCTGGTGCCCAGTTGGCTGATCCTGGGGGAAGTCGTGGCCGTGCACATCGCCGAGCATCTGCTCAAGGATGGCATCTACGACACCGCCGCCGCCGAGCCGATCCTGCGGGGAGGAGGCCCAGCGGACTACTTCGAGCTGGGCAATCTGTTCAAGATGGCCCGCCCGCAGGTCTGATCAGAAAATGAGTTCGCCTTCCTCGCCCACGCCTTGCAGGCGTGCGAGTTCGGCACAGGCGGCCTCGTCGGCCGCCACTGCACTCTGAAACACCTGGCCATCGAGCACCTTGTGAAAGCGCGGCGCGCCGCCCATACCCAAGGCTTTCACGGCGATGGCCGCGTTGTAACCACCGCCTTGCACAGGGACCATCGCCGAAACGGCTTCGAAGTGGGAAAACTCTCTACGTGCCATGCTGCAAATCCGCATCCAAAAAACGAGGGCCGCCATTCTACCCCTCAATCACGGATGAGGCTTCACGCCTCTGTAGGAGCAGGTTTGCCCGCAAAAAGCCCATGCATACACATCAGGCAAACGTATGCAGGTCCAGGCTGCTCACCACCTGGGCCTGCACCAGCTCGCCAAACACCTCGAGGGTCGGCGAAGCGAAGTAGCCGCTCATGGCTTGCTGATCGCTCCAGCTGCCGCTGAGCAACCACAGGTCGTCGTCGGCCTGGGACCGCTGTACGGTGAAACTCAGGCAACCCGGTGTACGCAGCGAAGGCTCCAGCAGGTCGCGCAGACGCGCGCCCAGTTCCGCCGAACGACCGCTGCTGGCACGGATGAAAGCCAGGTGAGTGACCGGTTGTGGCTGGGTCATGAACGATCTCCTTGAAGCATGCGGACGGAAAAACCAGGCTGCCAAGGTTAGTGCCCCGCCCTCGCGCGACGTTAGGCCATTACTGCCGGTCGATTGCCTGATCCTGCCGCGCGG
>NZ_KV793320.1:98608-116591 GCF_001808425.1 Pseudomonas sp. HMSC08G10 | reverse complement strand
AAGCCCAAGCCCAAGCCCAAGCCCAAGCCCAAAACCTTGCCCCACCCCCGCCACCCAGCTATCTTACCCAAAATTCATCCGATGACCGGATCTACCCATGACCCTACTCATCAAACGCTCCCTAGTTGAACAAGCCGTCGACCAACTCCGCACCCGCATCACCAGCGGCACCTGGTCCATCGGCCAACGCCTGCCCACTGAACCCGAACTCGCCCACGAACTAGGCATCAGCCGCAACACCGTTCGTGAAGCCATGCGCGTGCTCGCCTTCAGCGGCCTGGTCGAGATCCGCCAAGGCGATGGTAGTTACCTGCGCACCGCCCAAGACCCGCTCCAGGCGGTCCAGGCCATGGCCCGCTGCACGTCGGAACAGGCCCGGGAAACTCGCCGTATTCTGGAAACCGAAGCGATCGGCCTGGCCGCCCAGCGCCGCACCGAAGCGGACATACACCGCCTGCGCCAGGCTTTGCAGGACACTGCTGCGCATTTTCATGGCGATATAAAGACTTACGTTGAGTGCGACTTGGTCTTTCACCAGCAGTTAGTGGACGCCGCCCACAACCCAGCGTTGAGCGAGCTCTACCGTTACTTTTCCGGCGTTGTGGCCGCGGCGTTGGAGCACAACATGGCGACCACCCCCCGTTGCCAGACGGTATTCGACCTGCACGGTCAGATCGTCGATGCCATCGAACAATGTGATCCGGAACGTGCCAAGCACTTGAGCCGTACCCTAATTGAATCCTGACAACGAGACGCCCATGGCCGAACCCACCATTCACGAAACTGCTCATCGCCAGCGGGAATTCGAAGAACTGCTGATCGACGCCGAAGCCGACGACGAGCAGGTCCAGCAGCAGCCTGTAGTGCTGCAGCGGCCGTGGTTGCTGTTGCTTGGCTTGGTACTGGTGGCACTGAACCTGCGTCCTGCGCTGTCGAGCATGGCGCCGGTACTGGGCCAAGTATCGGAGGGACTAGGGCTGAACGCGTCCCAGGCGGGCCTGCTGACGACTTTGCCGGTGCTGTGTCTTGGCCTGTTCGCTCCATTGGCACCGGTCCTGGCTCGACGCTTTGGCAGTGAGCGGGTGGTGCTGGGCATTCTGCTGACCTTGGCGCTGGGTATTTTGGTGCGCAGTGTCCTGGGGGTGACCGGCGTGTTTCTGGGCAGTGTCATGGCCGGCGCGAGCATCGGCATCATCGGCGTGTTGCTTCCGGGCATCGTCAAGCGAGACTTCCCACAGCATGCCGGTACCCTGACCGGTGTCTATACCATGGCCTTGTGCCTGGGGGCGGCTCTGGCCGCCGGTGCCACGGTGCCATTGGCGCGCCACTTCGATGACAGCTGGGCCTTGGGCCTGGGCTTCTGGCTGGTGCCTGCGCTGATTGCGATGTTGGTGTGGCTGCCCCAGGCGCGCCAGGGGCACGGCTTGCACAAGGTGGCCTATCGGGTGCGTGGTCTATGGCGCGATCCGCTGGCCTGGCAGGTCACGCTGTACATGGGCTTGCAGTCTTCGCTGGCCTACATCGTGTTTGGCTGGCTCCCCTCGATTCTCATCGGCCGGGGGTTGAGCCCTACGGAGGCTGGGCTGGTGTTGTCCGGGTCGGTGATCGTGCAACTGGTGAGCTCGCTCAGCGCGCCTTGGCTGGCCACCCGAGGCAAGGACCAGCGCCTGGCTATCGTCATCGTCATGCTGGTCACCCTGGCAGGGTTGTTCGGTTGCTTGTATGCACCGGTTTCAGGGCTGTGGGGCTGGGCCGTAGTGCTCGGACTGGGGCAGGGTGGTACGTTCGCCCTAGCGTTGACGTTGATCGTGCTGCGCTCGAAGGATTCCCACGTAGCTGCGAATCTTTCGAGCATGGCGCAAGGGGTCGGCTATACGTTGGCGTCCGCAGGGCCGTTTGCCGTAGGCCTGGTGCATGACCTGACGGGGGGCTGGACGGCTGTGGGCTGGATATTCGCGGCGCTGGGCATTGGGGCGATCCTGTTCGGCCTTGGGGCTGGGCGGGCATTGCATGTGCAGGTGGTCAGCGAGAAGGTGTGACGAAGCCTATTCATGGCGCGAATGAGCATGGCGCTCCCATGCGGGGCACATTATCGTTGAGGTTTGCCCCCGGAGGGACCCGCCCCATGAGCGACGCCAATCGTGAGCTGATCACACGTTTCTACCAAGCCTTCCAGCGCCTGGACGCCGAGGCGATGGTAGCTTGCTACAGCGATGACATCACCTTCAGTGACCCTGTCTTCGGTACCTTGCGACGCCGTGAGGTGGGGGACATGTGGCGGATGCTGATCAGCCGTGCCAAGGATTTCTCCCTGACCTTTGACAGCGTCAGCGCCAATCAGGACGGGGGGAATGCGCACTGGGTGGCGCGCTATCTGTTCACCCAGACCGGGCGCATCGTTGTCAACGACATACAGGCCCGCTTCGTGATCCGCGATGGGCTGATTTGCCAGCATGACGACAGTTTCGACCTGTGGCGCTGGTCGCGTCAGGCCTTGGGCCTGCCGGGTTTGCTGCTGGGCTGGTCGCCGCTGCTGCAGAACAAGGTGCGTCAGCAAGCGTTCAAGGGGTTGCGGACATACCAGCAGAGCGCGGTATAGCCACGGCCTGTTCATTTCCGTGGTAGGTGTAGTGGAGCTTTGGGTTTCAAATTAATGACGCAAAGAGTGGATGCTCCGAGTGAAAAACCTCCGGGCGGGGATGTGAAACCCTGGTATGTCTATCTGGTGCGGGCTGCCAACGGTTCGCTGTATTGCGGTATCAGTGATGACCCTCAGCGGCGGTTCCTGAAGCATCAGAAGGGGCAGGGGGCGCGTTACTTCAAGACCAGCCCGGCCCAGGCGCTGGTGTATATGGAGCAGTGGCCGGACAAAGGCGAGGCACTGCGTCAGGAGCGGTTGGTGAAAAAGCTGCGCAAATCGGCCAAGGAAGCGCTGGTGGCAGCCTATGCAGCTACCGGGGGCTAGATGAGGGGCTGCGCTGCAGCCCCGGCCATGCTCAATCCTTGCGACGCTTGAGCTGATCGACCAGTTGGGTCGGCAGGCCCTTGATGATCAAGGTGCCGGCTTCTTCGTCATATTCCACCTTCGATCCCAGCAAGTGGGCCTCGAAGCTGATCGACAGGCCTTCGGCGCGGCCAGTGAAACGGCGGAACTGGTTGAGGGTGCGTTTATCCGCCGGAATCTCCGGCGACAGGCCGTAATCCTTGTTGCGAATGTGGTCGTAGAAGGCCTTGGGCCGATCTTCATCGATCAGGCTGGACAGTTCTTCCAGTGTCACCGGCTCACCGAGTTTGGTCTGAGTGGTGGCGTAGTCGACCAAGGTCTGGGTCTTTTCGCGGGCGGCCTCCTCGGGCAGGTCCTCGCTTTCGACGAAGTCGCTGAAGGCCTTGAGCAGGGTACGGGTCTCACCTGGGCCGTCGACACCTTCCTGGCAGCCGATGAAGTCGCGGAAGTAGTCCGACACCTTCTTGCCATTCTTGCCCTTGATGAACGAGATGTACTGCTTGGAGTTCTGGTTGTTCTTCCACTCCGACAAGTTGACCCGCGCCGCCAGGTGCAACTGGCCAAGGTCGAGGTGACGCGACGGGGTGACATCGAGCTCGGCGTTCACGGCCACGCCTTCGCTGTGGTGCAGCAGGGCGATGGCCAGGTACTCGGTCATGCCTTGCTGGTAATGGGCGAACAGGATATGGCCGCCGGTGGACAGGTTGGATTCTTCCATCAGCTTTTGCAGGTGCTCTACAGCGATGCGGCTGAAGGCGGTGAAGTCTTTTTCTTCATCCAAGTACTGCTTGAGCCAGCCGCTGAAGGGGTAGGCCCCCGATTCGCTGTGGAAGAACCCCCAGGCCTTGCCTTGCTTGGCGTTGTAGCTGTCGTTGAGGTCGGCCAGCAGGTTTTCGATAGCGTCGGAAGCGCCGAGTTCGGAGTCTCGGGCATGCAGGACTGCCGGGCTGCCATCGGGTTTCTTGTCGATCAGGTGAACGATGCAATGACGGATTGGCATGGAAATCTCGAGCGGGGTTGGGCGGTGCTAGGCCGCGCTGCAAAGTCGTGCAGTTTAACCCAGGCAGAGGGCGATGCAGTGGTCAGATAGTGGCGTAAATGTCTGTTGTTCGTTTTTTGTTCAATTTTTTGCGTTTTACGATAAAAGCCCCGAAAAACCTGCATAAAATCGAAGTCGGCAGCGGATATTTATCTATTCCTGTGGTAGCTTTGCGCGGTCTTGCGCCCCTTGGGTGGCGCATTGCTGGCAGATCGCTGGGCTCGTGTCGAACCAAACGCCGATTTTCGTATCTACATACGCGATTGGCGCGGCCCGCCGGATTTTTCAGGGGCTGGCCCGATTACCGACCTGGCACGCTGCATAACCACTGAATTTGATAGGGAAGGAACACCACCATGGCATTGACCAAAGACCAACTGATTGCCGATATCGCCGAAGCCATCGACGCGCCGAAAACCACCGCGCGTAACGCCCTGGAGCAACTGGGCCAGATCGTCGCCGACCAACTGGAAAACGGCGCTGAAATCACTCTGCCAGGCATCGGCAAGCTGAAAGTCTCCGAGCGTCCTGCCCGTACCGGCCGCAACCCTTCGACTGGCGCTGCCATCGAAATCGCTGCCAAGAAAGTCGTCAAGTTCGTACCTGCCAAGGTCCTGAACGACGCCGTCAACAAGTAATTGTTGAAGCTTTGAAAAAACCGCGCCCGGCTTGTCCGGGCGCGGTTTTTTCATGCCCGCGAAAGGGGTATCAGCGTGAGCGATGCCAAGCTTGGCGCGCGGCGGCGTCTTGGAAGCTCCAGGCGACCATGCGGCTCTGTTTCTGGCCTTGCCCCATGGCCACGACCTGTTGTGCCTTTACACCTGCCTTCCTCAGCGCCGCCTCGATACCGGGCAGGTTGCTGGCCTTGGATACCAGGCTGGTGAACCACAGCACCTGGCCGGCGTACTGCACGCTCTCTTCCACCAACTGGGTGACGAAGCGGATCTCTCCGCCCTCGCACCACAGCTCGTTGTTCTGCCCGCCGAAATTGAGCACTGGCAGCTTGCGCTTGGGGTCCTGCTTGCCAAGGTTCTTCCATTTGCGCTGGCTGCCGCGGGTAGCTTCCTCGCGGGAGGCATGGAACGGCGGGTTGCACAGGGTCACGTCGAAACGCTCGTCGTCCTGCAGCAGGCCGGTGAGGATGTACTTGCGGTTGGCTTGCTGGCGCAAGGAGATGACCTTGCCCAGGCCGTTGGCCTGGACGATGGTCCTGGCCGATGCCAGGGCCACAGCGTCGATGTCCGACCCCACGAAACGCCAGCGGTAGTCGCTGTGGCCAAGCAGCGGGTAGATGCAGTTGGCGCCGACGCCGATGTCCAGCGCGCGCACCTGTACGCCTCGGGGGATTTCGCCACCGCAATCCTCGGCCAGCAAGTCGGCCAGCACATGGAGGTAGTCGGCCCGTCCAGGGATGGGCGGGCACAGGTAGTCGGCCGGGATGTCCCAGTGTTGGATGCCGTATTGGGCCTTGAGCAAGGCGCGGTTGAAGACCCGTACCGCTTCGGGGTTGGCGAAGTCGATGCTCGGCTTGCCATAGGGGTTGGTAATGGTGAATTTGCCCAGCTCAGGATGGGCCTTGATCAGGCTGGGGAAATCGTAGCGGCCCTGATGGCGATTGCGCGGGTGCAGGGTGGGTTTTTGATTCATGGGATGAAATCTCAAAAGCATCGCGGGACAAGCCCACTCCCGCATGATCGTCGTTGATCTGTGGGAGCGGGCTTGTCCCGCGATGGCATCACTGAGGTCTGCGGCTGTTACAGTGCCGCGATCCGCGCATGTTGCTCTGTCAAGTTGGCCAGGGCCTGTTCGGACTCGGCCAGCTTGGCGCGTTCTTTTTCGATCACGGCAGGCGGGGCCTTGTCGACGAACGCGGCATTGGACAGCTTGCCGCCTACGCGCTGGACTTCGCCCTGCAGACGCTGGATTTCCTTGCTCAGGCGTGCCAGTTCCGCGTCCTTGTCGATCAGGCCGGCCATCGGCACCAGTACCTGCAAGTCACCCACCAGTGCGGTGGCCGACAGCGGCGCTTCGTCCTGCTCGCCGAGCACGGTGAACGACTCGACCTTGGCCAGCTTCTTGAGCAGCGCCTCGTTCTCCTGCAGGCGACGCTGGTCGTCCGCGTTGGCGTTCTTGAGGAACAGCGGCAGCGGCTTGCCAGGGCCGATGTTCATCTCGGCGCGAATGTTGCGCAGACCTACCATCAGTTGCTGCAGCCACTCGATATCGCCTTCGGCGGCGGTGTCGATGCGGCTTTCATTGGCCACAGGCCAAGGTTGCAGCATGATGGTCTTGCCTTCGATACCGGCCAGCGGCGCGATGCGCTGCCAGATTTCTTCGGTGATGAACGGCATGAACGGGTGTGCCAGGCGCAAGGCGACTTCCAGCACGCGAACCAAGGTCCGGCGAGTGCCGCGGGCGCGCTCGACCGGGGCATTCTCGTCCCACAGTACCGGCTTGGACAGCTCCAGATACCAGTCGCAGTACTGGTTCCAGATGAACTCGTACAAGGCCTGGCTGGCCAGGTCGAAGCGGAACTGCTCGAGCTGGCGGGTCACTTCGGCTTCGGTGCGCTGAAGCTGCGAGATGATCCAGCGATCGGCCAGCGACAGTTCGTAGGCCTCGCCGTTCTGGCCGCAATCCTCGCCTTTGTCCAGCACGTAGCGGGCGGCGTTCCAGATCTTGTTGCAGAAGTTGCGATAACCCTCGACGCGGCCCATGTCGAACTTGATATCGCGGCCGGTGGAAGCCAGCGAGCAGAAGGTGAAGCGTAGGGCGTCGGTGCCGTAGCTGGCGATGCCTTCGGGGAACTCGGCCTTGGTCTGCTTGGCGATCTTTTCGGCGAGCTTGGGCTGCATCATGCCGCTGGTGCGTTTTTCCAGCAGGGCCTCAAGGGTGATGCCGTCGACGATGTCCAATGGATCGAGGACGTTGCCCTTGGACTTGGACATCTTCTGGCCCTGGCCGTCACGTACAAGGCCGTGGACGTACACGGTCTTGAACGGTACCTGCGGGGTGCCATCTTCGTTCTTGATCAGGTGCATGGTCAGCATGATCATGCGCGCAACCCAGAAGAAGATGATGTCGAAACCGGTGACCAGCACGTCGGTGGAGTGGAACTTCTTGAGGAACTCGGTCTGCTCCGGCCAGCCCAAGGTGGAGAAGGTCCACAGGCCCGAACTGAACCAGGTGTCGAGGACGTCCTCGTCCTGGCGCAGCGCCACGTCGGCGCCCAGGTTGTGCTTGGCACGGACTTCTTCTTCGCTGCGACCGACATAGACCTGGCCGGCTTCGTCGTACCAGGCCGGGATGCGGTGCCCCCACCACAGCTGGCGGCTGATACACCAGTCCTGGATATCACGCATCCAGGAGAAGTACATGTTTTCGTACTGCTTGGGCACGAACTGAATGCGGCCGTCTTCCACGGCGGCGATGGCAGGTTCTGCCAGCGGCTTGGTAGAGACGTACCACTGGTCGGTCAGCCACGGCTCGATGACCGTGCCGGAACGGTCGCCCTTGGGGACCTTCAGGGCGTGGTCGTCGATGCTGACCAGCAGGCCCTGGGCGTCCAGGTCGGCGACGATCTGCTTGCGCGCGACGAAGCGGTCCAGGCCTGCATACTGGGCTGGTAGGCTGGTGTCGATCTGCTCGTTGACGCTGCCGTCGAGGTTGAAGGCCTGGGCGCTTGCCAGCACCAGGGCGTTCTTGTCGAAGATGTTCAGCAGTGGCAGGTTGTGGCGCTTGCCGACTTCATAGTCGTTGAAGTCGTGGGCCGGGGTGATTTTCACGCAGCCGGTGCCGAACTCCGGATCGCAGTAATCGTCGGCGATGATCGGGATGCGGCGGCCGACCAGCGGCAGCTCGACGAACTTGCCGATCAGGGCCTGGTAGCGCTCGTCGTTCGGGTTCACGGCAACGGCCGCGTCACCCAGTAAGGTTTCCGGACGGGTGGTGGCAACGACCAAGTGGTCCTTGCCTTCGGCGGTCTTGGCGCCATCGGCCAGTGGGTAGCGCAGGTTCCACAGGTGGCCTTTCTCGTCGTGGTTCTCCACTTCGAGGTCGGAAATGGCGGTATGCAACTTGGTGTCCCAGTTGACCAGGCGCTTGCCACGGTAGATCAGGCCGTCTTCATGCAGGCGCACGAAGGCTTCCTTGACCGCTTCGGACAGACCGTCGTCCATGGTGAACCGTTCGCGGGTCCAGTCGACCGACGAGCCCAGGCGGCGAATCTGGCGGCTGATGTTGCCGCCGGACTGATCCTTCCACTCCCAGACCTTCTCCAGGAACTTCTCGCGGCCCAGATCATGACGGTTCTGGCCCTTGGCCTCGAGCTGGCGCTCCACCAGCATCTGGGTGGCGATACCGGCGTGGTCGGTGCCTGGCTGCCACAGGGTGTTGCGGCCCTGCATGCGGCGGAAGCGGATCAGGGCGTCCATGATCGCGTTGTTGAAGCCGTGGCCCATGTGCAGGCTGCCGGTCACGTTCGGCGGCGGGATCATGATGGTGTAGGACTCGCCTGCACCTTGCGGGGCGAAATAGTTCTCGGACTCCCAAGTGTTGTACCAGGAAGTTTCGATGGCGTGCGGCTGGTAGGTCTTATCCATGCGCGGCGGGACCCTATGGCATTAATTCGGGAAAGCCGGGAAGTATAACCAAGCCAGGGGCCGCAGGCGACAAGCTGCTGATATCTGTAGGCGCAACGGTGCCTTCTTTGTGGACAAACCTGCTCCACGGACCTCGTGCGCGCCTTGAGCGCGGCGGTGTACCGGTAGTGACGGGTTTGCCCGCAAAGAAAGGCGGCGTTTATTCGGAGCGCTTGAGCAGACGTTCCATGCGCGCATCGAGGCGTCGTTTGATCTCGTTCTCGATGTGCGGGGTGAAGTCGTTGATCACGTCTTGCATGATCTGTTGGGCAGCGGCGCGCAGGTCGGCTTCAAGGTGCAGCAGGGTGTCCTGGCGGCGGGTCTGCGGATCGTCTTCGGTGGCTGCGACCGAGAGAGGCTCGGCCACTGGCGAGGTGTTGCCTGCTGGCTCGTCGAGCAGCAGGGGAATCTGCTCGACCGTTTCGGTCAGCAGGGGCGGTTGCAGATCGGCATCGCCCAGCAACTGGCGGATCGACTCTAGGTCGTCGAGCAGATGAGCGGAATCGGGCAGGGGGGAGTGCTTGTCCATCGTCGTCAAAGTCGCTGTAAGCGGTGGTCTTGCAGAGCATAGCCCTGTTCGCGGTAGAAACGGAATCGTTCTCGCGCAGCCTGGCGAATGCCCGGCTCCTCGACGACGATCTCGGCTACTCGTTCGAACTGACCGACGAACCCCGGTACCTCGGCGCCGAGGTTGATCAACAGGTCGCGGTGTGTGCCGGCGTCATCACCCAGCCCCAGGACTACTGCCGCCTCGGCGTTGGCCTCGGCAGGGTCGTGCGGGACGAAGGCCTCGCCCTTGAAGTGCCACAGGCGCTCGTCCAGCGCGTTGCGCTGCTCGGCGTCCTGACAGTGCAGATAGACCCGATGGCCCAGGCGCCAGGCCTTTTCGCACAGCTTGCAGGCGAAATCCAGGCGCGCCGACAACGCATCGGTGGGCAGGATATAGAAATCGACTTTGCTCATGTTCGGTCTGCCGGCCGGCAGCGCGCGGGCGCCACCGGCCTTGTGGCATCAGGCGTTGGCGCGATCGAGCAGGTATTGGGTCAGCAGCGGGACCGGGCGGCCCGAGGCGCCTTTGTCCTTGCCGCCGCTGATCCAAGCGGTGCCGGCAACGTCCAGATGCGCCCAGTTATAAGCTTTGGCGAAGCGCGACAGGAAGCAGCCCGCGGTGATGGTGCCAGCCTTGGGGCCACCGATATTGGCGATGTCGGCGAATGGGCTGTCCAATTGCTCTTGGTACTCATCGAACAGCGGCAGTTGCCAGGCACGGTCGTCGGCGCGCTTGCCGGCGTCGAGCAGTTGGCCCACCAGTTCGTCGTTGTTGCCCATCAGCCCCGAGGTATAGCTGCCCAAGGCGACGATGCAGGCGCCGGTCAGGGTAGCGATGTCGATCACTGCCTGAGGTTTGAAGCGTTCGGCGTAGGTTAGGGTGTCGCACAGCACCAGGCGGCCTTCGGCGTCGGTGTTGAGGATCTCGACGGTCTGGCCGCTCATGGTGGTGACGATGTCGCCCGGACGCGTGGCGCCGCCGCTGGGCATGTTCTCGGCGCAAGCCAGCAGGCACACCAGGTTGATCGGCAGCTGCAGCTGCAGCACGGCGCGCAGGGTGCCGAAGACACTGGCCGCACCACACATGTCGTACTTCATTTCATCCATGCCGGCGCCAGGCTTGAGGCTGATGCCGCCGGTGTCGAAGGTGATGCCCTTGCCGACCAGCACGAACGGTTTTTCGCTCTTTTTGCCGCCCTGGTAGTTGAGCACGATCAGCCGTGGCGGCTGGTCGCTGCCCTGGCCCACGGCGTAGAACGCGCCCATGCCCAGGTCCTTGATCTTTTTCTCGTCCAGCACCTCGACCTTGAGGTTCTTGTGCGCCTTGCCCAGCTCCTTGGCCTGTTCGGCGAGGAACGTCGGGTGGCACAGGTTCGGCGGCAGGTTGCCCAGGTCGCGGGTGAAGGACATGCCCGAGGCGATGGCGCTGGCGTGCTTCACGGCGCGCTCGACTTCAGCCTGGCCGGGCTTGTCGGTCAGTAGGGTGACTTTCTTGAGGGCGCGGGGCTCGGCCTTCTGGCTCTTGAAACGGTCGAACACGTACTCGCCATCGAGCAGGGTCTCGGCCAGCAGGCGGTATTTGGCGTAATGGGCGTCGCGGGCGGTGACGCTGACGTCATCCAGAGCCAGCACCGCGTCGCTGCCGTTCAGGCCCTTGAGCACACCGGCGACACTGGCGACCAGCTTGCGCCAGCTGCGATCCCCCAGCGCTTCCTTGCCGCTGCCGACCAGCAGCACGCGCTCGGCCTTCAGGCCCGGCAGGCTGTGCAGCAGCAGGGTCTGGCCCGGCTTGCCTGCCAGGTCGCCGCGCTTGAGCACCGCGCTGATTGCGCCATTGCTGGCCTGGTCGACGGCTTTGGCGATGTCGCCGAGCTTGCGCCCTTCACCGACGGCCAGCACCAATGTGGCGGTTTTCAAGGAGGCGGCGGCTACACTTTTTACAACCAGTTCCATGTCAGGGTCCCCGAATGATCTGTCAGTTGGCGCAGTCTCGTGCATGCGCTCGAAACAGGTGTGGCCGCAAGGTCGCGTGCCACTTGAAAAGCTGCCAGTTTGAGCCTGGGGGAACCTGGATGACAACCCCGACATGCGCCGTCATGCGCGGCCAAGTGACAGGCGCGGTCAATCACAGGATAATGCGCGCACTTTATATGGAGGTTCGCCGTCGGCGAACCGGCAAGTCATTGTTTGGCTCTGCGCCCCTGACAACCCAGGAGTGTCTGGTTTGATCGTCTTTCGTTATCTGTCCCGTGAGGTCCTGGTGACCTTGAGCGCCGTCAGCGCCGTGCTGCTGGTGATCATCATGAGCGGGCGCTTCATCAAGTACCTGGCTCAGGCCGCCCAGGGCGTGCTCGATCCGAGCGTGCTGTTCCTGATCATGGGCTTCCGTTTGCCGGGCTTCCTGCAACTGATCCTGCCCTTGGGCCTGTTCCTCGGCATCCTGCTGGCTTATGGCCGACTCTACCTCGAAAGCGAGATGACCGTGCTTTCTGCCACTGGCATGAGCCAGCAGCGTCTGCTGGCACTGACCATGGCGCCGGCCGCGCTGGTCGCCCTGCTGGTGGCCTGGCTGAGCCTGAGCCTGGCGCCACAGGGCGTTGCCCAGGTGCAGCAGATCATCAACCAGCAGGACGCCCTCACCGAGTTCGATACCCTGGTGCCCGGGCGCTTCCAGACCCTGCGCGATGGCTCGCGGGTGACCTACACCGAGCAGCTGTCGGACGATCGCGTCAATCTCAGTGGTGTGTTCATTTCCGAGAAGCGCTTCAACCAGGACAAGACCAAGGATCGTGCGCCTTCGGTGCTGGTCGCCGAGAAGGGGCACCAGGAAGTGCAGGCCGACGGCAATCGCTACCTGATCCTCGAGAACGGCTATCGCTACGACGGTAACCCCGGCCAGGCCGATTACCGTGCGATCAAGTACGACACCTATGGCGTGTTGCTGCCCAAGCCCGAAGTCAGCGAAGAAGTGACCGAGCGTGAAGCCATCCCGACGTCCGAGCTGTTCGGCAAGGACGGTCTGCGTGAACAGGCCGAGCTGCAATGGCGCCTTTCCCTGCCGCTGCTGGTGTTCATCGTGACGCTGCTGGCGGTGCCGCTGTCCCGGGTCAATCCACGCCAAGGCCGCTTCCTCAAGCTGCTGCCGGCCATTCTTCTGTACATGGCTTATCTGACGATGCTCATTTCCGTACGCGGCGCCTTGGAGAAGGGCAAGATCCCGATCACCCTGGGCATGTGGTGGGTCCACGGACTGTTCCTGCTGATCGGCCTGGGCCTGATGTACTGGGAGCCGCTACAGCTCAAGCGTGCCGCCCGTCGTACGGAGGTGGCCCATGGCTAAACTGGATCGCTATATCGGCCAGAGCGTGCTCCTGGCCATCCTGGCGGTGCTGGGCATCATCCTTGGCCTGGCTTCGCTGTTCGCCTTCATCGACGAGATGAGCGACCTGAGCGATACCTACACCGTGATGGATGCCGGCAGTTTCGTCCTGCTCACCGCGCCGCGCCGGTTGTACGAGATGTTGCCGATGGCTGCGCTGATTGGGTGCCTGATCGGCCTGGGCAGCCTGGCCAGCAGCAGTGAGTTGACCATCATGCGCGCCGCTGGCGTGTCCATCGGCCGTATCGTCTGGGCGGTGATGAAGCCCATGCTGGTGCTGATGTTGGTCGGCCTGCTGATCGGCGAGTACGTGGCGCCAGTCACCGAGAACAAGGCCCAGGCCGAGCGCTCCCTGGCCCAGGGTGGCGGTGATGCGCAGAGCTCCAAGCGCGGCATGTGGCACCGCCAGGGCGAAGAGTTCGTGCATATCAACTCGGTGCAGCCCAACGGCTTGCTGCTGGGGGTGACCCGCTACCGCTTCGACGCCGAGCGACACATCGTGACGTCCAGCTTTGCGCGCCGTGCGCAGTACAACGAGGACCACTGGGTGCTGAGCGACGTGGCCACCACCTACTTCCGTGGCGACCACACCGAAGTGGTTAAGGCGCCGCAGGAGCGCTGGGACGTGTCGGTAACGCCGCAACTGCTCAACACAGTGATCCTGGCGCCGGAATCCCTGTCGATCACCGGTCTGTGGGACTACATTCACTACCTGTCCGACCAGGGCCTGAACAACGCCCGTTACTGGTTGGCCTTCTGGACCAAGGTGCTGCAACCGATGGTGACCGCCGCCCTGGTGCTGATGGCGATCTCCTTCATCTTCGGCCCGCTGCGTTCCGTGACCCTGGGCCAGCGTGTGTTCACCGGTGTACTGGTGGGCTTCGTGTTCCGCATTGGCCAGGACCTGCTCGGCCCTTCCAGTCAGGTATTCGGCTTCCCGCCGCTGCTGGCGGTAGTGATCCCGGCCGGTATCTGTGCGCTGGCGGGTGTGTGGTTGTTGCGTCGGGCAGGGTAATGGCCCGAGCGACGTGAAAAAGCCGACCCTAGGGTCGGCTTTTTTGTGGGTGGCGTTCTGCTGGCGGGTAAATCCGCTCCCACAGCATTTGCAGTCTGCCGGCCGGAGGTGATCCTGCGGGAGCTGGCGAAGCCTGCGAGGGGGCGTAGTAGCTACGACATTACGGCTTGCGCTTGGGCACACGCACCAGCTGTGTGTCCGAATAGATGTCGTGCCAGCCACGCTTGCGCTTGTCGATCAACGCCCAGAAGAACCCGAGCCCCAGGCATAGCCAGGAAGCGATGGAAACGACAAAGCGCAGCAGCGCCTGCCATAGGCTGATCGCGCTTCCATCGGCGTTCTGTACGCGCACGCCCCACACCTGCATGCCCAGGGTCTGACCGCCGTGGGTCCAGAACTTGGCGAAGAAACCGAAGAGGGCGAACAGCAGCAAGGTCGACAACAGGGGGTCGCCGTCCAAGGCGCCGGCCTCGGTCAGCTCGCGCATGCGGGCTTCGCCAATGATCGACATCTGCACCATCTTGTAGACGCCTGCTGTCACGATCAGCAGGGCGGTACACAGTAGGAAGTCATAGAACATGGCGGCCAGTCGACGGCCCAGGCCAGCCGGGGGGAAGTCACCCTGAGGGGTGAGCAGGGGCTTTGACATGCATGACGCTCCGTATGACGAAGCCGCTATTCTACGGGCAAAAAAAAGCCCCTGCACTTGGCAGGGGCTTTTGGGAGTCTGGATCTCGCTTAGGCGATGACCTGAACCTTGTCAGCTTGCATGCCTTTTTGGCCTTGCACGGCTTCGAAGGAGACTTTCTGGCCTTCTTTCAGGCTCTTGAAGCCGTTGCCTTCGATGGCACGGAAGTGCACGAACAGATCCGGACCGCTTTCTGGGGTGATGAAGCCGTAACCTTTCTCGTCATTGAACCACTTGACGGTACCGTTCTGACGCTCAGCCATTGTCTTGTTTCCTATGAAGCTTAATTTTTGATGACAGTTACTTTCATATCTATCCGATATAAAAGATTACCGGGCTGGGTTGCAGGAAAGTAAGAGACGTCGAACGGGTTGTAGCAGATTCAGCTACTGGCCCAGGTCACGAACTGTTGCGACCCATGCAAACACAGTGCAGTGACTCTACGCTAACTCCGCCGACAAAAACAAGCCCTCCAGACCGCCGGAATTCAGGGTTTTTCCGATAACCGACAAAATTGTCGGAAACGGCATGGCGCCTGGGCTGGCGCTATGTTCAAAAGTTATTGGGCAGGTTCGAAAACGAATATGACGAACCTGCCCACAGTCAATCAACCGCGATAGTAACGTTGCGCAACGAAAGGCATTTTGCTGACCTTCAAGGCAACCTGCTTGCCGCGCACTACAGCAAACAATGCGGTATCGAGCGCGGCATGTTCGCTCTCGACATATCCCATGGCGACCGGTGCACCGAGGGTCGGGCCGAAACCACCGCTGCACACTTCACCGACGGTGCGTCCGTCTGCGTCGACGATCTGTGCGCCTTCGCGAACCGGGGTGCGCTCCTGCGGCAGCAGGCCAACACGCTTGCGAGCAACACTTTGCCGTTGCTGCTCGAAGATGGCGTGGGCGCCAGGGAAACCACCGGCACGTTCGCCATCGGCGCGGCGTACTTTTGAGATGGCCCACAGCAAGCTGGCCTCCACCGGCGTGGTGCTGGTGTTCATGTCGTGGCCATACAGGCACAGACCAGCTTCCAGGCGCAGCGAGTCACGGGCGCCCAAGCCGATCGGCTGTACCTCGGGCTCGGCCAGCAGTCGGCGGGCCAAGGCTTCGGCATTGGCTGCCGGGACCGAGATCTCGTAACCGTCTTCACCGGTGTAGCCCGAGCGGCTGACATAGCAGTCGGCGCCGAGCAAGGTGACAGGGCGGAACTGCATGAACGTCATGCTGGCGACTTCCGGCGCCAGGCGCTCGAGCACCCTGACCGCCGCCGGGCCTTGCAGGGCGAGCAGGGCGCGCTCCTCGAACAGCGGCTCGATCTCGCAGCGGGAGCCGATGTGGTTTTGCAGGTGGGCCAGGTCCTGGTCCTTGCAGGCGGCGTTGACCACCAGGAACAGCTCGTCGTCACCCAGGTTGGCGACCATCAGGTCGTCGAGGATGCCACCTTGCTCGTTGGTGAACATCGCGTAGCGCTGCATGCCTACCGGCAGGTCGATGATGTCCACGGGCACCAGCGATTCCAAGGCCTTGGCCGCATCGCTGCCGCGCAGACGGATCTGCCCCATGTGCGAGACGTCGAACAGACCTGCCTGCTCGCGGGTGTGCAAGTGTTCCTTGAGCACGCCCAGCGGGTACTGCACCGGCATGTCGTAGCCGGCGAACGGCACCATGCGTGCGCCCAGTTCCAGGTGTAGGGCGTGCAAGGGGGTCTTTTGCAGTGTTTCGGACATCGGTGACTCCTCGTTTTTTGTTCGGGTCAACATTCGATGATGTTGACGGCCAGACCACCGCGGGCGGTCTCCTTGTATTTGCTTTTCATGTCTGCGCCGGTCTGGCGCATGGTGCGGATGACCTTGTCGAGCGACACGTAATGTTGCCCATCGCCACGCAAGGCCATGCGTACCGCATTGATCGCCTTGACCGAGCCCATGGCGTTGCGCTCGATGCAGGGCACCTGGACCAGTCCACCGATCGGATCGCAGGTCAGGCCCAGGTTGTGTTCCATGCCGATTTCGGCAGCGTTCTCGACTTGCTGTGGGGTGCCCCCCATGACCTCGCACAGTGCACCGGCGGCCATGGAGCAAGCCACGCCAACTTCCCCTTGGCAGCCGACTTCGGCGCCGGAGATCGAGGCGTTTTCCTTGTAAAGAATGCCGATGGCGGCGGCGGTGAGCAGAAACCGCACCACCCCGTCCTCGCTGGCGCCAGGCACGAAGCGCATGTAGTAGTGAAGGACCGCCGGGACGATGCCCGCCGCACCGTTGGTTGGCGCCGTGACCACCCGTCCGCCGTAGGCGTTTTCTTCATTGACCGCCAGCGCATAGAGGTTGACCCAGTCGAGGACCGACAGGGCGTCGCGCAGGTTCGCCTCGGGATGCCGGCTGAGCTGGCGGTACAACGCCGGAGCCCGTCGCTTGACCTTCAGCCCACCGGGCAGGATGCCCTCATGACGGCAACCCGCCTCGACGCAGTCCTGCATGACCTGCCAGATATGCAACAGGCGTTCGCGCGTCTGACCCTCCGGGCGCCAGGCCGCTTCGTTGGCCAGCATCACCTGGCTGATCGACAGGTGCTGCTCGCTGCAATGGGCGAGCAGTTCCTTGGCCGTGCGGAAAGGGTAGGGCAGCACGGTGCTGTCCTCGACGATCCGGTCGTGACCGGCAGCGTCCTCATCGACCACGAAACCACCGCCCACCGAGTAGTATTCCCGGCTACGGATTTGCAATCCGGCTGCATCGAAAGCGCGGAAGATCATGCCGTTGGGATGGTAGGGCAGGGGTTTGCGGATCATCGCCAGATGCTGTTTTTCGACGAAGCCGATCTCGTGCTCACCCAGCAGGCGCAGCCGACCGCTGTCGCGGATCGCCTGCAGTCGCGCGGGAATCGATTCGGTGTCGATGGTGTCTGGATGCTCGCCTTCAAGGCCCAACAGGACAGCCTTGTCGCTGCCATGGCCCTTGCCGGTGGCCCCCAGCGAGCCATACAGCTCGGCCTTGATGCTGTCGGTCTGTGCTAACAGGCCATCACGGCGTAGCCCTTCGGCAAAGCGTGCGGCAGCCCGCATGGGGCCGACCGTGTGGGAGCTGGAGGGGCCAATGCCGATCTTGAACAGGTCGAAAACGCTCAAAGACATGGTGACCTCCTGCCAGGTTGATTGGGCGGACGGTGAGCTCCGTGGGAGCGGGTTTACCCGCGAATTCGGCGGTAAAGCCACCCTCGCATTCGCGGCTAAACCCGCTCCCACAGGCCGCCACCCAAGTCAGGTGGCGGGCAAGGGCTATCAGGCGTCCTGGTAGCTCTCGATCGACGGGCACGCGCAGACCAGATTGCGGTCGCCGAACACGTTGTCGACCCGACCCACCGGCGGCCAGTACTTGGCCTCCACCAGGCTCGGCAGCGGGTACACCGCCTGCTCACGGCTGTAACCGTGGGCCCACTCGCCGACCAGCTCCGCCGCGGTGTGCGGGGCGTTCTTCAGCGGGTTGTCGTCCTTGTCCAGGGTGCCGTTCTCGACCGCGCGGATTTCCTCACGGATCTGGATCATCGCGTCACAGAAACGGTCCAGTTCTTCCTTGGACTCACTTTCGGTCGGTTCGATCATCAGGGTACCGGCCACCGGGAACGACATGGTCGGGGCGTGGAAGCCGAAGTCGATCAGGCGCTTGGCCAC
>NZ_KV793320.1:82598-98588 GCF_001808425.1 Pseudomonas sp. HMSC08G10 | reverse complement strand
ATGCCGCTGCTGTCCTTGAGCGGGCGCAGGTCCAGGATGCATTCGTGGGCGACCAGGCCATTGCCGCCGGTATAGAGGACAGGATAGTGCTCTTCCAGGCGACGGGCGATGTAGTTGGCATTGAGGATCGCCATCTGCGAGGCGCGCTTGAGGCCCGCGCCGCCCATCATGCGGATGTACATCCAAGTGATCGGCAGGATGCTGGCGCTGCCGAACGGTGCGGCGCAGACCGCGCCTTCGGTGTTTTCCAGCGTCGCATGGCCCGGCAGGAATGGCGCCAGGTGCGACTTGACACCGATCGGGCCGACGCCCGGGCCGCCACCACCGTGAGGGATGCAGAAGGTCTTGTGCAGGTTCAGGTGCGAGACGTCGCCGCCGAACTTGCCGGGGGCGCACAGGCCGACCATGGCGTTCATGTTGGCGCCGTCGATGTACACCTGGCCGCCGTTGTCGTGGATGATCGCGCAGATCTCGCCGATCGCTTCCTCGAACACGCCGTGGGTCGATGGGTAGGTGATCATGATCGCGGCGAGGCGGTCACGGTGTTCGATGGCCTTGGCGCGCAGGTCCTCGACATCGACGTTGCCGCGGGCGTCACAGGCGGTGACCACCACGCGCATGCCTGCCATGTGGGCGGTGGCAGGGTTGGTGCCGTGGGCCGAGGAGGGGATCAGGCAGATGTCGCGATGGCCTTCGCCGCGGCTGCGGTGGTAGGCGCGGATCGCCAGCAGGCCCGCGTACTCGCCCTGGGAGCCGGCGTTCGGCTGCAGCGACACGGCGTCATAGCCGGTGGCGGCGCAGAGCATGGCTTCCAGCTCGGTGGTCATCTGCAGATAGCCCTGGCTCTGCTCGGCAGGCGCGAACGGGTGCAGGTTGCCGAATTCCGCCCAGGTCACCGGGATCATTTCGCTGGCGGCGTTGAGTTTCATGGTGCACGAGCCCAGCGGGATCATGCTGCGGTCCAACGCCAGGTCCTTGTCGGCCAAGCGGCGCAGGTAGCGCATCAGTTCGGTTTCGCTGTGGTAGCGGTTGAACACCGGATGCTCGAGGATCGCCGACTGGCGCAGCAGGGCGGCCGGCAGACGCGAGGTGGTGGAGGCGGCCAGGCTGTCGAACGCCGGCACGGCCTTGCCTTCGGCGAACAGCTGCCACAGGGCCTCGACGTCGGCCTGGGTGCTGGTTTCGTCCAGGGACAGGCCCAGGTGGGCGGCGTCGATGTGGCGCAGGTTGATGCGCTGGGCACGGGCCAGCTCATGCAGGCGGGCGGTGGCATCACCGGTGGCCAGGGTCAGGGTGTCGAAGTAGGCGCGGGTGACGACCTTGACGCCCAACTGCTCGAAACCGGCGGCCAGGATCGCGGTCAGGGCGTGGGTGCGTTCGGCAATGCGCTTGAGGCCAGCCGGGCCGTGGTACACAGCGAACATGCTGGCGATGTTGGCCAGCAGCACCTGGGCGGTGCAGATGTTGCTGGTGGCCTTTTCGCGGCGGATGTGCTGTTCGCGGGTCTGCATGGCCAGACGCAGGGCTGTCTTGCCGAAACGGTCGATCGATACGCCCACCAGACGGCCTGGCATGTCGCGCTTGAAGGCGTCGCGGGTAGCGAAGTACGCCGCGTGCGGGCCACCGAAGCCCAGCGGCACACCGAAGCGCTGGGCGCTGCCGATGGCGACGTCAGCGTCGAATTCACCGGGCGGCGTGAGCAGGGTCAGGGCCAGCAGGTCGGCGGCCACGGCCACCAGGGCGTTGGCGCCATGGAAGCGCTGTACCAGCTCGCGGTAGTCGAATACGTCGCCATTGCTGGCCGGGTATTGCAGCAGAGCGCCGAAGAAGCTGCTGACATCGGTCAGTTCACGCTCGTCGCCAACCACCACTTCGATACCCAGCGGTTCAGCACGGGTGCGCAGCACGTCAAGGGTCTGCGGATGGCAATGGCTGGAAGCGAAGAAGGCATGGCCGGCCTTGTTCTTCGACAGGCGCTTGCAGAAGGTCATGGCTTCGGCGGCGGCGGTGGCTTCATCGAGCAGCGAGGCGTTGGCGATCGGCAGACCGGTCAGGTCACTGATCAAGGTCTGGAAATTGAGCAGCGCTTCCAGGCGGCCTTGGGAGATCTCTGGCTGGTAGGGGGTGTAGGCGGTGTACCAGGCCGGGTTTTCCAGCAGGTTGCGCAGGATCGGTGCCGGGGTATGGGTGTTGTAGTAGCCCTGGCCGATGTAGTTCTTGAACAGTTGGTTCTTGCCGGCGATGGCTTTGAGGTCGGCGAGGGCATCGGCCTCGCTCTGGCCGTCGTGGCCGCCGAGAACGCTGGTGCCTTTGATGCTGTCAGGGATGACCGCAGCGGTCATGGCTTCCAGCGACTCGAAGCCCAGGGCGGCGAGCATGGCCTGCTCATCGGCGCTGCGTGGGCCGATGTGGCGGGCGATGAATTCGTTGGCGGTGCTGAGGTTGATGGTCATGGCAGGTCCTCAGGCGTCGTCGTTGGCGTTGAGCAGGCGGTCATAGGCGCCTTGGTCGAGCAGGCCGCTGATGGCGCTGGCATCGGCGGGGATGAAACGGAAGAACCAGCCTTCGCCCATCGGGTCTTCGTTGACCAGTTCAGGGCTTGTGTCGAGCTGGTCGTTGACTGCGACCACTTCGCCGGCCAATGGCATGTAGACGCCGCTGGCGGCTTTCACCGATTCCACGGTGGAGGCTTCTGCGCCTTTGTCGTAGTGCTGCAGTTCCGGCAGTTGCACGAAAACCACATCGCCGAGGGCATTCTGGGCGTAGGCGGTGATGCCCACGGTGACGCTGCCGTCAGCTTCGACGCGCAGCCATTCGTGATCTTCGGTGAAACGCAACTCGCTCATGGGGGATCCTCGCGAAGCAGGGAAGTGGGCACGGTGGTTCCGCGCTCTTGGTTGGAATTCCCGTAGCAATAATGCGGCCAAGTCACTCCAGGCCTTGTAAATCAGGGGGTGAGTCCGAATGTACGTGCGCTTAGGTCATCTGTCTGTAATGAAATCGCTACGCAGCAGCGACGATTGAAAAGCCTTGTCGGATCAAACCGTTGCGTAGACGGTGTCAACGCACCGTGTATCGATTTCAATACGGCGTATCGAAATCGATACGGTTGCGGCGATGTCCTGTTTCCGATCGCCGGCTATCCTGTTGATTTTTGTCCGGTCCGGATTAATGTAACGCGACAATTCAGAAGCCTCGATGATCGCCTTGAGCGCGGCTGCGCGCGGATCCCGCCGCACGTCGCCGGAGGATCGGACGGCGCTCCCCTACGAGGAAACCCTATGGTCAATAGACCCAGCGCGGTAAGCGAACAGTCGGCGTCGCATGCTGCCCGGCAGCCGGTCGGTTGGTTCGAAGCCTTCCTGTTCTGGCTCAAGCTAGGGTTCATTAGCTTTGGCGGGCCGGCTGGACAGATCTCGATCATGCATCAGGAACTGGTGGAGCGGCGGCGCTGGATCAGCGAAAAGCGCTTTTTGCATGCGTTGAACTACTGCATGTTGTTGCCAGGCCCAGAGGCACAGCAACTGGCCACTTACATCGGTTGGCTGATGCATCGCTCTTGGGGTGGGTTGATCGCCGGCGCCCTGTTTGTGCTGCCTTCGTTGTTCATCCTGATCGGCTTGTCTTGGGTCTACATTGCTTTCGGTGAAGTGCCTGTGGTGGCGGGGATTTTCTACGGCATCAAGCCCGCGGTGACGGCGATCGTCGTGCACGCGGCTCACCGGATCGGCTCGCGTGCGCTCAAGAACGGCTGGCTATGGGCCATGGCCGCGGCGTCATTCGTGGCCATCTTCGCGCTCAACGTGCCGTTCCCGCTGATCGTGCTGGTGGCGGGGATCATCGGCTACCTGGGCGGGCGATTCGCGCCGAGCCAGTTCGTAATCGGTGGTGGGCATGGCACGGCCAAGAGCAACCATGGGCCGGCGGTGATCGATGACGATACCCCCACGCCCGCGCACGCGCGTTTCCAGTGGAAGCATCTGTTGCGCCTGGTTGTGATCGGGGCGGTGCTCTGGACCCTGCCCATGGCGCTTCTGACGCTCTCGTTTGGCTGGAGTGGAACCCTCACGCAGATGGGCTGGTTCTTCACCAAGGCCGCGCTGATGACGTTTGGCGGCGCCTACGCGGTGCTGCCGTACGTCTACCAAGGCGCCGTTGGGCATTACGGTTGGCTCTCGCCCACCCAGATGATCGATGGGCTGGCCTTGGGCGAAACCACGCCAGGCCCACTGATCATGGTGGTTGCCTTCGTTGGCTTCATCGGTGGGTACGTATATCCGATGTTTGGCGCTGAACACCCGTTTCTCGCCGGAGCGGTGGCGGCGAGCCTGGTCACCTGGTTCACCTTTTTGCCGTCATTTTTGTTCATTCTCGCCGGCGGCCCGGTGGTGGAGTCGACGCACAACGAGATCAAGTTCACGGCGCCGCTGACCGGCATCACGGCCGCTGTGGTGGGCGTCATTCTCAACCTGGCGCTGTTCTTCGGTTACCACGTGCTTTGGCCGCAGGGCTTCAGTGGTGCGTTCGATTGGCCGTCTGCGCTGATCGCCATCGCTGCGGCCATCGCGCTGTTTCGCTTCAAGCGTGGTGTCATTCAAGTGCTGCTGGCGTGCGCGTTGGTAGGGTTGGCCGTGCACTTGCTGCGCACGTGATAGCGGTTGCCGGCCGATGTGTCGTCGCCGGCTTGGCAGGCTTTGGCCCCTTGCCTCACATCTCGACCTGCGTACCGAGTTCGATCACCCGGTTCAACGGCAACTTGAAGTACCTCAGGTTGCTGTTGGCATTCTTGAGCAAGAAAGCGAACAGGTACTCACGCCACCGGGCCATGCCGATTCGCTTGGTCGCGATGACGGTTTCTCGGCTGAGGAAGTAGGTGGTACGCATGGGGCCGAAATCGAGGCCGTCGCGTTGGCATCCGCCTAGCGCCTTCGGTACGTCCGGCTCCTCCATGAAGCCAAAGTGCAGGGTCACGCGGAAGAAGCCTTCGCCGAAAACCTCGACCTCGAAGCGTTTGTTGGCGCTGACACGCGGCTCGTCTTCGGACATGACGGTCAACAGGACAACCTGTTCATGCAGTACCTGGTTGTGCAGCAGGTTGTGCAGCAGCGCATGGGGCACCGCCTCGGCCCTGGCAGTGAGGAACACCGCCGTACCCTGTACCCGATGCGGAGGCTGGAACTGCAGGCTGGCGATGAACAGGTCGAGCGGCAGTGCGCTTTCGTCGAGTCGCTCGACGATGATCCGGCGGCCGCGCTTCCAGGTGGTCATCAGCACGAACAGGACAACCCCGGCGATGACCGGGAAGGCTCCGCCTTGCAGGATTTTCGGCGCGTTGGCGGAAAAGTACAGGCTGTCGACCAGCAAGAAGCCCAGCAACAAGGGAACGGCCAACCAACGCGGCGCCTTCCACAGCAACAGCACCACCGCCGATGACAGCAGCGTGGTGATCAGCATGGTGCCGGTGACGGCTACGCCATAGGCGGCGGCCAGGGCGCTGGAGGATTCGAAGCCGATCACCAGCAGCACGACGCCAACCATCAGTGCCCAGTTCACCATGCCAATGTAGATCTGGCCCTGTTCCTCGCTGGAGGTGTGCTGGATGAACATGCGCGGTACATAGCCCAACTGGATCGCCTGGCGGGTGAGGGAGAAGGCGCCGGAAATCACTGCTTGTGAGGCAATGATGGTGGCAAGGGTGGCCAGCCCGACCATCGGCAGCAAGGCCCAGCCGGGCGCCAACAGATAGAACGGGTTGCGCACGGCGTCTGGGTTGCCCAGGATCAACGCGCCCTGCCCGAAGTAGTTCAGCACCAACCCAGGCAGCACCAACACAAACCAGGCCCGCGCGATGGGCTTGCGGCCAAAATGCCCCATGTCGGCATAGAGCGCCTCCGCGCCGGTCAATGCCAGCACCACCGCCCCCAGAATGGCGACACCCATGCCCGGGTGGACAACGAAGAACTGCACCGCCCAAGTGGGATTGAGCGCTTGCAATACCTCGGGGCGCTGCGCGATGCCATGAACGCCAAGCGCCCCGAGCACCACGAACCACAGCACCATGATCGGCCCGAAGAGGATGCCGATGCGCGCTGTGCCGTGTCGCTGGATCATGAACAGCGCGACCAGCACCACCACCGAGACGGGCACGACCCAATGCTCGATGCCATCGAAGGCCAGTTGCAGCCCTTCGACCGCCGACAGCACGGAAATCGCTGGAGTGATCATGCTGTCGCCATAGAACAAGGCAGCGCCGAACAGGCCGAGCAAGACCAGCACCCGGCTCAGTCGCGCATAAGGCGCCGCGGCCCGGTGCGCCAGCGCCGTCAGGGCCATGATGCCGCCTTCGCCCTGGTTGTCGGCCCGCAGGATGAACAACACGTATTTGATCGAGACGACCCAGATCAACGACCAGAACACTAACGACAGCACGCCCAGTACGCCGGCTGCGTTGACCTGGACGCCATAGTGGCCTGAGAAGACTTCTTTGAGGGTGTACAACGGGCTGGTACCAATGTCGCCATACACCACGCCGACTGCGGCAACGAGCATGCCGACGCCTGAGGTTTTGCTGGGAAGGGTTTGATGTGCAGTGGTCGCAGTCTGGCTCACGGATGACTTCTCTGGACGGGCGGGTCGAGAGCGCGTGCCTTCCCTGTGCTGCGCGCTTCCCTGGCGCCTGAACGGTCGATGCCGGCGCTACGCAGAGGCGTAACGTCGGCATCGACCGTTCAGGCAGCAAGCGCAGCCAGTATCGTTTCAACTGCTTTTGGTGAGTGTAAAAAGAGCGTAAAAATTGCCGCTGCGAGCAGGGCCGTCCTGCTGCTGCCGCATGTCCCGATGAATCAGTTGGTCGTTACACGGCGGCAAAAAATGGCAACGCCAAGTACAGCTTGATGACGATGGCGTTGATGATGTCGATGAAGAATGCCCCCACCATCGGCACCACCAGAAAGGCGATCTGCGATGGGCCATAGCGTTGCGTCACAGCCTGCATATTGGCAATCGCCGTTGGCGTGGCGCCCAGGCCAAAACCGCAATGGCCGGCTGCAAGTACGGCAGCATCATAGTTGCGGCCCATGACCCTGAAGGTCACGAAGATCGCAAAGAGTGCCATCACCAATGCTTGGACTGCCAAAAGAATGAAGAACGGTAATGCCAGCGCCGCCAGATCCCATAACTTCAGTGACATCAGTGCAATGGCCAGAAACAACGACAAACTGACATTGCCCATGACCGAAACTTCGCGCTCGAATACTTGATACAAACCAAACATCGAAAGCCCGTTTCGTAGCAGTACGCCTACGAACAAGACGCACACGAAGGTCGGTAGTTCGAATGCGGTCCCGTGCAGAAACTTATTCAACAGGGAACCTGCCAGTAAGCTGACCGAAATCAGCGCGATGGTTTCGATCAGGGAAAAGGGTGTGATCAGGCGCTCTTTGTTGGGTTGTTCAAACCCCCGCGGCAAGCGGGGCGTCTCTTGTTCGACACCGGGCGTCTGGACGCGGGCGATGAGCAAGCGTGCGACCGGACCACCAATCAAACCGCCCAACACCAGGCCGAACGTGGCGGAGGCCAGTGCCAGTTCGGACGCTGAGGCCAGACCGAACTTCTCGCTGAAGGTGGCTCCCCACGCAGCGCCTGTGCCGTGCCCGCCCGACAAGGTGATCGAACCTGCCAGCAAGCCCATCAGCGGGTCCAATCCAAGCGCCGTGGCAAGTCCGATGCCCATGGCGTTCTGGACCACCAGCAATCCGGTGACCACCAGCAGAAAGATGCCGACGACACGGCCGCCTTTCTTCAGGCTGGCGAAATCCGCACTCAAGCCGATGGTGGCGAAGAATGCCAACATCAAAGGTGTTTGCAGTGAAGTATCGAATTGGACCTGGATATCGAAACTGCGCAGTCCCAATAACACCACGGCGACCAGCAAGCCACCGGCGACCGGT
The DNA here is from genome assembly GCF_001808425.1 of Pseudomonas sp. HMSC08G10. NCBI lineage: Bacteria > Pseudomonadati > Pseudomonadota > Gammaproteobacteria > Pseudomonadales > Pseudomonadaceae > Pseudomonas > Pseudomonas sp. HMSC08G10. Next base: position 90,639 of record NZ_KV793320.1, on the reverse strand, counting down.
TCGGGAATATTGTAAGTGCGCAAAAAAGCGATGCGTGCAACGAGGCCTCGTCCTAATAGCAGCACCAGGGAGGCGGCGACGAGTGTCCCATAGAAATCGAGCTCAAGCATGTGATGCGTACTCTTTGTAAATTCAGAAGAATATTTACTTGGGCGCGCCATTCTAGGGACGGCCATTACGCGAGTACGTAGGTTTATTCTGAAAGTTATCGGCTTATGACGGTTATTTTTGTGGTTTTATGCGCCACCCCGACGCTGGCGGGGCGCTGTCGAACCGAGGCGCGAGCCCTGCTTCATGCTTTGTTTGGAATCCCGTACTTGCGTAGTCGCTGGGCAATCGCGGTGTGGGAGGTTTGCAGGCGGCTGGCCAATTGGCGGGTCGACGGATAACTCAAGTAGAGGCGCTGCAGCAGATCGCGCTCGAAGGCTTGCACGGCCTGCTCGAGGCTGGCCACTTCGCCGTCCTGGCCACGGGCCACGGCGGTGCCGGCTATGTCCAGATCGTCGATGTCCACCAGGCTATGTTCGCTGATGGCTGCGGCGCGGAAGATCACGTTCTGCAATTGGCGCACGTTACCCGGCCAGGGGTTGGCCAAGAGCGCCGAGTGTGTGGCCGGGGCCAGGCGGCAGGGTGGGCGCTGGATCTGTGTGCAGGCCTGTTGCATGAAGAAATGCGCCAACAGCAGGATGTCCTGGCCACGTTCGCGCAGGGGGGGAACCTGCAGATTCAGCACGTTGAGGCGATAGAACAGGTCCTCGCGAAAGCTTCCCTCGGCCACCATGCGCTCCAGGTCGCGGTGGGTGGCGCTGATGATGCGCACGTCCACTTTGATTTCCCGGTCGCCGCCGACCCTGCGAAAGCTGCCGTCACTCAGAAAACGCAGCAGCTTGGCCTGAAGGTAAGGTGACATTTCGCCGATCTCATCCAGGAACACGGTGCCCTGGTTGGCCAGCTCCATCAGCCCCGGCTTGCCGCCGCGTTGTGCCCCGGTGAACGCCCCTGGGGCATAGCCGAACAGCTCGCTTTCGGCCAAGCTCTCGGGCAGGGCCGCGCAGTTCAACGCAAGGAATGGCGCGGCATGGCGACTGCTGATGGCATGGCAGGCACGGGCCACCAACTCCTTGCCGGTGCCGGTCTCGCCGTGCACCAGCAGTGGCGCGTCCAGGGCTGCGACGCGCAGGGCGCGGGCCTTGAGGGTGCGGATCGCCGGGGAGTCGCCGAGCAAGGCATCGAACCCTTCGGCATGGTCGTGATGCAGGGCCGACAGGCGTTCGCCCATGCGGTTCGGCGGGTAGAGCGTGAGCAGACCGCCAGCATGAGTGATCGGTGTAGCGTCGAGCAGCAAGCTCTGGCCGTTGAGCTGCATCTCGCGCATCGGCAGGTGGAAATTGTTGTCCAGCAGAGCCTGCAGCAGACCTGGGTCATTGAACAGCTCGCCCACGGAGCGCCCGGCCGATTCGCGCCCGCACAGGGCGATCAACGCCGGGTTGGCCAGCAGCACCTTGCCTGCGCTGTCCACCGCCAGCACCGGGTCGCTCATGGCGGCCAGTAGAGCATCGAGCTGTAGGTGTCGGCGTTGGCCGGGAAGGATGTCGACCACTTCCACCGACTGCACGCCCTGGACTTCGAACAACGCATCGTGGAGCTCTTCGAGCACGGCAGGGCTAAGGGTGGGCGCATCGATGTAGACGTTCGGCGGCACCATCTCCACGGCGTCCAGGTTGAGATTGCGGGCACCGAGCAGGGCCAGGACTTCCTGGGTGATGCCGACGCGGTCGATGAAACTGACGTGGATGCGCATGGGGCTGAGCGGGCTGTGGCCGGGGGAGGGCGGTAGTATGCCTCGGTCGGTCGATCAAGCCCAATATTGCCGGGGCCGCTGTGCGGCCCCTGATCGTGAAGTCATTCCAGGTGTTCAGGCTTGATCGGGTCGCCCGATTTCACGTCCAGCTTCTCGCGGATGTCCTTGAACATCCAGTCGTAGATCTTGTGCGGCGAACCCAGGTTCTCGAATTTCTTGGGCGGCGCCAGGTAGGACTGGGCCCGGCGGGAGAGTTGCATGAGGAAGCTGGGCAGCACCTGGTCCTTGGCCAGGAAGAATTTTTCCTCGACCGTCTTGCCCTCGATGATGCCGTGCATGTGGAACTGGATGCCTCTGCCTTCCTTGGGGTCCGACGCGGCCTCGTATTCGATGTTCAAGTCATAGCTGTGGTCATTCTTGTTCAGCGCGGTGCGCTCGATATGGACATGACCGGGGTGGTATTGGGCCATTGACACGCTCCTCTGGAAGGTCGAAAACGGCGGGCGTCGCGCGCCCGCCTACTGCATTCAACGGTAGCTGATCCCCGGCTTGGCGGTGGATACGCGGGTACCGGCGGTGCCTTTGACGATCTCTTCGATGTCCGACAGCGAGCCGATCACCGCCACCTTGCCGGTGTGACGGGCGAAGTCGCAGGCCGCTTGCACCTTGGGGCCCATGGAGCCGGCGGCAAAGCCCAGGCGTTCCAGTTCGTCGGGGTGGGCCTGGGCGATGGCTTTCTGGGTCGGCTTGTTGAAGTCGATGTATGCGGCGTTGACGTCGGTGGCGATCACCAGCAGGTCGGCGTCCAGCTGTTCGGCCAGCAAGGCCGAGCACAGGTCCTTGTCGATGACGGCCTCGATGCCTTTGAGCTTGCGGTTTTCATCGTACATGGTGGGGATGCCGCCGCCGCCTGCACAGATCACGATGCTGCTCTTTTCCAGCAACCACTTGATCGGGCGGATTTCGAAGATGCGCTTGGGTTTGGGGCTGGCCACCACGCGGCGGTACTTGTCGCCATCGGCCTTGACCACCCAGCCTTTCTCCTTGGCCAGGCGCTCGGCCTCTTCCTTGCTGTAGACCGGGCCGATGAATTTGGTCGGGTCCTTGAAGGCTGGGTCGTTGGCATCCACTTCCACTTGGGTCAGCAGCGTGGCGAACGGCACTTCGAAGGCCAGCAGGTTGCCCAGCTCCTGTTCGATCATGTAGCCGATCATGCCTTCGGTCTCGGCACCCAGCACGTCCAGCGGGTAAGCCTCGTCGGGTTTGTAGGACAGGCCCTGGAGCGACAGCAGGCCGACTTGCGGGCCGTTGCCGTGGGCGATGACCAGTTCGTTGCCAGGATGGATCTTGGCGATCTGCTCGGTGGCGGTGCGGATATTGGCGCGCTGGTTTTCAGCGGTCATGGGCTCGCCGCGACGCAGCAGGGCGTTGCCGCCCAATGCAACAACGATACGCATGGTGAATGTCCTTCTCAGGTCAGCTTCAAGCTTCAAGCCGCAAGCTGCAAGCAGAGGCGGGTCGGTGTGAGGCGCCGCGTTTCTTGTGGCTTGGAACTTGAAGCTTGCAGCCAATAGCGTTTAGAGATCAGCCAGGGTCGACACCAGGATCGCCTTGATGGTGTGCATGCGGTTTTCCGCCTGCTCGAAGGCGATGCACGCCGGCGACTCGAATACGTCCTCGGTGACTTCGATGCCGTTGGCCAGGTGCGGGTACTGTTCGGCGATCTGCTTGCCGACCTTGGTCTCGGAGTTGTGGAACGCCGGCAGGCAGTGCATGAACTTGGTGCGAGGGTTGCCGGTGGACTTCATCAGTTCCTTGTTCACCTGGTAGGGCAGCAGCAGCTTGATGCGCTCGCCCCAGGCTTCGACTGGCTCGCCCATCGACACCCAGACGTCGGTGTGGATGAAGTCGACGCCCTTGACCGCAGCCTTGGCGTCCTCGGTCAGGGTGATGCGTGCGCCGCTTTCTTCGGCGTACTGCTTGCAGCGCTGGACCAGGTCGTCATGAGGCCACAGTTCCTTGGGCGCGGCGATGCGCACGTCCATGCCAAGCTTGGCGCCGATCAGCAGCAGCGAGTTGCCCATGTTGTTGCGGGCATCGCCCAGGTAGGCATAGCTGATGTCGTGCAGCGGCTTGTCGCTGTGCTCACGCATGGTCAGCACGTCGGCGATCATCTGGGTCGGGTGGTACTCGTCGGTGAGGCCGTTGAACACCGGCACGCCGGCGAACTTGGCCAGCTCCTCGACGATTTCCTGCTTGAAGCCACGGTACTCGATGGCGTCGTACATGCGACCCAGCACGCGAGCGGTGTCCTTCATGCTCTCTTTGTGGCCGATCTGCGAGGAGTTCGGGTCGATGTAGGTGACGTTGGCGCCTTGGTCATAGGCGGCGACTTCGAAGGCGCAGCGGGTGCGGGTCGAGGTCTTCTCGAAGATCAGGGCGATGTTGTTGCCCTTCAGGTGCTGTTGTTCGGTGCCGGTGTACTTGGCGCGCTTGAGGTCGCGGGACAGGTCCAGCAGGTATTTCAGCTCGCGGGTGGTGTGGTGTTCGAGGCTGAGCAGGTTGCGGTTGTGAATGTTGAACGCCATGACGGTTCTCCTTGAGTTCGGGTCGGCCCGGCCGTCGCCTTGTGAGGACGGCCGGGGAAATGGTCGTTAGTAGTCGATTGGGTCGCGAACGATCGGGCAGGTCATGCAGTGGCCGCCGCCACGGCCCCGGCCCAGTTCGCCGGCACTGATGGTGATGACTTCGATTCCGGCCTTGCGCAGCAGGGTGTTGGTGTAGGTGTTGCGGTCGTAGCCGATGACCACGCCGGGCTCGACCGCCACCACGTTGTTGCCGTCATCCCACTGTTCGCGCTCGGCAGCGAAGCTGTTGCCGCCGGTCTCCACCACGCGCAGCTTCACGCCCAGTTGCTCGCCGACCACCTCGATGAACGACTTGTTCTCGCGGCGCACGTCCATGCCGTAAGGCTTGCTTTCGTCCGGGCGAATGATGAACGGCACGATTTCGCGGACCACTTCCGGGAAAACTGTGACCAGGTCTCGGTCGCAGAAGCTGAACACGGTGTCCAGGTGCATGGCCGCGCGAGACTTAGGCAGCCCGGCGACGATGACTTTCTCCACGGCACCTTTGGCGAACAGGTTCTGTGCCAGTTGGCCGATGGCTTGGCGCGAGGTGCGCTCGCCCATGCCGATCAACACGATGCCCTTGCCGATCGGCATCACATCGCCGCCTTCGAGGGTGGCCTGACCGTGGTCTTTGTCCGGGTCGCCGTACCAGACCTGGAAGTCGGCTTTGGTGAACTCGGGGTGGAACTTGTAGATGGCGGTGGTCAACAGGGTTTCCTGGCGTCGTGCTGGCCAGTACATCGGGTTGAGGGTCACGCCGCCGTAGATCCAGCAGGTGGTGTCGCGGGTGAATTGGGTGTTGGGCAGAGGTGGCAGGATGAAGCTGGAATGGCCCAGGTAGTCGTTGTACATCTTGACCACGCTGGCACCTTCGCTTTCCGGCAGGTCCTGGCCGGCCACACCGCCGATCAGGAATTCGGCCAGGTGACGCGGTTCCAGGCCTTCCAGCCAGCTGCGTACTTCGTTGGTCAGGCCGACACCGACGGTGTCAGGGGTGATCTTGCGGTCGAGGATCCATTTCAGTGCTTCGGGGTTCTGCACGATGTCGGTGAGCAGGTTGTGCATCTCCAGCACCTCGACGCCGCGCTCGCGCATCTTGGTGACGAAGTCGAAGTGGTCGCGCTTGGCCTGGTCGACCCAAATCACGTCATCGAACAGCAGCTCGTCACAGTTGCTCGGGGTCAGGCGCTTGTGAGCAAGACCTGGAGCGCACACCATCACTTTGCGCAGTTTGCCGGCTTCGGAGTGGACACCGTACTTCTGTTTTTCCGTGGACATGTTCATTCCTCCAAGAATGCGAAGACGTGGATCAAAGCGTCAGGAAGCCGTCGTAGAGTCCGTAGGCGGCCACCAGGGCGCCCACCACGACGGCGGCAAAGATCAGTTTTTCAACCGAGGTGAAGATCGGTTGGCCGACCTCGCGCTTGGCCTTGGCGAACAGGATCGCGCCAGGGGCATAGAGCAGGGCCGATAGCAGCAGGTATTTCACGCCGCCGGCATACAGCAGCCAGATGGCGTACAGCAGGGCGATGCCACCAATGATCAGGTCTTTCTGGCGTTCGGCCAGGGCCTGTTCGTAGGTTTCGCTCCGTACCGCAAGCAGCACCGCATAGGCCGCCGACCACAGGTAAGGCACCAGGATCATCGAGGTGGCGAGGTAGATCAGCGACAGATAGGTGCTGTTGGAGAACAGGGTGATGACCAGGAAGATCTGCACCATGGCGTTGGTCAGCCACAGCGCATTGGCCGGTACATGGTTGGCGTTCTCGCGGCGCAGGAACTCCGGCATGGTGTGGTCCTTGGCCGCGGCGAACATGATCTCGGCGCACAGCAGCACCCATGACAGCAGCGCACCGAGCAGCGAGATGATCAGCCCGACGCTGATCAGCACCGCGCCCCAGTGCCCGACCACGTGCTCGAGCACGGCAGCCATCGAGGGGTTCTGCAGCTTGGCCAGTTCAGGTTGGGTCATCACGCCCAGCGACAGTACGTTGACCAGCACCAGGAACAGCAGCACGGTGATGAAACCGATGACGGTGGCCTTGCCCACATCGGAGCGTTTTTCCGCCCGGGAGGAGAAGATGCTCGCGCCCTCGATGCCGATGAACACCCATACGGTGACCAGCATCATGTTGCGCACCTGGTCCATCACGCTGCCTAAGTCAGGGGAGCCTTTACCCCAGATGTCGGCGGTGAAAATGTCCAGCTTGAAGGCGAACAGGCAGATCAACGCGAACAACGCCAGTGGCACGACCTTGGCCACGGTGGTGACCAGGTTGATGAACGCCGCTTCCTTGATGCCGCGCAGCACCAGAAAGTGCACCGCCCACAGCAGGATCGAGGCGCCGATCACGGCCGCCGGCGTGTTGCCCTCACCGAAGATCGGGAAGAAATAGCCCAAGGTGCTGAACAACAGGACGAAGTAGCCGACGTTGCCTAGCCAGGCGCTGATCCAGTAGCCCCAGGCTGAGGAAAAGCCCATGTAGTCGCCGAACCCTGCCTTGGCGTAGGCATACACCCCGCCGTCCAGATCCGGTTTGCGATTGGCCAGCGTCTGGAACACGAAGGCGAGGGTCAACATGCCGACCGCCGTGATGGCCCAGCCGATCAATACAGCACCGACACCGGCGCTGGCGGCCATGTTTTGCGGCAACGAAAATATCCCGCCGCCAATCATGGAACCGACGACAAGTGCAACAAGTGCACCCAGTTTTAGTTTTCCGGGAGAATCAGACATTTAACAACTCCATGCCAGGAGAAAGTTGACCTCAGAGTAAATCCGACGCCTGTGCCATGTGCTGACATGGGTCAGTTTCATGGTGATGCGAAGTAGGAAAACTCCTTCACATGACTCCTGGAGAGTGCCGACTGCTTATGCGGCAGGCCTTTTGCGCTGGCACCTCCGTGTCCTTCTAGAGCAAAAGCTCGTGTGGCCTGCGAGGTTTCAAGCTAGCCGCTTTTGGGCAATAAGCAAATTTTCGAGAAAACCCCGTCTTAACTATGTTTGTCACTGACCTGCCTCATGGAAGGCGCAGTATTAATGCCAACTATATAGACCGACTCGTTATGAGGGTTTTAGCCTTGATCGCTTGGTCTAATATGAGTTGACCGCTCCGTTATAAGAATCAACAAGGTGTTTCATGCGTATGACAACAGCCCAAAGGGGAGCCCTATGAGTGAACCGGGACAGAAGCTACGCCTGGGTGCTTTGATCGCGCTGGTGGTCGGCTCGATGATCGGCGGTGGGATCTTTTCGTTGCCGCAGAACATGGCGGCGCGCGCCGATGTGGGCGCGGTGCTGATCGGTTGGGGCATCACTGCCGTGGGCATGCTGGCACTGGCGTTCGTGTTCCAGACCCTGGCCAACCGCAAGCCGGAGCTGGACTCAGGGGTGTACGCCTACGCCAAGGCCGGCTTTGGCGAGTACATGGGCTTTTCCTCGGCCTGGGGGTACTGGATCAGCGCATGGCTGGGCAATGTGGGCTATTTCGTGTTGCTGTTCAGCACCCTGGGTTTCTACTACCCGGTGTTCGGCGAGGGCAATACGCCGGTAGCCATCGCCTGTGCGTCTTTGCTGTTGTGGGCGGTGCACTTTCTGGTGCTGCGCGGC
>NZ_KV793320.1:0-82578 GCF_001808425.1 Pseudomonas sp. HMSC08G10 | reverse complement strand
GCGCGGCATCAAGGAAGCGGCGTTCATCAACCAGGTGACCACCGTGGCCAAGGTGGTGCCGCTGCTGATCTTCATCGTCATTGCCGCCTTCGCCTTCCGGGCCGATATCTTCACCCGTGACATCTGGGGGCTGAGCAACCCCAAGTTCGGCAACGTGCTGGAGCAGGTGCGCAACATGATGCTGGTGACCGTGTTCGTGTTCATCGGCATCGAGGGCGCCAGTGTGTATTCGGGGCGGGCGCTGCATCGCTCGGACGTGGGCAAGGCCACGGTCATCGGCTTTCTCGGGGTGCTGGCATTGTTGGTGCTGGTCAATGTGCTGTCGTTGGGGGTGATGACCCAGCCAGAGCTGGCCAATCTGCAGAACCCCTCGTTGGCTTCGGTGCTAGAACACATCGTCGGGCCCTGGGGCGCCTTGCTGATCAGCATTGGCTTGGCGATATCGCTGCTGGGTGCGCTGCTTTCCTGGGCGCTGCTGTGCGCCGAGATCCTCTTCGCCACGGCGCGGGACCAGACCATGCCGCGTTTCCTGGCCAAGGAGAACGCCAACCATGTACCGGCCAACGCCCTGTGGCTGACCAATGTGATGATTCAGGGCTTCCTGCTGATCACATTGGTCTCGGCGGGCACCTACACCAGCCTGATCTACCTGGCGTCGTCGATGATTCTGGTGCCGTACTTCTGGTCGGCGGCCTACGCGGTGCTGCTGACCCTGCGTGGCGAAGGCTATGCCGAGCAGCCGCAGGTGCGTCGCAAGGACCTGGTAGTCGCCCTGGTGGCGCTGCTTTATGCCGTCTGGTTGCTGTATGCCGGGGGGCTCAAGTACTTGCTGCTCTCGGCCCTGCTCTATGCGCCGGGCGTGATCCTGTTCGCCCGAGCCAAGCACGAACAAGGCAAGGCGTTGTTCATTGGCTGGGAAAAGCTGATCTTCGCAGCGGTGCTAGCCGGAGCGGGGCTAGCGGCCTACGGCTTGTATTCAGGGGTGCTGAGTTTGTGAGGGGCAGGGCGGGACAGGTCGCTCCGGGCGCGACCAGATCCACAGATTGCCCAAGGTCATGCCGCCAATGGCCAGAAACACTGGCCAGCGATGCTCGAAGAACGTCAGCATCAGCCCCACGCACAGCAGCATGCTGAGCGTGGCGCTGACCTTGGCACGGCGCTGGATCACCTTGCCATTGCGCCAGTTATGGAGGATCGGCCCGAACAACCGATGATTTTCCAGCCAGGCGCTCAGACGCGGGGAGCTGCGAGTCGCTGCCCAGGCGGCCAGGAGAATGAATTCGGTGGTGGGCAGGCCGGGTACGACGATCGCGACCAGCCCAATACCCAAGCTGACATAGGCCAGGATTGCGTAGAGCAGGCGGGCGAGTTTCGAGCGGGCTGGTCGGGTCATGGTCTCACTGCGAAAAAACGGTCCGGCCAACGGAGCGGTGACCGGGTGAAGCCTCTCAGGCCAGTGCGGCATCCGCGGCATAGGCATGCTTGAGCAGTTCGGTGAAGCGCTCGAAGGCCGCCACTGCGCCACGTTCGGCGGCGGCATCCTCCTCGGCCGAAAGCTCGAGGTTATCGAGGATTCGGGTGAACTGCTTCCAGCCTTCGGCGCGACCACCGGCCGGCTCGCCCAGATGACGGGCGCCGAAGCTGTCGGACAGCCCAAGAGCCACGGCACGCTTGATCAGGAACGCGGCGCCCAGTTTGGAGCCTTCGGAGACGAAGATCCAGCCCAAGGCCTGGCCCAGGCTCGGCCCTTGCAACGCGCCGGGCAAAGGGGCGGGAACGTCGGTGTCCAGGTCGGCCAGGTCCAGACGTGCCTGCTCGGCACGGCAGCGCTGGGCCAGGTCCGGCACGATGGCGATCAGTCGCGGGTCGTTGTACAGGGCCTGCAGTTCGGACTGGAACAGGTACTGGGCGACCACGAAGCGGGCGAAGCTTTCGCGGCTGTCGAATGGCTTGTGGGATTTGACCAGGGCGTCCAGCTCGGTGTGCGGTGCGTGGGTGACCTGGTTCAGGCGCTGCGAGCGCAGGGCGGGGGTGGCGGTCATGGAAAGGTCCTTGGCAGATGAGGGCTCTAGACGAGACGAATCGGGTCGGATCCGACCGTAAAAAAGGTGTTTGCAGAGGGTGAAGGCCCCACTGGTACCGCGCCGATCCTGAGACCGGCGCAGTCCCTGTGGGAGCGGCTTCAGCCGCGAAGCAGGCGATGCGGTGCCGTCGCACGACGGCGCTCAGATATCCCAGATCAAATTGATGGCGAAGTTGCGTCCCGGCGCGGTGAGGCGGTCGAGGTTGGCGGGCTGGGTGACGGCGGCTTCGCTCTGGCCGTTCTGGCCGACAGTGGCATAGCTGCGTACGTCATCCCACTGCCAGTACTTCTTGTCGGTCAGGTTGTACAGACCGGCATTGACGGTCACATCGTCCGTGATCTTGTAGAAGCCGCTCAGGTCGAGCACGCCATAGCCGGGGGTACGCCAGCGCGAAGTGCTGCCGTCGGGGGAGAAGAACGTGGTGTCGTCGACGCGGTTCTTGCGCTTGACCAATGTCCAGCTCAGCAGGCCGCCATAGCTGTCCTGCTCATACCCCAGGCCAAACACGCCAGTGAGTGGGTTGACGCTGTTCAGCGGCTGGCCGGTGTCATCGTTGCGGCCATAGGCGTAGGCCACCGAGCCTTGGGTGTACAGGCCTTGCGGTGCGCCAAAGCGATCCAGGTTCAGACGACCTCTGACCTCGGCGCCCTTGATGGTGGCGTGCTTGATGTTCTGCGCCTGGAAGTCGAGCGCGTCGTTGCCGTTGAGCAGGGCGTCTTCATTGATGAAATCGCGGTACTTGTTATAGAAGACGGCGACATCGAAGTTGCCCGCATCGAAGTTGCCGCGCAGACCGGTCTCGTAGCTTTTGCTCTTTTCCGGCTCAAGGTTCGGATTCGGCTGGACCACATAGCCGCCGGCCGGGTTCTCGAAGCGGCCATACAATGCCTTGGCCGTCGGCGTGCGGAAGCCTTCGGCGTACTGCCCGTACCAGGTGTAGTGGTCGTTGAAGGCGTAGGTGACGCCCAGCTTGGGCGAAACGCGGTGCCAGTTCTTCTGTTTGTCGCTGACGGTGGTGTTGCCCGAGGTCGGCAGGGTGGCCAGGAACTCATCGGTCAGGTGCGGCTTGAGCCGGGTGTAGTCGTAGCGTGCGCCCGGCAGGAAGGTCCAGTTGTTCCAGCGGATCTCGTCCTGGGCGAACAGGCTGTAGGTGTTGATGGTCGGGTCGGGGAAGTCGCTGACCCGGGCCAGGCTGTCGGGGGGACTGATCTGGCCGATGGCTGTGCAGGAGCCACCAACATTCAGGCAGACGCCCGTACCGCTACGAGAACCGGTGACTTTTTCTTGCTTGAGCGTTGTGCCGTAGGTCAGCAGATGGTCGGTGGCGCCAACGGTGAACGCTTTGTCGAGCTGTGCATCGAGCACCCATTGGCGGTCCTTGTAGGTCGTCTGCCGATCACGAAGCACTTCGCGGCCACGGGCGAAGTATAGCTCCTCGGTGCGTTGATCGGTCTTGGCGATCTGGTAGTTCAGGCTCCATTTCATGTGATCGGCCAGCAGGCTGTCGAGGCCGAACTCATGATTGATGCCGAAGCGTTCCCGCGTGATGGTGTCATCGGCGCTTCGGGCGCGATACATGTTCGAAGCGCCCATGCCGGGAATGAACGGTCCACCCACTGCACTGAGCACATTCTGGTCGCGATCGTCCTTGTAACGCTCGTAGGTAACGCCCAGTCGCGCGTCCTCGGCGTAGTTCCAGCCCAGTTTGGCCAGTACGTTGGTGGTGCGCGCATCCTCGGGGTTGGCCTTGGTGCGGTCAAGGCCGGTGCCACCGTGCTCGCCGTAGGATTCGGTTTCGTGACCGTTGCGCTGGCTCAGATGCAACAGGCCGTCGAAGTCGCCCTGGCGGCCGGCGGCGGTGGCGGAGGTCAGCCAGCTTTCATCGGCCGAGCTGTAGCCGGTCTTGAGGCGGGCGCCCATGTCCTTGCCAGGCTTGATGATGTCGTCCGGATCGAGGGTGAAGTAGCTGACCGCGCCGCCAATGGCATTGCTGCCATAGAGCACCGAGGCTGGACCGCGAAGGATCTCCACGCGCTTGACGATCTCGGGGTCGACATAGTTGCGTTGGGTCTGGGCATAGGGGCCGTAGAAGAAACCATCCGGAACCGAGACGCCGTCGACCTGGGTGAGGATCCGTTCGCCATCGATGCCGCGGATGTTGTAGCCGTTCAGGCCGCTGCGCTGGCCGACGCCGCCGACGGAGACGCCGGGCTCGTAACGGACCAGCTCCTTGATGTCGTTGACGTTCCTGCGATCCAGTTGCTCGCGGGTCTGCACGCTGACGGTGCTTGGCACCTGGCTGACGTCCTGGGCGCTGCGGGTGGCGCTCACGGTCAGTTGCTGCAGGGCGATGGTGTTGCTGGCCTGCTGGCGCTCCAATACCACGTTGGCGTTGCCGATCTTGCGCAGGCTCAGCCCGGTGCCTTGCAGCAGACGGCGCAATGCGGCTTGCGCAGGCAGCGAGCCCCGTACCCCCGGTGACGACACGCCCTCGGCCAATTCGGCACTGAAACCGACCTGCCAGCCGGTGACCTGGCTGAACGCGTTGATCGCCGAGACCAGTGGCTGCTGCTCGATGGCAAAGCGGTAGTCGCCCAGGCGTGGGCTGCTGGCATTGGCCGGTTCTGCGGCCAGGGTAGGCAGGCTGCAGGCGCCGCTGGCGAGCAGGGCCAGTGTCAGCAGGGACAATTGCCCCATGCGGCGGGAAGGGGTGGACGGGCGAGTTGGACCTGTGGACATCGAAGGCGCTCCCTGACGCGCGAACTGTTATAGGTGGTGACCGTTCTTGTTTCAAACAAGAATCAGTTGCATTGGCTATAACGAGACGGACGGGAAGGCGCGATCGCGTAAAAAAACTTCAGGGCGTCAATTGAGGATCACCAGCGCCGGATACTCGTGCACTTGTGCAGAGGTGATGTGGGCCAGGGCGCGCAGGGTTTCCAGAGGTTGGTCCAGGCGGTAGTTGCCGGTCACCGCCACCTGTTCGAGCTTCGGGTTGCGGTTGATGATCCAACCGGGGTAGTAGCGGCGCACTTCGGCAAGGACCTGGCTGAGCGGGCAATTCTCGAACACCAGACGGCCTTCGACCCAGGCTAGGTCTTTGTGCATGTCTGGGCGTTGGCGCTGGCCGAACCCCTGAGGGCCGACGCTGATGCTGTCGCCGGCCGACAGGCGGATGCGCTGGTCACGGGCGCCCTGCAAATCGATATCGCCACGCTGCACCCGCACTTGCGCTTCGCCATCGAGGTAACGCACGGCGAAGTCGGTGTCTTGTGCCTGCGCGCGCAGCGGGCCTGCTTCCAACACGAGCGGGGCAGGGCTGTTGCCCGGTACTTGGAAGTAAGCCTCGCCTTGCAGCAGACGTGCGACCTGGCGGCCGTCACGCAGGTCGTTGGCGAAGGCTGAATTGGTGTTGAGCAATACCTGGGCGCCGTCGTCCAGTTGCAGGCGCTGACGTTCGCCGACCACGGTCAAGTGGTCGGCCTGCAGGCGCACGGGCAGGTTGCCGAAGGTAAGCAGCCCGACCAGCAGCACGGCGGCGGTGGCCAAAGGTTTCCAGTGGGTACGCAGGCGACCGCGCAAGGCGGTGCGGTGACGGTGGTTCAATTGCACGGCGGCCTGATGCAGCGGTGCGCCGTTCCACAGGGCTTCGGCTTCGACATAGGCTTCGGCGTTCTCTGCGGCGGCGCCCAGCCAGGCTTCGAAATCCCGGGTGTCTTGCTCACTGGCGCATTGCAGACGTACCAGCCAGTCCAGCGCTTCGTCCATGGCACGCGCTCGGGCATCAGGCGCGTCGGGAGACGGGCGAGGGGCAGGGCTGTCTGTCACAGAAAATCCTTGCTGTGGTTTTTTCGCGAATGATCATGGCTGCGAGCAGGCGTGGCAAGTGGGGGGCGCTGCCGACCGGCGAATGGTCGGCTCAGCGCAGGCGTTCGGCGACGCCCACGCAGATGGCCATGATCAGTTTCAGCTCTTTCTGTACGGTGCTGGCCGACACCTTCAACTGCTCGGCGATTTCCAGGTAACTGGCGCCATGCAGTCGGCTGAGGATGAAAATGCGCTGCTGGCGTGGGGTGAGCTGATCGAGACTGACGCTCAGGTGCTTGAGCAGTTGCTCGGCGTGAGCGGCCTCTTCGCTGCTGCTCGTCGGCGCGGCGACGTTGTGCAGCACCTCGTCAGGGACATCGTCAACCAGCGTGCGGGCCAGCACGCGGCGCGCGCGCAGGTGATCGAGCGCAAGGTTGCGCGCAGTCTGGAACACGAACGGCTCCAAGTGCTCGATGGGGCGTACGCCCAAGGCGCGGGTGACCCGCAGGTAGGTCTCCTGGAGCAGATCCTCGGCCGTGCTGGGGTTGCCCACCATGCGCTGCAACGTGCGCAGCAAAGGGAGGCGCTGGGTGAGGAACACTGTGTTGAACCGGGACTGACTCACGAGGAAACCTGACCGACGAAAGGCAAATGATAATGCTTATCATCTTGTGGTTTGGTCAAGCCTCATCGATGTAAAGAGTGGGTAAGTGTCGCAGTGTTGCGACCCGTCGCAGGCTTCGCCAGGCCCTACAAAAACCGCACCAGGCACTGACGCAGCGTGCGATGGTCTGCCAGGTCAACCCGCGTTGCACAGCGCCAGGCAGTTGTCGAGCATGCGGTTGGAGAAGCCCCATTCGTTGTCGTACCAGGCCAGCACCTTGAGCATCCGGCCATTGGCGCGGGTGTGGTTGGCGTCGAAGATCGACGACAGCGGGTTGTGGTTGAAATCGCAGGACACCAGCGGCAGGGCGTTGTAACCCAGGATGCGCGAGTGCCGGCTGGCTTCGAGGAACAGTTGGTTGACCTCCTCGGCGCTGGCTTCGCGCTTGAGGTTGACGGTCAGGTCTACCAGCGACACATTGATCACCGGCACCCGCACCGCCATGCCCGTAAGCTTTCCGGCCAGCTCCGGCAGCACCAAGCCCACGGCCTCGGCGGCGCCGGTCTTGCTCGGGATCATCGACTGGGTGGCCGAGCGCGCGCGATAGGGGTCGGTGTGGTAGACGTCGGTGAGCACCTGGTCATTGGTGTAGGCGTGGATGGTGGTCATCAGCCCTTGCTCGATGCCGAACTCACGGTGCAGCACCTGGGCGATCGGCGCCAGGCAGTTGGTGGTGCAAGAAGCATTGGAGATGATCTGGTGCGAGGCGCGCAGGGTGTCGTGGTTGACCCCGTACACCACCGTGGCGTCGGCTCCCTTGGCGGGCGCCGAGATGATCACCTTGCTTGCGCCGGCGCTCAGGTGGGCTGCTGCCTTGGCGCGGTCGGTGAACAAGCCCGTGCATTCGAACACCACATCTACCGCTTCGGCCTTCCAGGGCAGCTCCGCCGGGTTGCGAATGGCACTGACCGAGATACGGTCGCCATTGACCGTCAGGCTCTCCTGGTCGGATTCGACTTGAGCATCGAACGTGCCGTGCACGCTGTCGTACTTGAGCAGGTGGGCATTCATCGCACTGTCGCCCAGGTCGTTGATGGCGACGACTTGCAGGTCCTGGCGGTAGCCTTGGGTATAGAGTGCGCGCAGGACGTTGCGTCCGATGCGGCCAAATCCATTGATGGCGATCCGAAGGGTCATGGCATTACCTCTGGCAGTCCGAGTGAAGCTTGTGGCAAAAAGGTCACTTCACTGAAACGGTTTTGTTATTGGAATTACAAGATTATTCACTGCTGGATAGAAAACAAGCCTTTTTGATGGCAGTATTTTGTTAAACCTACAACGAGTGGTCGGGCAGACCACCCCCAGATTGCGTCAGGCCCCCTTACCTTGAGCCTAGGCCGCAATCGTTTGAAGGGGAAATGCCCATCGACGCCACCCTTACAGTCAGCCTGGAGTCCAGTACATGCATCCGCGCATCCTTGAGGTCACCGCACGGTTGGTCGAACGCAGCCGTGCCACCCGTGAACGCTACCTGGAGCTGATTCGCGGCGCGGCCAGCGACGGTCCCATGCGCGCCCGCCTGCAATGTGCCAACTTCGCCCACGGCGTGGCCGGCTGCGGCGCCGAGGACAAACACAGCCTGCGGATGATGAACGCCGCCAACGTGGCCATCGTCTCGGCCTACAACGACATGCTGTCGGCGCACCAGCCGTACCAGCACTTCCCGGAACAGATCAAACAGGCTCTGCGCGAGATCGGCTCGGTCGGCCAGTTCGCCGGTGGCGTGCCCGCCATGTGCGATGGCGTCACCCAAGGCGAACCGGGCATGGAGTTGGCCATTGCCAGCCGTGAAGTGATCGCCATGTCCACCGCCATCGCCTTGTCCCACAACATGTTCGATGCCGCATTGATGCTCGGCATCTGCGACAAGATCGTGCCCGGCCTGATGATGGGCGCCCTGCGCTTTGGTCATCTGCCGACCATCTTCGTCCCAGGCGGGCCAATGCCTTCGGGGATCTCCAACAAGGAAAAGGCCGACGTGCGCCAGCGCTACGCCGAAGGCAAGGCCAGCCGCGAAGAGCTGCTGGAATCGGAGATGAAGTCCTATCACAGCCCCGGCACCTGCACTTTCTATGGCACGGCCAACACCAACCAGCTGGTGATGGAGGTCATGGGCCTGCACTTGCCCGGCGCATCGTTCGTCAATCCCTATACACCGCTGCGTGACGCCCTGACCGCCGAGGCGGCGCAACAGGTCACGCGCATGACCAAGGCCAGCGGCAGCTTCATGCCCCTGGGCGAGATCGTCGATGAGAAGGCGCTGGTCAACGCGATCGTCGCGCTGCACGCCACTGGCGGCTCCACCAACCACACCCTGCACATCCCGGCCATTGCCCAGGCTGCCGGCATCCAGTTGACCTGGCAGGACATGGCGGACCTCTCCGAGGTGGTACCGACCCTGTCTCACGTCTATCCCAACGGCAAGGCCGACATCAACCACTTCCAGGCGGCGGGTGGCATGGCGTTTCTCATCCGCGAACTGCTCGATGCCGGGCTGTTGCACGAGGACGTCAACACCGTGGCCGGCCACGGTCTGCGCCGCTACACCCAGGAGCCGTTCCTCGAGGAGGGCAAGCTGGTCTGGCGTGAAGGGCCGCGCCAGAGCCTGGACGAGAGCATCCTGCGCCCGGTGGCACGGCCGTTCTCGGCTGAGGGTGGCCTGCGGGTGATGAACGGCAACCTCGGGCGAGGTGTCATGAAGGTGTCGGCCGTGGCGCCCGAGCATCAAGTCGTGGAGGCACCCGCCCGGGTGTTCCATGACCAGCAATCCCTGGCCGATGCGTTCAAGGCCGGCGAGCTGGAGCGCGACTTCGTCGCGGTGGTGCGCTTCCAGGGGCCGCGCTGCAACGGCATGCCTGAGTTGCACAAGCTGACCCCTTTCCTGGGGGTGTTGCAGGACCGTGGCTACAAAGTGGCGCTGGTCACAGACGGGCGGATGTCCGGCGCTTCGGGCAAGATCCCGGCGGCGATCCATGTGTGCCCCGAGGCCTATGACGGTGGCCCGCTGGCGCGGGTGCGCGATGGCGATATCGTGCGGGTCGATGGCATCGAAGGCACGCTGCAGCTGATGGTGTCGGCCGAGGAGCTGGCCACCCGTGACCTGCCGGAACCTCCCCAAGGCAACGATTTGGGAATGGGGCGCGAGCTGTTCGGCTTCATGCGGGTGGCGTTCAGCTCCGCCGAGCAGGGCGCCAGCGCCTTCACCTCGGCCCTGGAGCAGCTCAAATGACTGCGCTGCTGGTTGGCGATATCGGCGGCACCAATGCCCGCTTTGCCTTGTGGCACGACAACCAGTTGCAGTCGGTGCAGGTCCTGGCCACTGCCGACTACACCAGCCCCGAGCAGGCCATCGAGGCTTATCTGGCCGGGCAAGGCATTGCCCGCGGCGGGCTGACGGCCGTATGCCTGGCAGTTGCCGGGCCTGTGAGCGGCGATGCGTTTCGCTTCACCAACAACCACTGGCGTCTGAGCCGCCGTGCCTTCTGCCAGGCCTTGCAGGTCGAGCACCTGCTGTTGATCAACGACTTTAGTGCCATGGCCCTGGGCATGACGCGCCTTCAGCCGGGCGAGTATCGCCAGGTGTGTCCGGGCGCGGCCGACCCTGCACGCCCGGCTCTGGTCATCGGACCAGGTACCGGCCTGGGCGTGGGCAGCCTGTTGCGCCTGGACAACCAGCATTGGCTGGCCTTGCCGGGTGAGGGAGGTCATGTCGATCTGCCGGTGGGCAACGAACGCGAAGCGGCGATCCATCAGCAGATCCATCGGCAGATTGGCCATGTCAGCGCCGAGACGGTATTGAGTGGCGGCGGGCTGGTGCGTCTGTACCAAGCCATGTGCGCGCTCGATGGCGACATCCCCAGACACAAGACGCCTGCGCATATCACCGATGCCGCGCTGGGCGGCGAGCCGCGGGCATTGGCGGTGATCGAGCAGTTCTGCCGTTTCCTCGGGCGCGTGGCCGGTAACAATGTACTGACCTTGGGAGCACGGGGCGGGGTTTATATTGTCGGCGGCGTGATTCCGCGTTTTGCCGAACTGTTTCTACACAGTGGCTTTGCCGCGAGCTTTGCCGACAAGGGCTGCATGAGCGGCTATTTCGAAGGGGTGCCGGTGTGGCTGGTGACTGCGGAGTTTTCCGGGTTGCTGGGTGCCGGTGTGGCGTTGCAGCAGGCATTGGGCCATTGATCGCCAGGCCCTTGATGCCCGTCCGTTATCACTACCAGAGGAAGGTTCAGTGACCACTGCTGGCAAATCGATCCTGATGGTCGACGACGACCAGGACATTCGCGAATTGTTGCAGGCGTACCTGAGCCGGTCAGGTTTTCAGGTGCATGCCGAGGCCGATGGCAAGGGCTTTCGCCAGGCGCTGGAGGCCGAGCCCTGCGATCTGGTGATTCTCGATGTGATGCTGCCCGACGAGGATGGCTTCAGCCTGTGTCGTTGGGTGCGTCAGCACCCGCGCCTGGCGCGGGTGCCGATCATCATGCTGACTGCCAGCTCCGATGAAACCGATCGGGTGATCGGCCTGGAGCTGGGGGCCGACGATTACCTGGGCAAACCCTTCAGCCCGCGCGAGTTGCAGGCGCGCATCAAGGCGTTGCTGCGCCGCGCCGAGTTCGGTCAGGCGGTACCCAGTCAGGCGGTGCTGGCCTTCGACGATTGGCGCCTGGATACCATCAGTCATCGCCTGTTTCATCGCGATGGCGAAGAAGTGATTCTCTCCGGCGCCGACTTCGCCTTGCTCAAGCTGTTTCTCGACCATCCGCAGCAGATCCTCGACCGCGACACCATCGGCAATGCCACCCGAGGCCGTGAGCCGATGCCGCTGGACCGCATCGTCGACATGGCGGTCAGCCGCCTACGCCAGCGGTTACGTGACACGGATAAACCGCCACGGCTGATCCGTACCGTGCGCGGCAGTGGCTACCTGCTGGCGGCCCATGTCTGCCCTGCCTGCTGAGCGGCGCTGGCGCCTGCTGCCGCGCTCGCTGCTCGGGCGCATGCTGTCGTTGACGTTGTTGGTGGTGCTGCTGGCCCAAGGGTTGTCGAGCGTGATCTGGGTCTCCCAGCTGCGTGCCAGTCAGCTCCAGGGCCTACAGGCCAGTGCCCGTAGCCTGGCCCATTCGATGAGCGCCAGTGTCAGCTACTTCCGCTCATTGCCTGTTGCCTATCGGCCCATGGTGCTGGACCAGTTGCGCAGCATGGGTGGCACGCGGTTCTTCGTCTCGCTCAACGACAAGCCGCTGGACATGCCGGTGCTGCCGATCACGCCACGCAAGCAGGCGGTGATCGACGTGTTCCAGTCGGTACTGCACGAGCGGCTGGGGCCGCAGATGGAAATCTCCGTGGAATTCGTCAGCCCCCAGGAGCTGCGCATTTTCAATAGTGGCCTGAAGCTCGACGAGCTGCCGCGCTCTTGGGCGCATTACTCACTGACCCTGGAGCCGCTGAACCCGCCGGTGCTGGTCACCCAGATCCGCCTGGACAAGGACGAGTGGCTGTACATCGCCTCGCTGTTACCCGAGCCCTACACGAGCCTGGAAGCCGAGCGCTTGCCGCGTCAGCAGATCGGCTTCATCGCGTTGACCACCGCTTTGCTGTTGCTGTTCATCGGCCTGCTCGTGCATTGGCAGAGCCGCCCGCTCAAGCGTCTGGCACGGGCGGCGCGAGAGATGTCCCTGGGCGCCGATGTCGCGCCCGTCACCGAAGGTGGGGGCAGCGAAGTGGCAGAAGTGGGGCGGGCCTTCAACAGCATGCGCGAGCGCATCAGTCGCTACCTGACTGAGCGCGCGCAGCTGTTCAGCGCCGTTTCCCATGACCTGCGCACGCCCATCACGCGTTTGCGCCTACGGGTCGAACTGCTCGAGGACGAGCAGCTGCAGGCCAAGTTCAGTCGTGATCTGGACGAGCTCGAACTGCTGGTCAAAGGGGCGTTGCAGTGTGTGAAGGACACCGACATCCACGAGAATATCGAGTCTGTGGACCTCAACCAGGTGCTGGAGATACTCGCCGAGCCCTACCTGGGCGATGGCCGCATCACCCTCGAAGGCCGTGCCCTGGCGCCCTACGCGGGCAAGCCCCTGGCCCTGCGGCGGTGCATTGGTAACCTGATCGACAACGCCATCAAGTATGGCGAACGGGCCCATCTGCGCATTCTCGACAGCGCCACAGGGGTTGTCCTGCAGGTGGATGATCAGGGGCCTGGGGTTCCCGAACAGCGCCTAGAGCAGGTCTTCGAACCGCATTTTCGCCTGGCCGGTCAGCAGCAGGGCTACGGCCTGGGGCTGGGCATCGCGCGTAACATCGCCCATAGCCATGGCGGAGAGGTCAGCCTGCTGAACCTGCGTCAGGGTGGCCTGCGGGTCACTCTCAGCTTGCCGCGCAGCACCGATTGAGTGGCGAATGTCACCGCTTGGTGACATTCGCGCATCCCTTCGTTACCTGGCGGCCTTCGACGGCTGTTTAGACTCCAAGGCAAGCGCAAGCACCACGACTTGCCTCGCATAACAACAAGAAAGGTTCTCCACGATGAATGCGATCACTCGCCTCGCCGCTGTCGTTTCCCTCGCCTCATTCATGCCGCTGACCGCCCTGGCTGCCGAAGCAAAGGGCTCTGTCGAAGTCCTGCATTGGTGGACCTCCGGCGGTGAGGCCGCCGCCGTCAACACCCTCAAGCAGCAGGTCGAAAAAGACGGTTTCACCTGGAAGGACAACGCCGTGGCCGGTGGCGGTGGTGCCGCGGCCATGACCGTGCTCAAGAGCCGCGCCGTGGCCGGCAACCCACCGGCCGCCGCCCAGATCAAGGGCCCGGATATCCAGGAGTGGGGTGCCTTGGGCCTGCTCGCCGAGCTCGACGAGGTGGCCAATGCCAACCACTGGGACACCCTGCTGCCGGCCAAGCTGACCCCTATCTGGAAGTACGATGATCACTATGTAGCCGTGCCGGTGAACATCCACCGGGTCAACTGGCTGTGGGTCAATCCGGTGGTGTTCGAGAAGGCAGGCGCCAAGGTGCCGCATACGCTCGATGAACTGTTCGTCGCCGCCGACAAACTCAAGGCCGCAGGCTTCCAGCCACTGGCCCACGGCGGCCAGCCTTGGCAGGACAGCACGGTGTTCGAAAGCCTGGTCCTGAGCATCCTGGGGCCTGAGGGCTACCACAAGGCGTTCGTCGAGCTGGACGAACAGACGCTCACCGGCGACAAGATGGTGGAGACCTTCAAGACCTTGCAGCGCCTTGGCACCTATATGGACGCCAACCGCGCCGGCCGAGACTGGAACATCGCTGCCGCCGACGTCATCAACGGCAAGGCCGGCATGCAGATCATGGGTGACTGGGCCAAGAGCGAATGGACCGCCGCCCACAAGGTGGCCGGCAAGGACTACCAGTGCGTGCCATTCCCCGGCACCCAGGGCAGCTTCACCTACAACATCGACTCCTTGGCGATGTTCAAACTCAAGAACGAGCGCGATATCAAGGCCCAGAACGACTTGGCCAAGGTCGCGCTGGAGCCGGCCTTCCAGACCGCCTTCAACCAAGCCAAGGGCTCGCTGCCAGTGCGCCAAGGCATGGACATGACGCCGTTCGATGCCTGCACCCAGCAGTCGCAGAAGGACTTCCAGGAGGCCGAGAAAGGCCAGGGGCTGCAACCGAGCATGGCGCACAACATGGCCTCATCGCTGGCGGTGCAGGGGGCCATCTTCGATGTGGTCACCAACTTCCTCAACGACCCCAAGGCAGACCCTGCCAAGGCGGCCAAGCAGCTGGGCGCGGCGATCAAGGCCGCGCAGTAGCACCGCTTGCGGTCTCTCTGACCTTACTGGCCCCTGTGGAGGCGGATAAACCCGCTTCCACAGGACTCGCGCTAGATGCATGTTCTTCGGTACTTCACATGAACACAGCAACCGCAACCCTGCGGGCCTCCCCCCTGGACGCCCTGCAACGCTGGCTCCCGAAACTGGTGCTGGCGCCTAGCATGCTGATTGTCCTGGTGGGCTTTTACGGCTACATCCTCTGGACCTTCGTGCTCTCCTTCACCAACTCCAGCTTCATGCCCAGCTACAAATGGGCCGGGCTGACCCAGTACGCCAAACTGCTGGCCAACGACCGCTGGTGGGTCGCCAGCAAGAACCTGCTGGTGTTCGGTGGCTTGTTCATTGCCATCAGCCTGGTCGTGGGGGTGCTGTTGGCGGTGTTGCTCGATCAGCGCATCCGCCGCGAAGGCGTCATCCGCACGATCTACCTGTACCCGATGGCGCTGTCGATGATCGTCACCGGTACCGCCTGGAAGTGGCTGCTCAACCCAGGCCTTGGCCTGGACAAACTGCTGCGGGACTGGGGCTGGGAGGGCTTTCGTTTCGACTGGCTGGTGGACCCGGACCGGGTGGTCTATTGCCTGGTGATCGCTGCGGTATGGCAGGCCTCAGGCTTTGTCATGGCGTTGTTCCTGGCCGGCCTGCGTGGAGTCGACCCGTCGATCATCCGGGCTGCCCAGGTCGATGGCGCGAGCCTGCCGAGGATCTATTTGCGCATCGTGCTGCCGAGCCTGCGGCCGGTGTTCTTCAGTGCCCTGATGATCCTGGCGCACATCGCCATCAAGAGCTTCGACCTGGTGGCCGCAATGACTGCTGGCGGCCCGGGCTACGCCTCCGACCTGCCGGCGATGTTCATGTACAACTTCACCTTCAGCCGTGGGCAGATGGGCATGGGCTCGGCCAGTGCGATCCTCATGCTCGGTGCCATTCTGGCGATCCTAGTGCCCTACCTGTATTCGGAACTGAGGACCAAGCGCCATGACTAGTCCGCGTTGGTTCTCCCCCAGCCGCCTGGCCATCCATGCCACTTTGCTGGCTGCCTGTGCGCTGTACCTGATACCGCTGGTGGTGATGCTGCTGACCAGCTTCAAATCGCCGGAAGACATCCGCGCAGGCAACCTGCTGAGCTGGCCGGAAGTGATCACTGGGATCGGCTGGATCAAGGCCTGGGACACGGTCGGAGGCTACTTCTGGAACTCGGTGAAGATCACCGTGCCAGCCGTGCTGATATCCACCTTGATGGGCGCCTTGAACGGCTATGTGCTGTCGATGTGGCGTTTCCGGGGTTCGCAGCTGTTCTTTGGCCTGCTGCTGTTCGGTTGCTTCCTGCCGTTCCAGACCGTCTTGCTGCCGGCCTCGTTCACCCTCGGCAAGCTTGGCCTTGCCAGCACCACCACAGGATTGGTGCTGGTGCATATCGTGTACGGGCTGGCCTTCACCACGCTGTTCTTTCGTAATTACTACTGCAGCGTGCCCGAGGCCCTGGTACGTGCGGCGCGGCTGGACGGCGCGGGGTTCTTCACGATCTTCGGGCGGATCCTGTTGCCGATGTCGGTGCCGATCATCATGGTCTGCCTGATCTGGCAGTTCACTCAGATCTGGAACGACTTTCTCTTTGGTGTGGTGTTCGCCAGCGGCGACGCCCAGCCCATCACCGTGGCCCTGAACAACCTGGTCAACACCAGCACCGGGGTCAAGGAATACAACGTCGACATGGCGGCGGCAATGATCGCGGGGCTTCCGACCCTGCTGGTCTATGTGCTGGCCGGCAAATATTTCCTGCGCGGCCTGACCGCCGGCGCGGTCAAGGGGTGACACATGGCACGGCTCGAACTTCGCAACGTTAATAAGCGCTACGGCAGCGGCCTGCCCGATACCCTCAAGGCCATTGACCTGGGCATCGAGTCCGGTGAGTTTCTGATCCTGGTCGGCCCATCAGGGTGCGGAAAGTCGACCTTGATGAACTGCATCGCCGGGCTGGAGGACATCAGTGGCGGCGAAATCCTCGTCGACGGCACCGATATCAGCGGCATGAGCCCCAAGGATCGGGACATCGCCATGGTGTTCCAGTCCTATGCGCTGTACCCGACCATGAACGTGCGCGACAACATCGCCTTCGGGCTGAAGATCCGCAAAATGCCTCAGGCGGCGATCGACGACGAGGTGGCGCGGGTGGCCAAGCTGCTGCAGATCGAACACCTGCTCACGCGCAAGCCAGGCCAGCTTTCCGGCGGGCAGCAGCAGCGGGTGGCCATGGGCCGGGCCCTGGCGCGGCGGCCGAAGATCTACCTGTTCGACGAGCCGTTGTCGAACCTCGACGCCAAGCTGCGGGTGGAGATGCGCACCGAAATCAAGCTGATGCACCAGCGTCTGAAAACCACCACCGTGTACGTCACCCATGACCAGATCGAGGCCATGACCCTGGGTGACAAAGTGGCGGTGATGAAGGACGGCGTCATCCAGCAGTTCGGCACCCCGCAGCAGATCTACAACGACCCGGCCAACCAGTTCGTCGCCAGCTTCATCGGCTCACCGCCAATGAACTTCATCCCGGCGCGCCTGACGAAACAACAAGGGCGCCTGGTGGCGTTGCTTGACAGCGGGCAGGCCCGTTGCGAGTTGCCCGTCGGGCATCTGTCGGACGAACTCGAAGGGTGCGAAGTGGTGCTAGGCATTCGCCCCGAGCAGATCGGCGTGGGCGCGGGCGAGGGCATGCATGGCATTCGCGCCGAGGTGCAGGTGACTGAGCCCACCGGGCCGGACCTGCTGGTGTTCGTCACCCTCAACCAGGTCAAGGTTTGCTGCCGGCTGGCGCCGGATGTCGCCTGCCGTGTGGGAGACAGCCTGCAGCTGCAGTTCGATCCTTCGCGGGTGCTGCTGTTCGATGTTGCCAGCGGTGAGCGCCTGGGGCAGGTTGCCCCTGCGCCGGTCGCTGGAGGCAATGTGGCGCGTTTCAAAGGGCGCTGAGTCGTCTAAACCATCAATAACAAGAAAAGTGAGGAACAAGGGATGGACCATCGCAAACGCATCAGGACGCTGGGCTCGCTGGCGTTGCTGACCTTTGTCGGCAGTGGTGGGGCACACGCGGCCGAGGCCTTCTCGGCGGATTCGAAATGGATGACCGGGGACTGGGGCGGCACCCGAACCGAGCTGTTGGAAAAAGGCTACGACTTCACCCTCGATTACGTCGGCGAGGTGGCCGGCAACCTGCACGGCGGCTACAACGACGACAAGACTGCCCGCTACAGCGACCAGTTCGCTCTGGGCGCGCACCTGGATCTTCAGAAGATCCTTGGCTGGCACGACGCCGAATTCAAGCTGGCAATCACCGAACGTAGTGGCCGCAACCTGTCCAACGACCGCATCAGCGACCCGCGCGCTGGGCAGTTCAGCTCGGTCCAGGAAGTCTGGGGCCGCGGCCAGACCTGGCGGCTGACGCAGATGTGGATCAAGCAGAAGTACTTCGATGGCGCCCTGGATGTGAAATTCGGGCGCTTCGGTGAGGGCGAGGACTTCAACAGCTTCCCCTGCGACTTCCAGAACCTGGCCTTCTGCGGCTCCCAGGTGGGTAACTGGGTGGGCGGTATCTGGTACAACTGGCCGGTCAGCCAGTGGGCGCTGCGGGTCAAGTACAACATCAACCCGGAATTCTTCGTGCAGGTGGGGGCCTTCGAGCAGAATCCGTCGAACCTTGAGACCGGCAACGGCTTCAAGCTCAGCGGCAGCGGCACCAAGGGCGCGATCCTGCCGGTGGAGATGGTCTGGTCGCCCAAGGTCAACGGCCTGCCGGGTGAGTACCGCCTGGGCTACTACTACAGCACCGCCAATGCTGACGATGTCTATGAGGACGTCAACGGCCAGCCCCAGGGCATCACCGGCAATGACTTCAAATCCCACTCCAGCAAGCACGGCTGGTGGGTCGTGGCACAGCAGCAGGTGACGGCGCACAAGGGGGACGTCAACCGAGGCCTGAGCCTGTTCGCCAATTTCACCGTGCACGACAAGGCTACCAACGTCATCGACAACTACCAGCAGGTCGGCATGGTCTACAAAGGCCCCTTCGATGCCCGGCCCAAGGACGACATTGGCTTTGGCATTGCGCGGATCCATGTCAATGATGACGTCAAGAAGCGCGCCGAGCAGCTCAATGCTAGCAGTGGTATCGACGATTACGACAATCCGGGCTTCGTGCCCCTGCAGCGCACCGAATACAACGCCGAGCTCTACTATGGCTTTCACGTCACCAACTGGCTGACCGTGCGGCCGAACCTGCAGTACATCAAGAGCCCGGGGGGAGTGGATGAGGTCGACAATGCGCTGGTCGCAGGATTGAAGATTCAGTCGTCATTCTGAGAAAAATTGTTGTAAATTTACGCCATCCATTCCCGGCCACTTCATTTCCACTGGATCTCGGTGGAAATGAAGCCTGCGCCGAGACAGCGCTATCTCAAACAGCAAGAGCTTGGAACCATGCCCGAACATCCGCTACATCGCTTCTTTGGCGCGCAGAGGCCCAGGCCGACGTTCGAGTGGGAGCGTTACCAGCAGCGCGATGTGTTGATTATCGATCACCCCCGTTGCCAGGCGGTATTCAGTCGCCAGGGCGCGCAGCTGGTGCATTTTCAGCCTGCCGGCGAACGCCCGTGGCTATGGTGCGCCGAGCAGTGGCCGCTGGCCGGGGCGATCCGAGGTGGCGTGCCGGTTTGCTGGCCTTGGTATGGACGTCATCCCAGCGAAGATTTGTGGCCGTCCCATGGTTGGGCGCGCCTGCTCGACTGGAAGCTGGTCGAGAGCCAGGAGGACGAGGAGGGCGTGACCCTTACCTGGCGCCTGCAGCTGTGCGACTGGCAAGTGGACTTGCACGCGCGCTTGGGCAGCGGCATGGAACTGAGCCTGACCACCGAGCACCAGGACAGCGAACCTTGCCAGTTGAGTCATGCGCTGCTGGCTTATTGGCGTATCAGTGACGTGTCTGAGATAGCGCTGTCTGGGCTTGAGGACATCGAAGGCTATGACCGCCTCAACCGCCAGGCGTGCCGCGAGGACGGTGCGCTCAAGGTCAAGGGCGGCTGCCAGAAGGTCTATCCGGGTACGCCCCGGGTACAGCTGCAGGACCCGGCCTGGGAGCGTGAATTGTGCATCGACAGTGGGGATTCCGACGACACCGTGGTCTGGCACCCGGGCAGGCGTCCGCTGGTGGGCGTCAGCGGGCGCGAGTGTCAGCGGTTCGTCTGCGTCGAGATCGCCAGCGGCAGCGGCGAGGGCCTGAGCCTGGCACCGGGGCAGCAGGCTCACCTGAGCCTGCAGGCACACCGGCTCACCTGAGCCTGCAGGCACACCGGCTCAGTTGAGCTCGTCGTCCTCGATCGGGTAACGGCTGGCGTTGAGGCTTTCCTTGATCTTGCGCAGGTGCGGTTGGAAGTCCACGCCGCGGCGCAGGGTCATGCCGGTGGCCAGCACATCGAGCACGGTGAGTTGGATGATCCGCGAGGTCATCGGCATGTAGATGTCGGTGTCCTCCGGCAGCGGGATGTTCAGGCTTAGGCTGCAGGCCTTGGCCAGGGGCGAGCCGGCGGCGGTCAGGCCAAGCACGGAGGCGCCGTTTTCACGCGCCACGCGGGCCACCTCCACCAGTTCACGGGTGCGACCGGTGTAGGAGATGATCACGAACAGATCGCCGGTGTGGGCGACCGAGGCCAGCATGCGTTGCATGAGCACATCGGCATGGGCCGACACCGCGAGGTTGAAGCGGAAGAACTTGTGCTGGGCGTCGAGGGCCACGGGGGCCGAGGCGCCCAGGCCAAAGAAGTGGATTTGCCGAGCCTGGATCATCATGTCCACGGCGCGGCTGACCTGTTGCGGGTCGAGCGCCTGGCAGGCGCTGTCGAGCGACGCGATGGCGCTGCCGAAGATCTTCTGGGTGTAGGCGGCCGGGTCATCGTCGGCCTCCACCGCGCGGCTGACGTAAGCGGCGCCGCTGGCCAGGCTCTGGGCCAGCTGGAGCTTGAGTTCGGGGTAGCCACTGACACCGAAGGAGCGGCAGAAACGGTTGACCGTCGGTTCGCTGACCTTGGCGGCCTGGGCAAGCGCGGCGATGCTGAAGCGGGTGGCTTGTTGCGGGTTGAGCAGGATGACTTCGGCGACTTTGCGTTCGGCCTTGTTCAGCTCGTCGAGGCGTCCCTGGATCTGCTCCAGGAGGTTTCTCACGCGGTCCATGGTGTGTCCTTGGGTCGGGAAGACAGCCGGCTGATGGAACAGCGGGCTTTTTGCACGGTGTCTATCGTACTGTCGGCGAGGTTGCCGCACCACTTGTCTGTCACAGTTGTAGGGTAATGTTGTGGTTTTTACTACATTACCCCTTGAAAACCGCGGTTGAAAACGATATTCCTAGGCCAACTTTAGGAAAGAACCAACATCATGGCTGCGATCAGTGTAGAACCTTGCACCTTTGCCCTGTTTGGCGCCCTTGGCGACCTGGCACTGCGCAAGCTGTTTCCCGCGCTTTATCAGCTCGACCGCGCCGGCTTGCTGCACGCCGATTCGCGCCTGCTGGCGCTGGCCCGTGAAGCCGGCGATGGCGAGCAGCATCTGGCGACCATCGAGGCGCACCTGCGCCGCTTCGTGCCGGAGGCGGACATCGAGCCCGGTGCGCTGGGGCGTTTCCTCGCCCGTCTGAGCTACGTGCGCCTGGACTTCCTCCAGGCCGATGGCTACCAGGCGCTGGCCGAACAGGTGGCCGCAGACCTGCCTTTGATCGCCTATTTCGCCACGCCCGCCTCGGTGTACGGCGCGATCTGCGAGAACCTGGACAAAGCCGGCCTGGCCGCCCGTACTCGGGTCGTGCTGGAAAAGCCCATCGGTCACGACTTGGAGTCGTCCCGTCGGGTCAACGATGCCGTGGCGCGGTTCTTCCCGGAAAGTCGGGTCTATCGTATAGATCACTACCTGGGCAAGGAGACGGTGCAGAACCTCATCGCGCTGCGTTTTGCCAACAGCCTGTTCGAAACCCAGTGGAACCAGAACTCTATCTCCCACGTGGAAATCACCGTGGCTGAAAAGGTGGGGATCGAAGGGCGCTGGGGCTATTTCGACAAGGCCGGCCAGTTGCGCGACATGATCCAAAACCACCTGTTGCAGCTGCTGTGCCTGATTGCCATGGACCCGCCCAGCGATTTGTCCGCCGACAGCATCCGCAACGAAAAGGTGAAGGTGCTCAAAGCCCTGGCGCCGATCACCGGCGAAGCCCTGAGCACCCGGGTGGTGCGCGGGCAGTACATTGCCGGCTACAGCGATGGTGCACCGGTGCCGGGCTACCTGGAAGAAGACAACGCCAATGCTCAGAGCGACACCGAGACCTTCGTCGCCCTGCGCGCCGACATCCGCAACTGGCGTTGGTCCGGCGTGCCGTTTTACCTGCGAACCGGCAAGCGTATGCCGCAAAAGCTGTCGCAGATCGTCATCCACTTCAAGGAAACGCCGCACTACATCTTCGCCCCCGAGCAGCGTTTGCAGATCGGTAACAAGCTCATCATCCGCCTGCAGCCGGACGAAGGCATTTCTTTGCGGGTCATGACCAAGGAGCAAGGCCTGGACAAAGGCATGCAACTGCGTAGCGGGCCCTTGCAACTGAATTTCTCCGATACCTGGCGCAGCGCGCGCATCCCGGATGCCTATGAGCGTCTGTTGTTGGAAGTGATGCGCGGCAACCAGAACCTGTTCGTGCGCAAAGATGAAATCGAATATGCCTGGACGTGGTGCGATCAGCTGATTGCCGGCTGGAAGAACGCTGGCGACGCACCCAAGCCTTATGCGGCGGGGTCCTGGGGGCCGATGAGCTCCATCGCACTGATCACACGTGATGGGAGGGCGTGGTATGGCGATATCTGAACTGCAACTGCCGGCGAGCGTAACGATGCATTCGCTGGCTGATGGCAAGGCCTTGGCGGCGACATTGGCCCATGATGTGGCCGAGCGCCTGCGCCAGGCCATTGCCGACAAGGGGCAGGCGTGCCTGGTCCTGTCGGGTGGCCGCAGCCCGGTACCCTTCCTGGAGAAGCTCGCAGGCGAAGCGCTGGACTGGTCGAAGGTCACGGTCAGCCTGGCCGACGAGCGCTGGGTACCGGTCGAGCATGCCGACAGCAATGCTGGATTGCTGGTGCGTCACCTGTTCAAGGGCGCGGCCGCCAAGGCTCGCTTCGTGGGCTTGTATCACTGTGCCGAGAATCTCGACGCCGCCGCTGTCCTGGCCGACCAGGCCCTGGCTGCGTTGCCCCCAATCGATGTGCTGGTGCTGGGCATGGGCGATGACGGTCACACGGCCTCGTTGTTCCCGGCCAGCCCCAACCTGCCTGAAGGCCTTGACCTGCGAAGCACGCACCGCTGCCTGCCGATGCTGGCACCGAGTGTGCCGCGCCAGCGCCTGAGCATGACCCGTGCCCTGTTGGCCAGCGCCGGATTCACCGCGCTGTCCGTGCAAGGCCTGGGCAAACTCGCTACCCTGCGCGCCGCATTAGCGGCCGCTGACCCAACCGAAATGCCGATTCGCGCCTTTCTTCACGACCCCCTGGACATCTACTGGTGCCCATGAGCCAAGGATCCACTCTCATGACCACGCTCGAACGCCAACAGCCTCTGCTCTCGATGGCCGAGAAAGCCGCCCGGATCGACGCGATCTGCGGCAAGGCACGCATTCTGCCGGTGATCACCATCGCCCGTGAGCAAGACATCCTGCCCCTGGCCGACGCCCTGGCCGCTGGCGGCATCCGTACCCTGGAGGTGACCCTGCGTTCCGAGCATGGCCTCAAGGCCATTCGTGTGCTGCGTGAGCAGCGCCCGGAGCTGTGCGTCGGTGCTGGCACCGTGCTCGATCGCACCATGTTCACTGCCGTGGAAGCGGCTGGCGCACAATTCGTGGTGACCCCTGGAGTGACCCAGGATCTCCTCCAGGCGGGCGTCGAAAGCGATATCCCGCTGTTGCCTGGCATCAGTACGCCGTCTGAAATCATGATGGGCTATGCCCTGGGGTACCGACGCTTCAAGCTGTTCCCCGCCGAAATCAGTGGCGGCGTGGCGGCCATCAAGGCCTTCGCCGGCCCGTTCGGCGATATCCGCTTCTGCCCCACCGGTGGTGTCAACCCGGCCAACGTGCGCAACTACATGGCCCAGCCCAACGTGATGTGCGTGGGCGGGACCTGGATGCTCGACAGCAGCTGGATCAAGAACGGCGACTGGGCACGGATCGAGGCCTGCAGTGCCGAGGCGATGGCGCTGCTGGACTGAAAACGAATTTGTTGTGTGCTACAACGCTTGTGGGGCGCCTGATTGGCGCCCCTTTTTTTGCCTGCCATGAAGACGATGTGTGAGCGCTGCCCGGGGAGCGGTCCTCAATAGAGGCGCCGCAGGCGTGCCTGCGGTCGGTCCGGTCAGAAGCGGGCGGTGATGTACTGTGGGTCTTCGGATGGGTTGTCGTATCTGCCACCGGGAATAATGCGAGCGTCGAAACCTCGGTCAAGGCTGTAGGCGTCCTTCTTGCCGAAGATCGGCTTGTCGATGTGGCCAGTGGCTCTCTTGCTTTTGCGCGACCTGAGGTATTGCGCACGGCTGACCTGGACGCCCACGGTGTCGGTGAAGGTGGTTAAGCCGTTGCTGCCTAACACCGGCATTGTCACCACCCGCCCCTGAGGGTCGTGCCCTTGGAAGACCAGGAACCATGCCTTGCCGTCTTTACTGCCTCGCTGGCACGTGTCGCCCATCAGGCAGCGTTCGTAACCGGACACCTCGCCCGTGCCGTCGGGAATCACCAGTTGCAGTTTCGACTCGACGAAGTCTGTGAACAACTGCAATTCGCGAAGCGCTTGGCTGGATGCGGCCGGTTGATGGTTGGCTACCAGCGGGCCGGTTGACAGGGCGTACGGCATCAGCCTGGCGCGCATGTCGCTCGACAGCGGCATGGCGTCGATACGGGCCATCAGCTGCGTGTATTGCTCCAGGCGTGCCTGGTAGGCGGCCTGTTCTGCTTTTGACGACCACTGTGGTGCGGGCACGGCCAGGCCGTTGCCGGCGCTGGCAACGCTGGATTTGCTCGGTTGGGAGGGTGCCGGAGATTGGTGCTGCTTGGTCGCCAGCAGCGTGCCGCCGAGCAGGGCGACGCCTACCAGCAACCACGCTGTCAGCGCGCGGCGCAGGAGAAGTCCGGCCAGCAATCGGCGCGGCCAGCTCAGCGCGGGCGCCTCGAACACCAGGCGGCGGGCGAAGAACTCGCGCACGCCTTGTTCGATCAGCGCGTCATCGCAGGCGATGCCCTGGCGTTGATAGTAGCCACGGATGCGTTCGGCGACTTCCTCGCGGCGCCGCGGCAGGTCCAGATGTTCCTGCATCTGGCGTTGCTGAAGGCGTAGCTCGTCGACCAGGGCCATGGCCCCCATCTGTTCGCTGAATGTGCCGTTGCTCATTGCGCGGCTTTGGTCAGCAGGGCGGAGAAGGCGCGCTTGGCGTCTTCCACGGCGGTGGCGATTTCCTGTGCAGCTTTGGTGGACTCTGCACGGTAGGTGTCGGTCAGGCCTTTCATGTCATTCTGGAAGTCCAGGGTGGCCTGGGCCAGGGCGCGTACCGAATCGACGCGGACGGTCGAGCCATAGCTGGCCTTGAGCGCGGCGTCCAGCTGTTGGTTGCCCAGTTGGCCAAGGGCTTCGAGCCCCTTGCTGATGCCATCGGTGGTGGCATTGAGCGTGTGGGTGGCCTCGTTCATGCCCTGGTTGGCGGTGAACGAAACGGCCAGGCTGGTCAGCACCACTTCGTTGGTGGAGAAGAACGAAACCATGCGTTGGTACTGGCGTTCCTTGACCACGTGGACCTGGCTGATGCGGGCGAAGACCATTTCGGCGGTGTTGTAGCCAACCCTCAGGTCATCGGCAATGTCCTTGATGATCTGGTAGCTCTTGTCTTCGTTTTGCAGTGCGCGCACGGCTTCGTCGCGGGCCAGTTCCAGCGCCGCGCGCCGGGCGGGGTCCTGCTGCTCGGCTGCGGTCACCTGGGCGCTGGCCGCATCCAGGGCCTGGGTGCGCGCCTTGAGCGCCTGGGCGGCGATGGCCAGCACCTGCTGGGCCTCGACCTCGGCGGTCTTCATCGCCAGGCGGAAATCCATGTAGGTTTCCAGGATGAGGTTTTCCCGTGCGATCTGGTCGCTGGCGGCCTTGCTCACCTCCAGGTAGTGCTTGCGAATGTCGCCAAAACGGCTGGGAATCGAGCCGCGGGCCATGTTCATCCAACCCAGTTTCAGGCGTTCGAGGGTGTCCAGGCGACCATCGTCCATCCATGAGGCCATGTTCGCGGCATCTTCGCGGATTGAGGTGAAGCTTTCGGTGATGTCCAGGTAGCGGTTGGCGATGTCCATCCCCTCGATCTGCTCGCGCACGATCTGGTTGAACAGGGTGGCTTGCTGCAATACAGCGGCGATGGCCGTGACGCGGTCGTTGTCGTAATGCGCGACTTTATCCAGCAGCACTAACACCGGGGCGGGCTGAGCGGCGGGCTGGCCGAAGCTGATACCGAGTTGTTGCAGGCCATTGAGGGCTCGTTCCAGATATTGGCTCATGGGTGTCCTTGCATGAGTTGTGGGGCTGGGGAGAGGGTGTCGCTGACGGTGTGTTCCGGCGCCGTGGCCGGTGCCAGGCGTGCGGCCTTGATCGTATTGATCAGGGAACCCAGCAGCAGCGCGCGATTCATGTAGCTGTCGATCAGTGACGCATAGTCCGGGCGCGGCGCATAGCGCTCGCCTGTGGGCAACAGCAGGTGACAGGTACACCGTGTGGGCGCCGTGGACTGGGCGCCGCACGTGCAAGCGAATGGGCTCATGCTGGTGCGTAAGGCGAACTCCAGTGCCTCGGCATGTCGAAGGGCGTCTAGTGCCTCGTTGATCTGCTCGGTGGCGATGTCCAGTCGCTGGCGCAGCGCGAGCAATTCCCGGCGATAGCGCTCGGGCTGGGGCGAGCCGATGGCTGCCCATTGCGCAAGTGCTGCCTCCAGTGACTCGGCCTTGAGTTCGTACTTCAGCCAGCGCAGGGCATCCTGGCCGTCCTCGTCCTCGCAGCGCGCATACCGGAGGGCTTCGAGATAAAGGGGCTCGACTTGGGCCCAGTGATCGATGACCTGGTTGGCCAGCGTTTCGATGCGTCGCACTTGCTTGGCCTGGACGGGCTGTTGAGTCAGTGCCTTGCGTAGATCCTCAAAACGCTGCTCCAGCGCGCCTATGTGTTTGTCATGCTCGGCCAGTTGTGCGGCGCTGTGTTGCTGCATGGCGTTGAGCAGCTGTTCATTGCGCAGGTTCTGGCTGAAATTGCAGTGCTTGGCGAGCCATTCGTCCAGGAACCGGTTCAGTGCGTTGCGTCGATAGGTCGTGCTGGCAAAGCCTTGCTGGCGCAGGTACCGATACATCGGATGGCGGACATAGTTCGCAAGCTTCTGCGTGCACTCCTGGCTGAGCAGTAGGTGGTCGCGCTTCAAGGGTTCGCGTGCGTTTTGAGCCTGTTGCAGTTCGTGCTGGCACTCACGCATCGCGGGGCTCTGGCTGGATTCGCCCAGCGCCTGTTGCAGACCCTGGTCCAGCTTGGCTTGATGTTCGCGCAGCGTCTGGGTCGATACGGCTGCGTCTTGGCTCGCCTGCTTCAGTTGCGCGTAGCACTGGGCTTGCTGCTGCTGACGTTGCTTGAGCACGTGCTGGATCTGGCGGGCTTCGAAGCTGTCATCGGCGATGTCGTACAGATCACTGAGAATGTGTACCTGTAATTGCAGGTGCTCTGTGTGTAGGTGGGCGCAACTGTGCAGGCAGTCGATTAGGCGGCTCAAGTAGTCTTGGCTGTTTTGGTCAGCCAGTGCCATGAGGGTGACGGGAGTCATCAGAAGCAGCGTCCCTGGTCCGTTTGCCGGTGATCGAGTGATGGCGGACGGGTTCACGGGTCGTCATCCTTGATCGAAGCGGTGGAAGATGAAGCGAGTATACCCAGCATTATGGGCAAAGTGATGGCTACCTGCCTTCTGTGTATGGCCGAGCGATCTTGCGCAAAAAAAAGGGCCCGTATCGGCGGATACGGGCCCTTTTCAGGGACGGCTGAAGCTTACGCCGCCTTGGCCGCCTGCTGGCTCAGCGAGCGGTTCAGTGCGCTGAACAGCGCCTTGAAGCTGGCGGTGGTGATGTTCTCGTCGATCCCCACGCCATGCACCGGACGACCACCGGCCACGCGCAATTCGATATAGGCCGCGGCCTTGGCGTTGGTGCCGGCACCGATGGCGTGTTCGTTGTAGTCCATGATTTCCACGCTGATGGGCAGGCCGGCGACCAGCGCTTCCAGCGCGCCGTTGCCTTTACCGCGCCAGTGCAGGGTGGTTTCGCCTTCTCCAGCGACTTCCACTTCCACGGCGCTGTGGCCGTTCTCTTCCTGCAGGCGATGGCTGACCAGCGCATAGGGCGTGTTGGCCTGGAGGTATTCTTTGTGCAGCAGGCTGTAGATCTGCTGAGCGGTCATTTCGAGGCCCAGGCGGTCGGTCTCGCCCTGTACCACCTGGCTGAACTCGATCTGCATGCGACGTGGCAGGCTGATGCCGTACTCCTGCTCGAGCAGGTAGGTGATGCCGCCTTTGCCGGACTGGCTGTTGACGCGGATCACCGCCTCGTAGCTGCGGCCGATGTCGGCCGGGTCGATCGGCAGGTACGGCACTTCCCAGAGCGCATCGTCCTTCTGCTTGGCGAAGCCCTTGCGGATGGCGTCCTGGTGCGAGCCAGAGAACGCGGTGTGGACCAGATCGCCCACGTACGGGTGACGTGGGTGCACAGGCAGCTGGTTGCACTCCTCGACGACTTTGCGTACGCCGTCGATGTCGGAGAAGTCCAGTTTGGGGTCGATGCCCTGGGTGTAGAGGTTCAGGGCCAGGGTCACCAGGTCGACGTTGCCGGTACGCTCACCGTTGCCGAACAGGCAGCCTTCGGCACGGTCGGCGCCGGCCATCAGGCCCAGTTCGGTGGCGGCGATGCCGGTGCCGCGGTCGTTGTGGGTGTGCAGGCTGATGATCACGCTGTCGCGGCGGTTGACGTTGCGGCAGAACCATTCGATCTGGTCGGCATAGACGTTGGGTGTCGACACTTCGACGGTGGCCGGCAGGTTGAGGATGATCTTGTGCTCAGGGGTCGGGTTCCACACCTCGATGACCGCGTCGCAGACTTCCTTGGCGAACTCCATCTCGGTGGCGCTGAAGGTTTCCGGCGAGTACTGGAACGTCCACTGGGTTTCCGGCTGCTGCGCGGCATATTTGACGAACAGCTTGGCGGCATTCACGGCGATGTCCTTCACGCCCTGCTTGTCCTGGTTGAAGACGATGCGGCGGAACGACGGCGAGGTGGCGTTGTACAGGTGGACGATGGCCTTCTTGGCGCCACGCAGGGATTCGAAAGTACGCGCGATCAAGTCCTCACGGGCCTGGGTGAGCACCTGGATGGTGGTGTCGTCCGGGATGTGGCCGTCTTCGATCAGGGTGCGCACGAAGTCGAAGTCGGTTTGCGAGGCGGACGGGAACGAGGCTTCGATTTCCTTCACGCCGACCTGCACCAAGGTCTTCCAGAAACGCAGTTTCTTCTCCGAATCCATCGGCTCGATCAGCGACTGGTTGCCGTCACGCAGGTCGGAGCTGCACCAGATCGGCGCCTGGGTGATGGTCTTCGACGGCCAGGTACGGTCAGGCAGATCGATGGTCGGGAAGGCGCGGTATTTCTTCGAAGGGTCTTTGAGCATGGTCATGGAAGCAATCCTTTTATGTGCGGCCGAGATCGGGCCTGCCGAGCGATAACGAGATGAAGAGGCGAGGCGACGCGATCAGCCTGGTAGTCGGGCGCTGACCAGGCAGAGGCTGCGATGTTGTCGGAGCAGGATGAGGGTGCTGAAGGTTTTCATGCCTCAACCCTAACCAGTGACTGGTGGGATGGCAAGTATTCGGAAAAAATTGAGAGGAATGCTTAAAAAAAGCGCTTGTGCGAGATTTTATGGCTGATATCGAACAGTGGGTTCGGTATTTTTGCGCGCTATTTTTTGATGGCGCAACTCAATGGAAACGTTGTTGACGGTGTGAGCCTTTTCACGGGTAAACCCGCCGCCACAGGGTTCTGTGAAGGCCTCCACTACAGCGTCGGCCTTGTGGGAGCGGGTTCACTCGCGAAGTCGGTACGCCTGGATCAGGGCTGGAACGCCCCGATGAAAATTGCCGGATCCACCCGCGCATCGTTGAGGCTGACGTTCCAGTGCATATGCGGCCCGGTTGCCCGGCCTGTGGCGCCCACGCGGCCGACCACCTCACCGCGACGCAGCGTCTGGCCTGGCTTCACATCGATCTTGGACATGTGGCAGAACATGCTGATGAAGCCCTGGCCGTGATCGACGAACACGGTACGGCCATTGAAGAAGTAATCCCCCACCAGGATCACCTTGCCATTGGCCGGGGTCTTGATGGGCGTGCCGGCGGGCACGGCGAAGTCAAGGCCCGCGTGGGGGTTGCGCTCCTCGCCGTTGAAGAAGCGACGCACGCCGAACTTGCTCGACAGCGGCCCGCTGACCGGTTTGTCGAGGATCAGGTTGCTCGGCAGGGCAGGGCTGAAGCTGCGGTAGGCCTTGATCTGTTCGGCCAGCTCGCGCTCGATGCGCTTGAGGTCGGCGGGGGCAGGGTTGACCTGGCGCTTGTTCTTCAACGTAATGTGTTGCTCGGGGTACTTCTTGCTGCCGACCGTGAAGGGCAGGGTGCGCGAACCTTGGGTGAGCACAGCGGTGCCAGGCTTCTGGGTCAGGGGAATGCCGACGATGGCCAGCCAGTTGCCCTGCTCCTGGACCACCAGCACCGGCTTGCCATCGAAGCGTGCGCTGGGTGCCGAGGGAGCAGGGCCCAGGTCGACCACCGCCACGCCTCCGGGCACCGGCTTGTTCAGCTGGCGCGTGATGTAGCTGGCTTGGGCGTGGGTGCCGAGCAACAGCAAGAGGAAGGCGAGCAGAGGGGCGAACAGGCGGGGCATGTGTCAGTCCAGTAGCGAGAGGGTGACCGGAGTCTGGTGGTTGTCCTCGACCCGCACCTTGAGCTCGCCTTCGTTCAGGCGGGCGGTCAGGCGCTGGCCGTTGTGAGTCTGGGCGGCGCTGCGGACAGCCTGGCCGCGCTCGTCGAGCAGGATGCTGTAGCCGCGGGCCAGGGTCGCCAGGGGGCTGACCACGTGCAAGGTCTGCAGTTGGGCCTGGAAGCGCTGGCGACGATCCTTGAGCACTTCGCGCATTGCCCGCGGGAGGCGTTCGGCGAGGCTGTCCAGGCGCTGGCCGAGCAGCTTGAGCGCGCGCCCCGGATGTTGCGCGGCCAGGCGGGTGTCTAGCCGGCCCAGGCGCTCATGGCGCTGGTTCATGTTGAGCATGAAGGCGCGGCGCAGGCGCATGTCCAGGTCGTCCAGACGTTGTGCCTGCTGGCGCAGGCGCTCGCCCGGGTGGCGCAGGCGGCGGGCCAGGCCATCCAGGCGCAGGTGATCATGAGCCAGGCGGTTTTTCATGCGCTGCAACAGGCGCCGCTGCAGGCTGTCCAGGCGCTGTTGCAGGCCGCTGCTGTCCGGCGCCAGCAATTCGGCGGCGGCCGAGGGGGTCGGCGCGCGAACGTCGGCGACGAAGTCGCTGATCGACACATCGGTCTCATGGCCCACGGCGCTGACGATGGGCGTCACGCACGCGGCCACGGCGCGGGCGACGTCCTCTTCGTTAAAGCACCAGAGGTCTTCCAGCGACCCCCCGCCGCGGGCCAGGATCAACGCATCGAAGCCCATGCTGTCGGCCAGGCGCAAGGCACGGACAATCTGGGCGATGGCCTCCCGGCCCTGTACTGCGGTGGGGATCAGGTTCAGTTCCACTTGGGGGGCGCGTCGGCCGAACACGCTGATGATGTCGCGGATCACTGCGCCAGTAGGGGAGGTGATGATCCCGATGCGGCGCGGGTGGGCCGGCAGAGGTTGCTTGCGTTCGGCACTGAACAGGCCTTCGGCACCGAGCTTTTCCTTCAAGGCTTCGAAGGCCAGGCGCAGGGCGCCATCGCCGGCGGGCTCGACCGTGTCGAGGATCAGTTGGTAGTCGCCGCGCCCCTCGAACAACGACACCTTGCCGCGCACCCTGACCGCCAGGCCATCGCGCAGGGCCTGGCGCACGCGCGCGGCATTCTGCCGGAACAGCGCGCAGCGTACCTGGGCGCCGCTGTCCTTGAGGGTGAAGTACATGTGCCCGGAGGCCGGGCGGGCGAGGTTGGATATCTCGCCTTCCACCCAGACACTGCGGAACACATCCTCGAGCAGCACGCGCGCGCGGCCGTTGAGCTGGCTGACGGTGAGGACCTCGCGGTCCAGGCCGAGTCGTTCGAAGGGGTCTCTGATCATGGCCGGCATCATAAAGGACATCACGCCTGGTTGTCTGTGCTGGCGCTTGGACCTGGCATCGTCGAGACGAACTGGCGCACCAGTTCTCCCGCGTCTCGTCGACACGCCAGGGCCACGGTGCTCGGGCAAGCCTCTTGCAACGGTATGAAACGCACCGAGGCCGGCGCGATGTCGCGCATGCAGGCTGGTAACAGCGCCACCCCGAATCCTGCCTGTATCAGCTGTAGTTGCGTGGTCTTGCGAGACACGACCTGGGCGGCGCGTGGAAAGAATCCCGCCTCCATGCACAACGAAGCGGACAGGTAGCTCAAGCCCCCTCGCTGTCGATGAGGGATGGAAATGAAACGCTCATCATGCAATTGCGCCAGTGCCACCTGGGGGGCATCGGCCAGTGGGTGGTCTGCCGCCACGGCCAGGAGCAATGGCTCGCTGAACAGGGCATGGATTTCCACATCCTGGTGCTGGCGCAGCACCGGCAGACGCAACAGGCCGAGTTCGAGCCGGCCTTCGGCGATGTCTTCCAGCTGTGCTTCGGAGGACTGCTGGGCAATCTCCAAGGACACGCCAGGATTGTTGTTCAGGTAGCTGCCTAGGCTCGCCAGCAGCCGGCCGGTCAAGGGGACGGTGCTGGAGTGATTGAGGCGCAGACTGCCGCGCAGACCCTGACCGATCTCCTGGGCCAGGCGCTCGGCTTGGTCAAGATCGGCCAACAGGCGCTGTGCGCGATCGAGAAAGGCCAGGCCAGCCGAGGTCAGCCGAGGCTGGCGGGCAGTTCGCTCGAACAAAGGTGTACCGAGCTGATGTTCCAGCTCCTTGATCTGACGGCTTAGCGCAGACTGGGCGATGTACAGCCGCTCGGCAGCCCCGCTGAAGCTGCCGCTCTGGGCTATTTCAACGAAGTAGCGCAACTGGCGGATGGAAGTCATTGCATGCCTTTTCGAGATATCTCAGGGTGGAAAGGCATATTAGTCGGCATGGCTCGTGCCTGGCTAACCTGTCTCGGTGTTTTCAGGAGTCATGCCCATGCTTGCCCAATTGTCGTTTTCAGGCCTTGACTGGCTGCCCATCCTGCTGGGGGTTGGCGTGGCCTACATTGTGTTCGGTATCGCCGGTTTCGGTACGGCGTTGGTGGCGGGCCCGGTGCTGATCCACTTCATGCCACTGTCGCGGATCATTCCGCTGCTGGTGCTGCTGGACTTCGTCGCGGCCTTTGGCAACTGGTTGCCATCGCGCCAGTCGGTGGTGCGGGGCGAACTGCTGCGCTTGCTGCCGTGCATGGCGGTGGGCTGTACCTTGGGCGTGGTCTTTCTGCTGCGCCTGAAATCGGAGCTTCTGTCATTGCTGATGGGGCTGTTCGTGACGGGGTATGCCTTGTATGGCCTGACCGTAAAGGTGCGACCTGCGCGGCTTGCAGGCGCCTGGGCGGTGCCGATGGGCATGGCAGGTGGGCTGTTCGGCGCCTTGTTCGGCAGCGGTGGGTTTCTTTATGCGATCTACCTCAATGCCCGGCTGGATTCCACGGAGCAGGCACGGGCGACCCAGAGTGCGCTCATCAGTTGCAGTACCGTGGTGCGCCTGTCGTTGTTTGTTGCCGCCGGGGTATACGCCGATGCAAGCCTGTTGTTTCTCGCGGCC
This sequence comes from Pseudomonas sp. HMSC08G10, assembly GCF_001808425.1. NCBI lineage: Bacteria > Pseudomonadati > Pseudomonadota > Gammaproteobacteria > Pseudomonadales > Pseudomonadaceae > Pseudomonas > Pseudomonas sp. HMSC08G10. The sequence continues at coordinate 49,145 of NZ_KV793320.1, read as the reverse complement.
TGCCTGCTGCCGGTGATGGCAGTCGGGCTGTGGCTGGGGCGGCACCTGACCTTGAAACTGTCCCGCGAAGCCTTCGTGCGTGTGGTCACCTGGCTGGTGCTGGCCAGCGGAGTGGCGTTGATCGGTCGCTACCTGGGTGACTGAGCGGTAGAATCGCGCTATTACCGCAGTCCGCAGGCCCGTTTCGTTCATGAACACCCAGAGCATCATCGTTCCCAAACTCTCCACCGTCCCGGTCCACGAAGCCCGCGCCCGGGCGATCCTGCGCTGGCTGGTGCGCGAGAAGATCGTCGAGGAGCAGCTCAGCACCTGTGGGCGCACCGGCAATCGCATGGGGTACGCCTTGGCCCAGGGCGCACACAAGGTCGCGCTGCATCCGGAACGACTCCCCTTCGGCGAGCAGATCAACGGCCTGGAGGTGATGCTCAAGCGCTGCATCTATACGCCGACCGAGGGCTTTCTCGAAGAAGCGGGTTGCCCTGAGTGTCGGCGCGAAATCGGCGAGCCGCTGTTCGAGAGCCTGGAGGAGTGGATGCCCGGGGTGAGCGATAACTTCACCTGCCCGCTGTGCGGCTTCGAGGACGACATCAACGGCTTTTTGTTCCTGCAGCCGTGCGCCTTTTCCAACCTGGGGTTCATCTTCAACAACTGGGGCGAGGCCGGGTTCACCCAGGCCTTTCTCGACAGCTTCGCCGACTGGTTGGACCAGCCGGTGGCGGTGGTGCAGGTCAACTGCCAGCCATAAGTCGCAAGCGACAGCAAAAGCGCAGACGTGGGTGGAGTGAATCTCGTCGCTTGCCGCTTGTAACTTGGAGCTTGAATTGCATTGAGCGGCGCGCCGTGGATGAGTATAATGGCGCGCTTCCATTTTTCCCGCCCGGGAGCCCCCGCGATGCTGCGTATCAGCCAAGAAGCCCTGACCTTCGACGATATTCTCCTTGTACCTGGCTATTCTGAGGTACTGCCCAATGAAGTCAGTCTCAAGACCCGTTTGACCCGCGGCATCGAGCTGAACATTCCCCTGGTTTCCGCCGCCATGGATACCGTGACCGAAGCGCGCCTGGCCATCGCCATGGCCCAGGAAGGCGGCATCGGCATCATCCACAAGAACATGACCATCGAGCAGCAAGCTGCCGAAGTGCGCAAGGTCAAGAAGTTCGAGGCTGGCGTGGTCAAGGACCCGATCACCATCGACGCCGACGCCACCGTGCGCGACCTGTTCGACCTGACCCGCCTGAACAACATCTCCGGTGTTCCAGTGCTGGAGAACGGCGACCTGGTCGGTATCGTCACCTCCCGTGACGTGCGCTTCGAAAGCCGCCTGGACGCCAAGGTTCGTGAAGTGATGACGCCCAAAGAGCGTCTGGTCACCGTGCGCGAAGGCGCCGACAAGAACGAAGTCCGCGAGCTGCTGCACAAGCACCGTCTGGAAAAAGTCCTGATCGTCGACGACAAGTTCAGCCTCAAGGGCATGATGACCGTCAAGGACATCGAAAAAGCCAAGGCCTACCCGCTGGCCAGCAAGGACGACCAAGGTCGTCTGCGCGTGGGCGCTGCGGTCGGCACCGGCAAGGATACCGGCGAGCGCGTTGCCGCCCTGGTTGCCGCCGGCGTTGACGTGGTGGTGGTCGACACCGCTCACGGTCACAGCAAGGGCGTGATCGATCGCGTTCGCTGGGTCAAAGAGACTTATCCGCAAGTGCAGGTGATCGGCGGCAACATCGCCACCGGCGCCGCCGCCAAGGCCCTGGCCGAAGCCGGCGCTGACGCGGTCAAGGTCGGTATCGGCCCTGGCTCGATCTGCACCACCCGTATCGTCGCCGGTGTCGGTGTGCCGCAGATCAGCGCCATCGCCAACGTCGCCGCCGCACTGGAAGGCACTGGCGTACCGCTGATCGCCGACGGTGGCATCCGCTTCTCCGGTGACCTGTCCAAGGCCATCGTCGCTGGCGCCTCCTGCGTCATGATGGGTTCGATGTTCGCCGGCACCGAAGAGGCGCCGGGTGAGGTCGAGCTGTTCCAGGGCCGTTCCTACAAGGCCTACCGCGGCATGGGCTCGCTGGGCGCCATGGCACAGGCCCAAGGCTCCTCGGACCGTTACTTCCAGGACTCCTCGGCTGGCGCCGAGAAGCTGGTTCCGGAAGGCATCGAAGGCCGTGTGCCGTACAAGGGCGCCCTGGCTGCGATCATCCACCAACTGATGGGTGGCCTGCGTTCTTCCATGGGCTACACCGGCAGCGCGACCATCGAAGAGATGCGCACCAAGCCTGAATTCGTGCGCATCACCGGTGCCGGCATGGCCGAGTCCCATGTGCATGACGTGCAGATCACCAAAGAAGCCCCTAACTACCGCGTAGGCTAAGGCTTCCAGCAATACCTGTTAGCGGGGCTGTCACGACAGCCCCGCGTCGTTTCCGATTTCCACTGACGAGATTGAGTCATGGCCCTCGACATTCACGCTCACCGCATCCTGATCCTCGATTTCGGTTCCCAGTACACCCAGTTGATCGCCCGCCGCGTGCGCGAGATCGGTGTCTACTGCGAACTGCACCCGTTCGACATGGACGATGAAGCGATCCGCGAATTCAACCCACGCGGCATCATCCTCGCTGGCGGCCCCGAGTCGGTCCACGAAGCCAACAGCCCGCGCGCACCGCAAGCGGTCTTCGACCTGAACGTGCCGGTACTGGGTATCTGCTACGGCATGCAGACCATGGCCGAGCAGATGGGCGGCAAGGTCGAAGGTTCCGACCTGCGCGAGTTCGGTTACGCCCGTGTTGATGTGGTCGGCAAGAGCCGCCTGCTCGACGGTATCGAAGACCACGTTGATGACGACGGTGTACTGGGTCTGGACGTTTGGATGAGCCACGGCGACAAGGTCACCCAGATGCCGGGCAACTTCCACGTGCTGGCCAGCACCCCGAGCTGCCCGATCGCCGGCATGTTCGATGACGCCCGCGGCTACTACGGCGTGCAGTTCCACCCGGAAGTGACCCACACCAAGCAGGGCGGTCGCATCCTGTCCCGCTTCGTCCAGGACATCTGCGGCTGCGAGGCCCTGTGGACCCCGTCCAACATCGTTGAAGACGCCATCGCCCAGGTCCGTGAGCAAGTTGGCTCGGCCAACGTGCTGCTGGGCCTGTCCGGCGGTGTCGACTCCTCGGTAGTCGCCGCGCTGCTGCACCGCGCCATCGGTGACCAACTGACCTGCGTCTTCGTCGACAACGGCCTGCTGCGCCTGCATGAAGGCGACCAAGTGATGGCCATGTTCAAGGAGAACATGGGCGTCAAGGTGATCCGTGCCGACGCCGAGCAGCAGTTCCTCGACAACCTGGCCGGCGAAACCGACCCGGAGAAGAAGCGCAAGATCATCGGTCGCACCTTCATCGACGTGTTCGATGCCGAAGCCAGCAAGCTGGAGAACATCCAGTTCCTCGCCCAAGGCACCATCTACCCGGACGTGATCGAGTCGGCGGGCGCCAAGAGCGGCAAGGCCCACGTGATCAAGTCGCACCACAACGTCGGCGGCCTGCCGGAAGAAATGAACCTCAAGCTGGTCGAGCCACTGCGCGAGCTGTTCAAGGACGAAGTGCGCAAGATCGGCCTGGAGCTGGGGCTGCCGTACGACATGGTCTACCGCCACCCGTTCCCGGGCCCGGGCCTGGGCGTGCGCATCCTGGGTGAAGTGAAGAAGGAATACGCTGACCTGCTGCGTCGCGCCGACCATATCTTCATCGAAGAGCTGCGCAAGGCCGACTGGTACCACAAGACCAGCCAGGCATTCGTGGTGTTCCAGCCGGTCAAGTCGGTCGGCGTCGTTGGCGATGGCCGTCGCTACGCCTGGGTCGTCGCCCTGCGCGCGGTCGAGACCGTGGACTTCATGACCGCTCGCTGGGCGCACCTGCCATACGAGCTGCTGGAAACCGTCAGCGGCCGCATCATCAACGAAATCGACGGCATCTCCCGCGTCACCTACGACGTGTCGAGCAAGCCGCCAGCCACCATCGAGTGGGAGTGACCGGCTTGCCGGAGTAATCCGGCAACTGAAGCGCCAACAAAAAGCCCGCACATCTGCGGGCTTTTTGTTGGACGCGCCGCAGCGGATGGCGGGTTCTCAGCAGGTGGTAAATAGTTGGATTTTTAAGAATCGGCAGACTTCGCATGCTATGGCCTTCATTGCGAAGGACTGTCGAAATGACCGAGCGAAGCGTTTTCCAGGATTTAAACGACGAAGTAACTGCCTCCAGGCAGGAAGCGAGTGGGCCTTTTTTATTGAAGGACTTCGTGAACCAGCAGGCATTGGACTACCCGTCGCCGCGCAAATTTGCCCATGACGTGGCCAAGGCCTATGTGTTGCAGGCGCTGGAGCTGGACATCGACCCTGATGATCTGTTCATCACGACCTTGTATATCGATGCCTGGGATGAGGGCGATCAACGCGCAAACATCGCATCGTCCATGACCTTGACCGATGCCCTGATGCGTAATTGGCAACAACAGGGAGATGGCAGTCTCTTCAGTCATCTTGGATCATTGGAGGCGTTCAGGCTCGAGGGCTATCCCACGGTCATCAGCGAGACGCCTCTGCCGTTGGATAACTGCTTTGCCTATGAGGCGATCTATCGCAAGACAACGCCTCAGCGCTTCTCCAGCGATACGCAAGTCCGCCTGGACCCGAAGCAGTTCAAACATTTCGCCTGGGAGGCCGATCTTCAGGCGAACTATCTGAGGCACTTGAAGAGCTTTTGGCGTCTTCACGAGCGGGAATACAACTTGCTGATCAAGGCATCGGTGCTCAGGGCTGCCTTTGTTCAGCATGAAGAAGGTTCGTTGACGCTCAATGACAAGTACATGGTGCTCAGGGCCTTGGGGCTTGAGGTGTCCACCACCTGGGAAACACTGACTTACGAGGCGTTCGAGCAAGCGGCGCTCGATCAGCATGTCGTCAGCATTCGCGAGCTCTTGGTTTATCGCTATACGGCGAGCGACATTATTGTCTTCAAGGATGAACAGTCCGGACGCCTGCTGGTTTACATCCCCGGCAATTCTTCGCCGCTGCATGGTTTTGAGGATATGGCAGCGTTTTGCGACTGGTTCGCCCTGCAATGCAGATTCACTCAGCGCCGCACGGTTCTGGAAGGTCATTTCAAGGCCGAAGACGACCCGGACGGGATATTCGTGTCAGGCCTAAAGACAGCGCTGTTGGGCCTGGGCGCGTTCCCCTCTTGGCATGTGGGCAATTACTCCCGCTGGAATCCACACGATGAAATCACCCTCGGCCCCGCTATTCATCCTTGGCCGTTCACACATTTCAAAAACTCTCTGAAAAGCCGTCTGCAGTCCGATGCCGTGCGGCTGATTCGAAGCCGTGCCGCTTACAATCAAGGGGTCGCAGGCGAGGTACTGTCCACCGCATTGACTGTCACCAGTATCGTTGCAATGGCGATCCCGGCACTTTGGCTGCCCGTGGCAACGATGTCCGCTGCGCTGATCGGCTTGGGAGCCGATGAGGTCGTCAACGGCACGGTCGAGGATCAGGCGCAAGGCAAGCGCCGCATCGTCTTTGGCATTCTCAACGCTGTGCCAGCCACCTTGGAGCTGGCCAAGGCTGCAGGCGCTGCGGCGCGGGTAGGCGATACGCTCACCCCAGGGGCTGCGGACGAGATAGGGCAAAAGGCAAATACGCTCACCCCCCAGGAAACACTGGAAAATGCCACCACGGCAGAGCAGCAGGAGCAAGAGATTGCCCGTCAGCGAGAAGAGCGGGCCAATGAATCAGCCGATGAGCGCATGGCCCGTCGCGCGCATGAAGAGACGCAAAGGCAGGCGCGCGCCAACCTACATGCTCAAACCTTTGACAGTGTGAAGGCGTTCGGTATCGAGCCCGACGGTCTTCGTTCATTGTCACCCCAACTGCGCGATGAACTGGCCAAGTTCGAATACAACGGGCCGCTGGGCGAGGGCGGCAAATGGGGGGTGGATGATTTCGGTGCTGTCTATCAGGAAACCGACGCAGCTTCCGGAGTCCTCACTCGCTACGCTCGGGTGCATGCCAAGGTATACCGTGTCGAGCGCATCGAGCGCGCAGGGCAGTACAGAATCGTTTCTCCATACGAGGCCGATATCCAAGGCCCCTATATCAAACGGTTGAAGGGGTTTTATTCCGATATCGATGTCAAACCTGGCCTGCGCGGTGGTGAGAGTTTCATCGAGGTGACAGCGCAGGCTGAGCCGTTGCCGGAGCGTGTCAAACCGGGCATTACCCTGGTTCGTGCACATCCTCCCGTACAGATCGAAGTGCCCATGGATGGTATCGAGGTGCGCCCGGCGTTCGAAGAAGAACAACAGATAGACACGTATTACGCGATGAACTCCGCCGAGGGCACGCGCGTCACTTTCGATGCCGATATCGGGGGATGGAAATCTTATGATGGAAAGGTCCACTGGCTGAACAATAAGGGTGTCTGGAAGCAAGGCAGTGTGAAGTCGTTTCTTGCGGCTCGGGCATCGCTTCGGTTCGGCGTACGTTATGAGATCTACACGTTTCCTCGTATTCCGGGCGTCTCGCAGGAGGCCCGCGCGATCAACCGGGAAGTTCACCAGATTTGGCTAGGTGAGCGAGGGCCCAGGGGCGAATTGATTGAAACGATGAAGACGAACATTCGTGCCAATCCTGGCTTGAAGTTCACGCTGCATCTGGACGTCGACAATGCCGCGTTTACGGGTGAACTGGATCGGTTGAAACAGGCGTTCGCCGAGTTCCCCAACCTGGCGGTTTCAGAGCTGAGGGACGAGCCGTTTTTCTTCAAGTTCCTCACCGATGATGAAACCGTGGTGCCTTATCGTTACTTTCGCAGTGGCCCCGGACAAAATCTGGCGGCCGCTTCGGATATCTTGAGGTATCGCCTGATTCACGAATACGGCGGTCTCTACATGGATTGTGATGACGTCATGGTCGGGGCGTTTGAAGACGCTGAACTCAATGCGGGGCCGGATGATGTATTGACCGGTGGGGCGGTCTCGTCACCAAGAATGGGCTTTTACGGCCCAGGTAACAGCCATTTTGCAAGTCACGCCGGTAATCCGGTCCTCCAGGAGATCCAGCAGGCGGCCTATCGTCGTTGGATCAATGAGATCGACGCACTTCGTGAGCTGGAAAGCTCCCGCGCGCTAAACGCTGACGGGACCAATCCCTATATGCGCAAGATCTTTGCAATCAGTGGTCCCCAGATGTTCCTCGACACACTTAAGCGCGTACGTCCAGATTACGCGGACCTGCTTGACGATGTGTTGAAGCCCAAGGCGGGGATGCGTTCTCTGGCGTATCTCGAATTTCGAGAGGCTGCCGTTGATTTCTATGCCCCCTTTGGGCGGCGGTTGAAAATCCGGGCAGGTGCGGAGAATTCCTGGAGTGCGACTGTCGGTCAGGCGGGCACTTGATAGCGAGGCGCGTAGAGGGTTATGGGGAGTCAGGCCTTCTGCGCGCTCTCGCTGCGACAAGGTGATCCAGTCGCCCGCTCAAGACTTCACTTAATCTTTCGCAAATGCAGGTGTATCGTATTCGCCCTTCATTGCCAGCACTGCTGGCAGACTGATTGCGCAGAAACGAGGTACCCGCACCGATGTCCTTTACCCGTCGACAAATGCTCAAGGGCCTGACCGGCCTTGCCGTGGTTGGCTTGGGCGCCGGAGGCGCGGCGCGTTACTGGCTGGGCAAAGTCGAGGACGAAAATGCCGGGCACGATTATGAACTGATCGCTGCCCCGCTGGACGTGGAGCTGGTGCCGGGGTTCAAAACCCAGGCCTGGGCTTTTGGCCCCTCGGCGCCAGGTACTGAACTGCGTGTCCGTCAGGGCACCTGGTTGCGGGTGCGCTTCATCAATCACCTGCCCGTGGAAACGACCATCCATTGGCATGGCATCCGTCTGCCGCTGGAAATGGACGGGGTGCCCTACGTTTCGCAATTGCCAGTCAAGCCGGGCGAGTTCTTCGACTACAAGTTCCGTGTGCCCGATGCTGGCAGCTACTGGTACCACCCCCACGTCAGCAGTTCCGAAGAGCTAGGGCGTGGCCTGGTCGGTCCGTTGATCGTCGAGGAGCGCGAGCCTACCGGTTTCCTGCATGAGCGGACCTTGAGCCTGAAGAACTGGCACGTGGACGAGCAGGGGGCCTGGCTGCCGTTCAGTATCCCTCGCGAAGCCGCGCGCAACGGTACGGCTGGGCGCCTGATCACCATCAACGGCCAGGCGGACGCGGTCACCGAGCTGCCGGCAGGCCAGGTGGTGCGGGTGCGTCTGTTGAACCTGGACAACACCTGGACCTACCGCATCAACCTCAAGGGCAACTGCGAGGCGCGGGTGTACGCGCTCGATGGCAATCCCGTCACTCCGCGCGTATTGGAAGAGGACTACTGGCTCGGCCCAGGCATGCGCATTTGCCTGGCGATCCGTATCCCCGAGGCAGGCGAGGAGATTTCTCTGCGTGACGGCTTCGTGCGCTTGGGGACCCTGCGTTCGGTGGCCAGCGACCAAGCGCCGGGGGACTGGCCCGAGGCGCTGCCGGCCAATCCGATCGCCGAGCCGGACCTGGAGAATGCGCAAAAGCTCAACTTCAATTTCGAATGGGCCGGCAAGGTGTCGGTGGATACCGACAACGGCCGCCCACCGAGCCTGTGGCAGATCAACGGCCAGGCCTGGGACATCACCGACAAGACCTGCGCCGATCGCCCGATCGCCACGCTGAAGAAGGGCAAGAGTTACATCTTCGAATTGAAAAACATGACCCAGTACCAGCATCCCATTCATTTGCATGGCATGAGTTTCAAGGTAATTGCCTCCAATCGCCGCAAGATCGTCGAACCTTGGTTCACCGATACCTATTTGCTGGGCAAGAACGAGCGCGCCCAGGTAGCGCTGGTGGCCGATAACCCAGGCACCTGGATGTTCCATTGCCATGTGATCGACCACATGGAAACCGGCCTGATGGCCGCGATCGCGGTGGTCTGATGCGTCCGCAGATCATCGATCGCAGCCGCGATCAGGAATTCATGCAATTAGCCCTGGAACTCGCCGCACAGGGGGCGGCCATGGGCGAGGTGCCGGTTGGCGCGGTGCTGGTGCAGCATGGGCAGGTCATCGGACAGGGCTTCAACCGTCCTATCACCGACAGCGATCCCAGTGCGCACGCCGAGATGGTGGCTATCCGTGCTGCCGCGAAGGCCGCCAGCAACTACCGATTGCCCGGCAGTACCCTGTACGTGACGCTGGAGCCGTGCAGCATGTGCGCCGGGCTGATCGTGCATTCGCGCATTGCGCGGGTGGTTTATGGCGCGTTGGAGCCCAAGGCCGGGATCGTGCAGAGCCAGGGGCAGTTCTTCACCCAGGGCTTTTTGAATCATCGGGTGATGTTCGAGGGAGGGGTATTGGCCGAGGCGTGTGGGCAGATTCTGAGCGATTTCTTCAAGGCACGGCGGGCTAAGTGCTAGCAACGCCTGTGCGTCACATCGGCGAGGGCTGTTCGGCCGGCTTGTCCTTGTTGACCCCCGGTACGTGCAGGTTGCCTTCGGCGACCTGCCCCTCGAGCTGCGGCTGGGTCACCCAGGTAAGGATGTCGTAGTAACGGCGGATGTTGGCCACGAAGTGCACCGGCTCGCCGCCGCGGGCATAGCCGTAGCGGGTCTTGCGATACCACTGCTTCTGCGACAGGCGCGGCAGCATTTTCTTCACGTCCAGCCATTTGTTCGGATTCAGGCCTTCTCGCTTGGCTAGCATGCGTGCGTCTTCCAGGTGGCCGCTGCCAACGTTGTAGGCGGCCAGGGCGAACCAGGTGCGATCCGGTTCCTTGATGCTCTCGTCGAGCTGGTCCTTGACGAGCATGAAATATTTGGCGCCGCCCTGGATGCTCTGTTTCGGGTCCAGGCGATTGGACACGCCCATGGCCTGGGCGGTGCGTTGGGTCAGCATCATCAAGCCGCGCACGCCGGTCTTGGAGGTAACCTCCGGCTGCCACATCGACTCCTGGTAACCGATCGCCGCCAGCAGGCGCCAGTCCACCTGCTCGGCCTTGGCGGTGGCGCGAAAATGCTTCTCGTACTTGGGCAAGCGCTGCTGCAAGTGTTGAGCGAAGGTGTAGGCCCCGACATAGCCGAGCACGTCGACATGGCCGTAGTAGCGATCCTTCAGGCGCTGAAGGGTGCCGTTCTTCTGCGACTTGTCGAGAAACTCGTTGACTTCGTTGAGCAGGCTGTTGTCTTCGCCGGCGGCAACCGCCCAGCGTTGATCGCGGGAATCCCCCAAGTCGAAGGCCACTCGGACGTTGGGGAAGTAGACCTGGTTCATGGCCAGTTCGTTGGAATCCACCAAGGTCAGGTCGATCTGACCTTCATCGACCATACGCAGCAGATCAACGACCTCGACCGCGTCGGACTCTTCGTATTCCAGGGCAGGATTCTGCTTTTTCAGTTCGGCCAGTTGATCGGCGTGGCTGCTGCCCTTGAGCACCATGATCTTCTTGCCGATGAGCCCCTTGACGTTGGTGGGGCGTGAGCGGCCGTTGCGGTAGATGACCTGCGGGGTCACCTCAAGGTAAGGGTGGGAGAATCTCGCCTGGGCCGTGCGTTTTTCGCTGCTGACCAGTCCGGCGGCGGCCAGCACCGGGCCGGAGGGCTTGCCCAGCTGGTCGAACAGTTCATCGAGGCTGTCGGCGGTCTCGATCTCGAGTTTCACGCCCAGTTCGTCGGCAAAACGCTTGACCAGTTCGTACTCGAAGCCGGTTTCACCGTTGCGGTCCTGGAAATAGGTGGCGGGACTGTTGCGGGTTATCACGCGCAGCACGCCGTCCTCCTTGACGCGCTCGAGGGTGCTGGGTTTTTCAACACAGGCACCGAGCAGCAGGAAGAGTCCGGTTGCGAAGAGCCATCTGGCGCAGCGCTGGCGCAAAGCAGTGAGGGCGAACATAGGTTGCAGTATACGCAAAGGACCGGTCCCGCCATATCTCGACAATGGTTGGCAGGTCTGCTAGCTGATTCAGGCGGCAAGCGATAAGCGAAAAGCGGACCATGGCGGCCTGCATTTTCTTTGCGCTTGAGGCTTGCCGCTTGAAGCGATATTTCTGACCCCGAAGTCCGGTTCCGCCGCCCGGCAGCATTGGCTTAGAGCGGGTGCCGAAAGTCTGCGAATTAGGCTAGAATGCACGGCCTCTAAGCACACCCCTTCCTGAGGCTGTCCCGACGATGTTGATCCTGCGCGGCGCTCCTGCCCTTTCTGCCTTCCGCCACGGTAAGTTACTCGAGCAACTGAGCCAGAAAGTCCCCGCTGTTACTGGTTTGTATGCCGAATTCGCCCACTTCGCCGATGTCGATGGCGAGCTGACCGCCGACCAGCAGCAGGTGCTGGGGCGTCTGCTCAAGTACGGTCCGAGCGTTCCGGTCCAGGAGCCGGCCGGTCGCCTGTTCCTGGTGGTCCCGCGCTTGGGCACCATCTCGCCCTGGGCCAGCAAGGCCAGTGACATCGCCCATAACTGCGGCCTGCAGAGCATCCAGCGCCTTGAGCGCGGTATCGCCTACTACGTCGCCGGTGAGCTGTCCGATGCCGACGCCGCGCTGATCGCCGCCGAGCTGCACGACCGCATGACCCAGCGTGTGCTGGCCCGCCTGGAAGACGCCGCCGATCTGTTCAGCCACGCCCAGCCCAAGCCGATGACCTCCGTGGACATTCTCGGCGGTGGCCGTGCCGCACTGGCCCAGGCCAACGTCGACTTGGGCCTGGCCCTGGCCGAAGACGAGATCGACTACCTGGTCAATGCCTTCCAGGGCCTCAAGCGCAACCCGAACGACATCGAGCTGATGATGTTCGCCCAGGCCAACTCCGAACACTGCCGCCACAAGATTTTCAACGCCAGTTGGGACATCGACGGCCAGGCTCAGGAAAAGAGCCTGTTCGGCATGATCAAGAACACCTACCAGATGCACAGCGAAGGCGTGCTGTCCGCTTACAAGGACAACGCCTCGGTCATCGTCGGCCACGTGGCGGGCCGCTTCTTCCCGAATCCTGAAACCCGCCAGTACGGCGCGGTCCAGGAGCCGGTGCATATCCTGATGAAGGTCGAGACCCACAACCACCCGACCGCCATCGCCCCGTTCTCCGGCGCCTCCACCGGCTCCGGCGGCGAGATCCGCGACGAAGGCGCCACCGGTCGTGGGGCCAAGCCCAAGGCCGGCCTGACCGGCTTCACCGTTTCCAACCTGCGCATCCCTGGCTTCGAACAGCCGTGGGAGCAGGCCTATGGCAAGCCGGGCCGTATCGTCGACGCTCTCGACATCATGGTCGAAGGCCCCCTGGGCGGCGCCGCATTCAACAACGAGTTCGGCCGTCCGGCCCTGACCGGCTACTTCCGTACCTTCGAGCAAGCCATCGACACCCCGCGCGGTGAAGAAGTGCGCGGCTACCACAAGCCGATCATGCTCGCCGGCGGTATGGGCAACATCCGTGAAGACCACGTGCAGAAGGGCGAAATCACTGTCGGCGCCAAGCTGATCGTGCTCGGCGGCCCGGCCATGCTGATCGGCCTGGGTGGCGGCGCGGCTTCGTCGGTTGCCACCGGCGCCAGCTCCGCCGACCTGGACTTCGCCTCGGTACAGCGCGAAAACCCGGAAATGGAACGCCGTTGCCAGGAGGTCATCGACCGCTGCTGGCAACTGGGCGACAAGAACCCGATCGCCTTCATCCATGACGTCGGCGCCGGTGGTATTTCCAACGCCTTCCCTGAACTGGTCAACGACGGTGGTCGCGGTGGGCGTTTCGAACTGCGCAACGTGCCCAACGACGAGCCGGGCATGGCCCCGCACGAGATCTGGAGCAACGAGTCCCAGGAGCGTTACGTGCTGGCGGTCAGCGCCGAGGACTTCGAGCGCTTCAAGGCCATCTGCGAGCGCGAGCGCTGCCCGTTCGCCGTGGTCGGCGAAGCCACCGAGGAGAAACACCTCACCGTCACCGACAGCCATTTCGACAACACCCCGGTGGACATGCCGCTGGATGTGCTGCTCGGCAAGCCGCCGCGCATGCACCGCTCGGTCACCCGTGAAGCCGAGCTGGGCGATGACTTCGACCCGAGCACGCTGGACCTGGACAACGCCGTCGAGCGCGTCCTGCACCACCCGGCCGTTGCCAGCAAGAGCTTCCTGATCACCATCGGCGACCGCACCATCACCGGCCTGGTCGCCCGCGATCAGATGGTCGGCCCGTGGCAGGTCCCGGTAGCCGACTGCGCCGTCACCGCCACCAGCTTCGACGTCTACACCGGCGAAGCCATGGCCATGGGCGAGCGCACCCCGCTGGCCCTGCTCGATGCCCCAGCCTCTGGCCGTATGGCCATCGGCGAAGTGCTGACCAACCTGGCCGGTGCCCGTATCGAGAAGCTCTCCGACATCAAACTGTCGGCCAACTGGATGTCCGCGGCTGGCCACCCAGGTGAAGACGCCCGTCTGTACGACACCGTCAAGGCGGTCGGCATGGAGCTGTGCCCTGAGCTGGGCCTGACCATTCCGGTCGGCAAGGACTCCATGTCGATGAAGACCAAATGGAGCGAGGACGGCGTCGAGAAGAGCGTCACCGCACCAATGTCGCTGATCGTCAGCGGATTCGCACCGGTGGTCGACATCCGTGACACCCTGACGCCGCAACTGCGCATGGACAAGGGCGAGACCGACCTGATCCTGATCGACCTGGGCCGCGGCAAGAACCGCATGGGCGCCTCGATCCTGGCCCAGACCTTCGGCAAGCTCGGCGCCCAGGCACCGGACGTCGACGACCCAGAGGATCTCAAGGCCTTCTTCGCAGTGGTTCAGGGCCTGAACGCCGACGGCCACCTGCTGGCCTACCACGACCGTTCCGACGGTGGCCTGCTGACCACCGTGCTGGAGATGGCCTTCGCCGGCCACTGCGGTCTGGACCTGCAACTCGATCCGCTGACCGACAGCAAAGGCGACGTACCGGCCATTCTCTTCAACGAAGAGCTGGGCGCGGTCATCCAGGTTCGCCAGGACGCCACCCCGGATGTGCTGGCGCAGTTCAGCGCCGCTGGCCTGGGCGACTGCGTCGCGGTGATCGGTAAGCCGGTCAACAACGGCGAAGTGTCCATCAGCCTCAATGGCGAAGTGCTGTTCGACGACCAGCGTCGTCTGCTGCAGCGCCAGTGGGCCGAGACCAGTTACCAGATCCAGCGCCTGCGTGACAACGCCGATTGCGCCGACCAGGAATACGACGTCCTGCTGGAAGAAGAAAACCCAGGCCTGTCGGTCAAGCTGGGCTTCGACGTCAACGACGACATCGCAGCGCCGTACATCAAGAAGGGCGTGCGCCCGCAAGTGGCCATCCTGCGCGAGCAGGGCGTCAACGGCCAGGTCGAGATGGCTGCCGCCTTCGACCGCGCAGGCTTTGCCGCCATCGATGTGCACATGAGCGACATTCTCGCCGGTCGTGTCGACTTCGCCGAGTTCAAGGGGCTGGTGGCCTGCGGTGGCTTCTCCTACGGTGACGTGTTGGGCGCCGGTGAAGGCTGGGCCAAGTCGGCACTGTTCAACAGCCGTGCCCGTGAAGCCTTCCAGGCGTTCTTCGAGCGTAACGACAGCTTCGCCCTGGGCGTGTGCAATGGTTGCCAGATGATGTCCAACCTGCACGAACTCATCCCGGGCACCGAGTACTGGCCGCACTTCGTGCGCAACCGTTCGGAGCAGTTCGAGGCGCGTGTGGCGATGGTCGAGGTGCAGAAGTCCAACTCGATCTTCCTGCAGGGCATGGCCGGTTCGCACATGCCGATCGCCATCGCCCACGGTGAAGGCCATGCCGAGTTCGCCAGCGAGGAAGCCCTGTTGGAAGCGGACCTGTCCGGTTGCGTGGCCCTGCGCTTTGTCGACAACCACGGCAAGGTCACCGAGGCCTACCCGGCCAACCCGAACGGCTCGCCGCGTGGTATCACCGGCCTCACCAGCCGCGACGGTCGCGTGACCATCATGATGCCGCACCCTGAGCGTGTATTCCGTGCCGTGCAGAACTCCTGGCGTCCGGATGAGTGGCAGGAAGACGGCGCCTGGATGCGCATGTTCCGCAACGCGCGCGTCTGGGTGAACTAAGCGTGTACAAGCTCGCCTTCTTCGTGCCACCGAGCCATGTGGAAGTGGTCAAGGCCGCTGTGTTCGCCGCAGGCGGCGGACGCATCGGCGACTATGACCACTGTGCCTGGCAGACGCAGGGCCTGGGCCAGTTCCGCCCGTTGGACGGCAGCCAGCCGTACCTCGGGCAGACCGGTCAGGTCGAGCAGGTGGAGGAGTGGAAGGTCGAGCTGGTGGTGGCGGATGAGTTGATCGCCCAAGTCGTCGCCGCGCTCAAGGCGAGCCACCCGTACGAGACGCCAGCCTATGAGGTCTGGCGGCTCGCCGAGTTCTGATCCCGTTCGTGTGATATCCCAGGGGCCGCTATGCAGCCCATCGCAGCGCGCTCGATGCTTGCGATGGGACGCGTAGCGGCCCTTTCTACAGGCATCAGCCGATGCCGATCTCTCCTCCATCCTTGCGTTGAATCACCACGGTTGACGACCGAGGCCGCACGCGGCTGCCTGTGGGGGTGGCGTCGGTAGCGATGTCACTGCGGGGCCAGTTGGCCGGATGCTGGATGTTGACGAACAACGTCTTGTTGTCGGGAGTGAAGGTGATGCCAGTCACTTCGCAGCCGTTCGGCCCTACGAAGAAGCGGCGCAAGTCTGCCTGGTTGCGGGCATCGATCGGCACTTGCCTGCCGTTTGCGTCCACCAGATCGGTGGGGATCACCGCGAGCAACTGGTCGTTGGTATAGCGGGTCACGCTCGATTCGCTGTTGTCGGTCTCGAACCACAGCACACCGCGGCTATCGAAACTCATTCCATCGGGGCTGGCGAACTGGTTCAGTTCGGTCAGGCCCGAACGATTGATGTCGGCACCGCCATCGGCATTGGCGCCAAAGACGAAGATGTCCCAGGTGAAGCTGCGCTGATCGTCGCTGTCGTGCCAGCGGATGATGTGGCCGTGGCGGTTCGGGCCGCGTGGGTTGGCCGCATCGACCTTGGCCGGTGTGCGTTCGCTGTTGTTGGTCAGGGTGACATAGGCGTCACCATTGAGGGGATTGACCGCCGTCCACTCCGGGCGGTCCATGGGCGTTGCGCCCACGGCATCGCCAGCACCCCGGGTATTGAGAATGATCCCGGCCAGGTCGCCGTACAGCGCACCCAAGGTGCTGCCGCCCGTGGTGGCCGTGCCGGGGGCGAGCAATAGCCAGTGGCCGGTGCCGTCGGCATCGAAGCGCGCCACGTAGAGCTTGCCTTGGTCCAGGTACTTGGCGCCGGTGGCCAGTCGATCGCTCGGGTTGGCGTCGGCAGGGTCCCAGACAGCGTCAGAGACGAACTTGTACAGGTATTCATTGTTGGAGTCGTCGCCCATGTACCAGACCAGCGGCTTGCCGGCTACCGCCAGGCCAGGACAGCAGCCCTCATGGCGGAACCGGCCCAACGCGGTGCGTTTGACGGCGCGCGTGCGGGCGTCGTACGGGTCGATCTCGACGATGTAGCCGTAAGTGCTGGCTTCGTTGCGGTAGTCCTCGGTGGCGCTGGCGCCGCGAGGGGTGATGTCGAAGCGGGCGAACTCATCGTTGGCTTCGCTGCGGTCACCTGCGGCGCTCTCCCAGCCGTACTGGCCGCTCGAGGTGGCCACGCCGATGCGCACTTGGTCGGCAGGGCGGGCGCCCTTGTTGACGAAGATGCCGGGCCAGTTCTCCTCGCACGTGAGGTAAGTGCCCCAGGGTGTATAGCCGTTACCGCAGTTGTTGTTGGTGCCACGGCACTGGGTGCCGGCGGGCGAGAACCGGGTCTTGACGTGCTCGCTGCCGCGCAGAGGGCCGGCGATCTCCATCAGCGAGGCGGTGGTGAAGCGTCGGTTGAGCGGGTCGTTGTCGACCACCTGCCAGCGCCCGTTGAGTTTGCGCAGGCGAACCACGCCGGCGCCGTGGGCGTTGATTTCCTTGCGCACTTCTTCGGCCGGGCGCTTGCCATTGGCAGAGGTGGTCGGGCCGTGCGGGTGCAGCGCGGCAGGGTCGATGTATTCGAAGTTGATTGCCAGCAGGCCATCGTCGGAACTGCCACCGATGGGGAAGAAGTGCATGCCGTCATGGTGCATGCCCATGGCGTTGGCCTGATCTGTGGATGTGTTACTGCCGTCGGCTTTCCAGGGGCTGGCCTTACTGTTCAACGGTGTGCCCCAGGGCGCCAGTACATAGGCGCTGTAGCCGGCGGCCACGGCGCAGCCATCGGTACGCGAGCCGGGGATCGACTGGAACCCCAGTCTGGGCCTGGGAGTGGCGGGACGAGCCGGAGCGGGCGTGCCTTGGTTGGTGCCACTGCCCAGGCAGCCGGTCAGGCCTGCCCCTGCGATCAGCGCGATGGCCGCCCCCAAGCTGCCGCGCATGACACTGCGTCGGCTCAGGTAGGCATCCATGACACTGGCCATTGGCAGATTGCCGCTGGAGTTGCGATCAAGGTTATCGCCGCTTTCTCGACTCATCAGGGTGTCCTTGCATTGCTGAGTGGAAGGAAGACCGCGACTTTGAACGCAAAGTATGACGATTTTTTGGCAAAACCATGAAAGGGCCGCCGAAACCCGTTCGTCACGGTCAAGATTGGTTTTCAGGATGTGTGATGGATGGCCTTGCCCTCGAACACGAGCAGGCATGCCTGCTCGTGCCACGGTTGGCCTAGCGGCGCTTCTGCTCGATGTGCGAGGCCCATTGCTCCGTGCGGTTGTGTCCACTGGTGCGTACCAGCCCCAGATCCAGTGGGTTGTCGCCCTCGGCCGCGCCTTTGTCCTTGGCCAGCTCGGCGATGGCCGCCCCCAGGTCGACCGGCGAGTTGGACGCGTCGATCGAGACATCTCGACGGTAGTCGGTGCCCGAGAGGGTTTGGCGGGTGACCGAGGCTGCATCCAGCCCGACAGGGCCATTCGCCGACAGCAAGCGCGCGCCCACCAGCTTCGCATCGCCACCGACCTTGAGGGCGATGCCGTCGGTGCCCCTGAAGGTGGCTTGATGGGCCACGGTGTCGCGCTGTTGATGGGACAGGTCCAGCTTGAAGGTAGGGGAGAAGCCGGGCTCGGCCTGGCTCAGGGCGGAGCTGGTCTTATTGCCGACTTTGCCTGCTGCCGGGCCCGCCAGGGCTTTGGCCGCGTTGGTATAGCTTTGTGGGTTCTTCTCTTGGCTCAAGCGCGCATCTACCCCGACGGTGAGGGTATCGATGCGGTCCTTGCGACTGGCCAGCAACAGGTCGCCGCCAACCGAACCCTGGATACGTCTGGCTCCCAGGCTGATACCTTCGAAGCGGGCATCGCCCTGGGTGTACAGATTGATGTGGTCTGCGCGTAGGGTGTTGGCATTCCAGATCTGGTTGTCGCGTTTATCGAGGTCGAGCTTGATCCGGCCATACAGGCCGCGGCTGTCGAGTTCGCCTCGGCTGAGGGTCAAGCCGGCGCCACCGGTGATGTCCAGGTTACTGCGCTTGTCCTGGTTGCCTGAAGCCTCTAGCAGCAGGCCGCCATTGGGCGTCTGCAGATCGAGCAGCGTGGCCGAGACTTGCAGACCTTGCGCGTGCAGGGCGACGTCCTCGCGGGCGCGGCTGCTCATATGCACTTCTGCGCGAGTGTCGATGCGCGCGTCGACCGCTTGGTTGGCATCTTCGTCCAGTTTTGCATGGGTGAAGTGGCCGCCCAGGGCGCCCCCCTTGCTGTTACCCGTCTTGGCGGCCAGTTCCAGGCCCCCACCGATCTTGCCGCCACTGGCCGTTTGGGTATTGCGGGCGGCCTTGACCTGCAGCAGGCCGTCACTGTCCAGGCGGACCTCGCCTGTAGGCGCTTCCCGGCTGCCGATACGGGTGCCTTCGAGTAGCAGGTCGCCGCCGCTTTTGAGGGCGACGTCGCCTTTGGCGTCGATCTGCGCGACGTGGGCGGTGCTCGATTGGCGTTGCTCGCGCTCGCGGTCAAGATAGCCACGCCCCTCAAGGCCTGTGCTGCCGGGGCGATTGCCGCCCTTGAGCCAGGCATTGCCGGTGAGCTGGAGCGATTGCTCGGATGTGCTGTTGGTGGCCGCGGCAAAGGTCAAGCTGCCGGTACTCTGCGCGCTGAAGGCGCCGTTGCCTGCATCGACGCGCGTGCCTTCATACAGGCCCGGGCCTGCGAGCTGGATCTGGACGCCTTGTTGGCCGAACAGCCCGCCAGGGCGTGCGGTGAGCTGGGTTTGCGTTTTATCCACAGAGCCTCCCTTACCTGCGCCGCGGCCATTGATGTCCTGCCCGGTACTGGTGTCCACGCGTAGGTCGCCCCCGACATCCAGGCGCTGGAGGGTGTCGGACTGGGTATCGCTGGCCGCTTTCAGTTGATGGCGCCCGGCGTCGATCTTCAGCGTGCCGGCAGTGGCTCGCCATTGAGTGCCTTGGTCCTCGATCCGGTCGGCCTTGACCTGGACCGAGGCACCGGTGAATTCGCTGACCTGTGCATAGCCTCGTCGCTGGTTTTCCAGGCGCTTGATGTGCTCGACAGTCAGGTCGCCGCCGATGCTGGGGGCGGCCAGGGCATCCTCGACCGAGGCTTGTTGGAAGCGCGCAGCCTCCTCGCCTTGGACCAGGCGCTCGATGGGCCGGGTCAGGTCGCGGTATTCCAGGCTGGCGCCAAGGCCGGCGCGCCAGCCGGTGGCATCCTGCTTGCGCTCTTTGAGGTCTTCAACGGCCCGGTTGTCGATCTGCCCTGCGTTGACTTGCAAGGTCCCGCCTGCCTCCACCCGGGCGGCGTCGCTGGCAAGGTTTGCGGTAGAGAGCGTCAGATCGCCCTTGGCCAGCAGTTCGCTGCGCACGGCCGTGCTGTCGTTTTCGACGGTGGTGTCCTGGCGACGCTGGCCTGTGGTGGCGCTGCCCAGCCGGTCGATGCCACCCGAGACTGTGAGGCCTCCTTCGCTGCGGGTCTTTTCGGTGGTCGATCGGACGGTATCGTGTGTTGCGCCGAGGGAGATTTTCGCGCCCTGGACGGTGAGCATGCCGGCAGTGGCCTGGACCCTGGAGCCATTGACCTGTAGGTGAGCGCCGCTGTCGAGGCTTACCGTTGCCCCTTTAAGTTCACTGGGTGTCTGCATCGTCTGATCGGCCTGCTGTTGGGTGTTGGTTACCTGGTACCCCAGGCTCGCTTCGAACTGGCGCGAATCCGCCTTACCGTCCTGGGCATCCTGGGTCTGGCGGGCGCTGGTTTTCAGCCCGCGCTGTACCTGCTGGGTTTCGCTGTGGGTCTGGGCTTGCGCGCTGGCGATCAGCAGGTCGCCCTTGGCCTGCACCTGCAGCGTTTTGCCTGCCGTGGCCTTGGCGCCGATCAGGCGCATCTCTTCAGCACTGGCCAGGCGCAGGTCGCTGGTGGCGTTCAGGTCGCTGACGATTGCTTGCTCCTGGCGCGTGGTGCGTGTCTGGTCGCTACCGAACAGGCCAAACAGCTTGCTGTCGCGCTCGTGCTCGGTCGTGGTGATGCGGTTGCGATCGGCCTCGATGGCCAGCAGGCCCTTTTCGCTGAACAGGACCGAATCGCCCTGGCTGCTCAAGGTACTGCCCTTGACCGTGACCTGATCGGCGATGATGTCGAGATCGCCTCCTACCTTGAGCTCGCTGCCGGCCACCGTCTGGCCCTTGCGTTCGTTGCCATCGCGTGAACCGAAGAATGCGCCGGAGACCAGATCGCCCCGATAGTCGCGTTGTGTGCCTGTGTCCTGCAGGGTGGTCGTGGTCACGCTCACCTGGCCGGCCTTGAACAGGGTGTCGCCCTGGCTTTGCAGGCGGCTGCCCTGCACGTTGAGCGTATCGCCGGCGGTCATCACGATGCGTCCGCCTTCCAGCTGGCTGGCGTTGGCGGTTTCCTTGTAGCGGTCGGTATCGCTGTCGCCGCGCCACAGGTGCTTGCGGTGGCGCACCTGTTCTTCGATCCGTTGACTGTCGATGCCGGCTTCGACATCGAGCTTGGCCGCGCTTTCGAGCCTCAGCTCGCCTCGGGTTCGAAGGTTCGCTGCCACCAGGCGCATGTCATCGCCTGATTGCAGTGCGATCCCTTCGTCGGCGTGCAGCAGTGTCCCTTGTTGCTGACGGTCGGTGGTGGTGCGCTCGCGGTTGTAGGTCTCGGTGGTGACGAAGAGGAACTTGTTGTTCCATTGTTCGTGATCGCGCTGGAGGCTTTCCCGAGTCTTGGCGTCCAGGGTCAATTTGTTGCCGGCGGCGAATTCGATACGCCCGGCTTTGGCCTCGACGGCGTCGAGCGTCAGGTCGCCAGCTGCGGTCAACGCCAGTTCACCCCGCTCGGTGCGCAGACGCGCACGTTCATCGGCCGTGCCGCTGACGTGCAGGGTGCCTGAAGAACGAACGCTGATGCCATCGTCCGCGCTCAATGGGGAAGGGCCCACGCGTACACCTGCACCTTCGGCAGTGCTTACCACCCGGATGCGCCCGGCACGCATGGCGCCGAACAGGCTGGCATCGATGCTGGCCGGGGCGCTGGGCAGGTGCTGAATGATTTGTCCGTCCTGGGCATCGATGCGATTTCGCCCGACAGTCAGGTTCAGATCTGTGCGGGCTTCGAGCGCCCCCTGCTGATCGATGCGTGGGGCGATCAGCTCCAATGCCGTCTCGCGGTTGGATTGTCCGCCTTCGAGCACCTGCAGGGTACCGCTGGCGTGCAGGGTATCGAGAAAGCGGATCTGTTGATCCTGTATGTCCGGCGTGCCGACCAGCAGTCCGGCACGTGTGGTGTTGATGAAGCTGCCGCCATTGAGGGTGATGCCGTTGGGGTTGGCCAGGATGTAGTCGGCGGCGCGACCGAAAATCTCCTGCGGCCCCTCAATCAGCGAAGCGTTGCGGCTGACGACTTCGTTGAGGATGGTCGACGCTGCCTGGCCCTGGAATTGTGGATTGGCGTTCAGGGCACCGACCAGTTGTGATTGGCCAGGCTGCAAGGCGTTGTTGAGCACCACGCCGGGCTTGGCGACGTTGTAGTCGAGGAACTGGTTGTGGGACAGGCCGCGGGCATTGGGGGCGACGATGTCGATCACCGGTACACCGTGGTTATTGTTGACGACCGGCGTACCGCCGGGCCCGGAGGTTGGTTGCAAGCCATCTGCGGCCACGGCGCAGGAGCATGTCACCAGGGCAATGAAAATGGCCCAGCGCAAGACATCCGGGCTCACTGAGTGGGGGTGGGTAGTAAGGGTCACTGTTTTTCTCTTTTGTTGTGTGATCAGAGACTCAGGGTCCACTCCAGGACCCAGAGGCCAGGTTCCAGCGAGCGGCGGTTGCGTTCGCTGGCGTACAGGGCTCGTTGGTAGTCCAGGCGCAGGTGATTGGCGGGAGGCCCTAGCACTACACCCAGAGCGCCCCCTGCGATCCGTTGGGGAGCGCTGGCGGGGGTGAAGCGGGTCCAGCCCAGGTCCAGGCCCAGGTGAGGGCGTATCTCCAATGCCCGGAAGAAGGGCAGGGGCTGGCTGAAGGTGTTGCGCCAGACCGCGCCGCTGGCACCGGCGACCGTGTCCTGACGCCAGCCGCGAACGGCGGCGTCGTCGCTAAGCAGCAATTGCTCGATCGCCGGAAGCGGTTGCTCGCTGTACTGAAGGTTCAACTCGCTCTGCCAACGCCAGGGCCATTGCGCAGGCCCCTGGCGCAAATGCACGAAGCTGGCCCGGTACTTGCGCCAATGCGTTTGCGCAGCCCTTTTCGAGGGCAGCAGTGAATGCTCGGCGCCAAACCAGTCCAGGTTCTGTGACACGCCCACATAGGCGTTCCACAGCCCCCCTTCGAGCCACAGCAGGTTGAGGCCGGCCTCGAAGGTGGTCAGCGTCGGGCTTTGCTGCGCGATCGCCGTGTGTTGAATGCGGTTGACCAGTTGCTTGCGGTCCAGTCGGGCGAGCGCACTCAACATCCCTTGGCTGTTGCGCCAAAGCAGGCGTTCCACGCTCAGGCCCTGGAGATGGCTTTCGCCGGTGCTGACCTGACGCCGTTGTGGCAGGGGAGTGCGATAACGCATCCAGCTGGCGTTCACGGCCAGGCTCCACGGGCCGTAGGGCACGCTGTAATAGAGGTTCACACCTTGGCTTCGGCCGGGGGCGTCGAACACGGTCGAGGCCACGCCCAGGCGCAGGTCGTCGTTCAAGCCCAGTGGGCTGTCCAGTCCTAACCCAAGGTTGAGGCGATGACGACCGGTCAGGTCGCTGCCACGGTTGTCCAAGCGGCTGTCCAGGTGCCAGCGCGAACCGGTGCGGCGCGGCTGGATGACCACGCGTGTACCACTTTGGATCTCACCCGGTAGCAGGTCGGCGTTCAGGTCATAGGCCCGCAGGCGGTTGAGCTGGTCCAGGCCTTGCTCGAGTGCGGGCAGGTACAAGGGGTGACCGAGCAGGTCGGGAAAGGCGCCTCGCAAGGAAAGCGGCAGGTCGGCACCGGCCAGTTCGATGGATTCGACGAAGCCTTCGACGATGACGATAGCCAGTGGCTTGCCGGCCTGGGGCCGATGCGCCAGGTAAGGGCGGCTGGCCGGATAACCTGCCTGGACGTAGCTGTCGGTGATGGCCCTGAGCAGCGTGTTGATGTCGTCGACGCTCAGGCAAGGGCGCCACAGGGGACGCAGGACCGCTTCCAGCTGCTGGTTCGATAGCACTCGGTTCCCGCTCAGGCGTAACCCGGCGGTGGGCCAGCAGTGTGAATCTGCGCGAGTAGGTGGGGCAGGGTCGACCCGTACCGGGCCTGGCTGACGACGGCGTTGCCATCGCTCGAGGCGCTGCCGGCGTTCTTGAAGCTGCAGGGTGCGTTGTTGCTCGCGTAGTTGCGAGGTGGCGGGATCGTTGGCCCACGCAGTTGGGTGGACCATCAAGGCAAGGGCCAGGCTGGCCAGTATTGGCCTGGCGAAGCGACGCAAGGAAGTCGACATGGAGAAGCCCCGCAATGGCTGCACGTATGTGCTTTTTTGCGGGGATTCTAAGAATCCGACTTACCGTTTGGATGCGGTCCCGTACCCATCTGGGCGTCAGGTGGGGGTGGGTTTAATGTGTGTAATTTCCTACAAAGTTAATCGAATTGTAGGAATCAGGGACGGATCTCGATCAAGGTCCCGTCCTTGACCATGTCCCAGACCTCGCGCATGTCATTGTTGCGCATGGCGATGCAGCCTTCGGTCCAGTCCAGGGTATGGAAGTACCACTCCGGGTAGTCCTCGTTGATCGGCGTGCCATGGATCATGATCATGCCGCCTGGGCTCACGCCCTCGCGGCGGGCGCGGGCGGCATCGCTGATGTTCGGGTAGGAAATGTGCATGGCCAGGTTGAAGCGGTCACTGACCTTGCGCCAGTCAAGCCAGTACAGGCCTTCGGGCGTCTTGCTGTCGCCTTCGCGCTCTTTGGTGCCTTTGGGTTGCTTGCCCAGGGAGATGCGGTAGGTCTTGAGTGGCTCGCCGCGGCTGATCAGTTGCAGGCGGCGCTCGGACTTGATCACCAGGACCTTGTCGATCAGTGGTTGGTTGGCGACCGCAGACGGTTCGACAGGCTTGCGAATGATGGTCTCGGTGAAGGCGGCCTGGGACACCGATGCAACGGAAAGGCAGAAAAGGGCAAGCAACCAACGCATGAAACCGTATCCCTGAGAGCTAAATGGTGGACGACGAGACGTTCATCGGCGGCAGGTACTCATGGCCTACGGGGTAGTGCTGCCCGATGCGGTCGCGATAATAGCATTCTAGTGTCCGTACGACGGTGCGGAAAGCCAACTCGTTCCAGGGAATTTCATGTTCCTCGAACAAGCGCACCTCCAGGCTCTCGACGCCAACGGCAAAATCCAGGTCAGCCAGCTCGGCGCGGAAGAATACATGTACCTGGTCGATGTGAGGCAGGTCGAACAACTGGTACAGGCTCATCTGCCCGACCCGGGCGCAGGCCTCCTCGACGGTTTCACGTCGGGCGGCCGCATCGAGGGTTTCACCGTTCTCCATGAACCCGGCGGGCAGCGTCCAGAACCCCCGGCGCGGCTCGATCGCCCGTCGACAAAGAAGCACTTGGCTGCCCCAGGTGGGAAGCACGCCGGCGACGATGTTGGGGTTCTGGTAATGGATGGTATGGCAATGATCGCAGACATACCGCAGGCGGCTGTCGCCCTCGGGGATCCGCTGAATGACCGCCTGGCCGCACACGCTGCAGAATTTCATGCTGTTCTTCCCTTTATCTGCAGCTATCTTGGCGTGCCGGGCCTGCGCTGCGCAAGCGGCCTGCTGGCGGGGCTTGGGTGCTTCACGGCTTTGGTGCATCATGCAGGGCAGGCCTTGGAATCGAGAGAGTGCAATGCTGGACGAGCTTCTTCGCCGAATGAGCAATCACACCCCCACGTCACTGGAAACCGACCGGCGTTTCCCCGAGGCGGCGGTGCTCTTGCCCATCACGCGTAGCGAAGAGCCCGAGCTGGTGCTGACCCTGCGGGCCAAAGGGCTTTCCACCCATGGAGGCGAGGTGGCCTTCCCCGGTGGTAGACGCGACCCGGAGGATCCGGACCTGGTGTTCACCGCCCTGCGCGAGGCCGAGGAGGAAATCGGTCTGCCGCCGGGACTGGTGGAAGTCATCGGCCCGCTGAGCCCGGTGATCTCACTGCATGGCCTTAAAGTGACGCCATTCGTCGGGATCATCCCCGATTACGTCGAATACCGGGCCAACGACGCGGAGATTGCCGCCGTGTTCACGGTTCCGCTGGCGTTTTTCCGCCAGGACCCGCGCGACCATACCCACCGTATCGACTACCAAGGGCGCAGTTGGTACGTGCCGGCCTACCGCTACGGCGAGTACAAGATCTGGGGGTTGTCGGCGATCATGATCGTCGAACTGGTCAATGTGCTGTTCGACGCTGGCATCAGCCTGCACCAGCCCCCTGAGCGCTATACCCAGATCTGAGCGGGGCCCAACCCGCCATCTGCCTTCAACCGTGAGGAGCAAGACATGAAATACCGCCTGGGCGACCTGCGGGTCGAGACCCATCCCACCAGTTGGGCCGCCCCCAATGCCACCTTGATCGGCAAGGTGCGCCTGCAGGCCGGGGCCAGTGTCTGGTTCGGCGCGGTGCTGCGCGGCGACAACGAACTGATCGACATCGGCGAAGGCAGCAACGTCCAGGATGGCACGGTGATGCACACCGACATGGGCTCGCCGCTGACCCTCGGCAAGGGCGTGACCGTCGGCCATAACGCGATGCTCCACGGCTGCACGGTGGGCGATCACAGCCTGATCGGTATCAATGCCGTGATTCTCAACGGCGCGCGCATCGGCAAGCATTGCATCATCGGCGCCAACGCACTGATTCCTGAGGGTAAGGAAATTCCGGACGGCTCGCTGGTCATGGGTTCGCCAGGCAAGGTGGTGCGCGAGTTGACCGAGGCGCAGAAGCGCATGCTCGAAGCCAGCGCCACACATTATGTCCATAATGCCGAGCGCTACGCGCGCGAGCTGGCCCCCCAGGATGACTGACATGCAGAACGCCGAACGCCCGGTCGCCTCGCCGTGCGTCAATGTCTGTGCGCTGGACGAGCAGGACATCTGCGTCGGCTGCCAGCGCACGGTGAGCGAGATCACCCGCTGGTCGCGCATGAGCAACGACGAGCGCCGTCAGGTGCTGGTGCTGTGCCACGAGCGGGCGGTGGCGTCAGGCTTGGTCATCGGGTCGAGGCTGTAGTTGACTCGAAAATCAAGTATTCTGTGCCGCTTGCCCAACGTGTGATCCCATGTTCTATCTCATTGCCTATATCAGTAGCGTAGTGCTGATCAACTACGCCTTTTCCAGTGCCCCGCACCTGGATGTGATCTGGTCCGCCTGGGGTGGGCTGGTGTTCATCCTGCGCGACATGGTGCAGACCCGCTATGGTCATGGCGCATTGTTGGCCATGCTGGCGGCGTTGGTGCTGTCCTATGTCACTTCGGAGCCTGCCATTGCCCTGGCCAGTGCCACCGCGTTCTTCGTCTCCGAGCTGATCGATTGGCTGGTGTTCAGCATCACCCGTCGGCCGTTGCGTGACCGTCTATGGCTCAGCTCGGCTCTGAGCATTCCGGTGGACACCTTCATCTTCTTCGGCATGATCGGCGCCCTGACCCCGGCAGTGATCGGTACGGCTCTGGCGTCCAAGTTTGCCGGCGTCACTGCCGTGTGGCTGGCCATGACCTGGCGCGCCCGACGCGAGGTCGTCGCAGGGTGATGTGATCGGGGTTGCGCAGCGGCCCCGGAATGCCTCGGCGGGTGTAGAATATCGGTCCTTTTTCAGCGGGCGGCAGCCAACCCGGCGCGGCCCCGGACGCCTTCGAGGACCTGAAATGACCCGTATCGGAACCCCATTGTCGCCCACCGCGACCCGTGTACTGCTGTGTGGCTGTGGCGAGCTGGGCAAGGAAGTGGTGATCGAGCTGCAGCGTCTGGGTGTCGAAGTCATCGCCGTGGACCGCTACGCCAATGCCCCCGCCATGCAGGTGGCGCACCGCAGCCACGTCATCAACATGCTCGATGGCGTTGCCCTGCGTGCGGTGATCGAAGCTGAAAAGCCGCACTACATCGTCCCAGAGATCGAAGCCATCGCCACCGCGACCCTGGTCGAGCTGGAGAACGAAGGCTTCAATGTCGTCCCCACCGCCCGCGCCACCCAGCTGACCATGAACCGTGAGGGCATCCGTCGGCTGGCCGCCGAAGAGCTGGACCTGCCGACCTCGCCGTACCATTTCGCCGATACCTTCGAAGACTACGCCAAGGCCGTCGCTGACCTGGGCTACCCCTGCGTGGTCAAGCCGGTGATGAGTTCCTCGGGCAAGGGGCAAAGCCTGCTGCGCAGCGATGCCGACCTGCAGAAGGCCTGGGACTATGCCCAGGAAGGCGGCCGCGCCGGCAAAGGCCGGGTGATCATCGAAGGTTTCATCGATTTCGAATACGAAATCACCCTGTTGACTGTGCGTCATGTAGGCGGCACCACCTTCCTCGCACCGGTCGGTCACCGTCAGGAGAAGGGCGACTATCAGGAATCCTGGCAGCCACAGGCCATGAGCCCGAAGGCCTTGGCCGAGTCCCAGCGTGTGGCCCAGGCGGTCACCGACGCCTTGGGCGGTCGTGGTTTGTTCGGCGTGGAACTGTTCGTCAAGGGCGATCAGGTGTGGTTCAGCGAAGTCTCTCCGCGCCCCCACGATACCGGGCTGGTGACCCTGATTTCTCAGGACCTCTCGCAATTCGCCTTGCATGCTCGCGCGATTCTGGGCCTGCCGATCCCGGTGGTGCGTCAGTTCGGTCCGTCGGCTTCGGCGGTAATCTTGCCTGAAGGCCGGTCACAGCAGACCACCTTCGCCAACCTGGGTGCGGCCCTGAGCGAGCCCGATACCGCCATCCGCCTGTTCGGCAAGCCGGAAATCAATGGCCAACGTCGCATGGGCGTATGCCTGGCGCGGGACGAGTCGATCGAAGCGGCTCGGGCCAAAGCGACCCGGGCTGCCCAGGCGGTCACGGTCGAATTTTAAGCCACAAGCCTCAAGCCTCAAGCTGCAAGAAAAAGCAAATCCGCGCAGGCTTTGGCTTTTTCTTGCCGCTTGAAGCTTGCCGCTCCGCACTTACAGCTCTGTATTGCGTGTCTCTTTCAGGCACAAGACGGCGATCAGGCTGATCACTGCGGCTACCGACACATAGCCGCCCACCCAGCTCAATCCCCCCATGCTCACCAACTGCTGGGCAAAGAACGGTGCCGCCGAGGCGCCGACGATGCCGCCGAGGTTGTAGGCTGCCGAGGCGCCGGTGTAGCGCACGTGGGTCGGGAACAGCTCAGGCAGCAATGCCCCCATCGGTGCGAAGGTCACGCCCATCAGGAACAGCTCGATGGCCAAAAACAGCGCAACGCCGGTGGTCGAGCCTGAGGTCAGCAGCGGCTCCATGGTGAATCCCGATGCAACCGCCAGCAGGCCGCCGACGATCAGCACCGGCCTGCGTCCATAGCGATCGCTCAGCCAGGCCGACAGCGGCGTGGCCAAGGCCATGAACACCACGGCAAAGCACAGCATGCCCAGGAAGCTCTCGCGACTGTAGCCCAGTGTCGAGACCCCATAGCTCAGGGAGAACACCGTGGAGATGTAGAACAGCGCGTAGCACACCACCATCGCCGCCGCGCCCAGCAAGGTGGGCAGCCAGTACTTGGCGAACAGATCGACCACCGGCAGCTTCACCCGCTCGTGGCGTGCCACGGCTTTGGCGAATACCGGGCTCTCCTCGAGCTTCAGGCGCACGTACAGGCCGACGATCACCAGCGCGGCGCTGAGCAGGAACGGAATGCGCCAGCCCCAGTCACGGAATTGCTCGTCGCTGAGCACCAGCGCCAGGGTCAGGAACAGCCCATTGGCCGCCAGAAAACCGATGGAGGGGCCAAGCTGCGGGAACATGCCGAACCAGGCACGCTTGCCTTCAGGGGCGTTTTCGGTGGCCAACAGTGCCGCCCCGCCCCATTCGCCGCCCAGGCCCAGGCCTTGGCCAAAGCGCAGCAGGCAAAGGATGATCGGCGCCCAGACGCCGATGCTGTCATAACCCGGAAGAACCCCGATCAGGGTGGTCGAAACGCCCATCAGCAGCAACGAGGCGACCAAGGTGGATTTGCGGCCGATACGGTCGCCGAAGTGGCCGAAAAGTGCCGAACCCAGCGGGCGGGCGAGGAAGGCGATACCGAAGGTCAGAAAGGCCGCGAGCATCTGCGCGGTGCCGGAACCCGACGGGAAGAACACCGGGCCGATCACCAGCGCGGCGGCAGTGGCATAGACGTAGAAGTCGTAGAACTCGATGGCGGTGCCGATGAAGCTGGCGGTGGCCACACGGGCGGGGGAATTGACGGGGGCTGCCGAGGTGTCGGCGCAGGTACTGCTGATAGTCATGTTTTAGGTCCCTGACAGTCATTGCTCCCTATGGGCGGGTCGCTCCCTGCCAGGCAGGCATGGGCGTGCGGGCGCCGGAGCGTCAAAGTGTGAGTCGCTCGACCGACGATAGCCCAAGGGTAGGGACGGGAGCGGGCTGTTCTGGGTGTCGAAGCAGGACCGCGGGGCGTGTCAGTGGAGCGCACCGGCCGTGTGGTGCCGGAAGCGGGTAGCAGGCGGGACGGCAGGGCTGGGTAAGCGTGACCGGAGTATAGCTATCGGGTCACGGTCCACACCAGTACCTTGCTGGCGCAATTGTCCTCTGTTTCGAGGATTTCCAGGCGATAGCGGCCAATCTTCAGGCATACAGCGCTTTCCGGAATGCTTTCCAGCGCTTCGGTGACCAGCCCGTTGAGGGTCTTCGGGCCGCCGTCGCAGGGCAGGTGCCACCCCAGGCTGCGGTTTATTTCGCGCAGCGAGGCGGTGCCTTCGATCACGTAGCGGCCGTCGGCCAGGGGGTGGACGTGCGCGTTTTCCAGCGAGTGCTCATCCTCGAACTCGCCGACGATCTCCTCGAGGATGTCCTCCAAGGTGACGATGCCTTGGACCTCTCCGTACTCGTCCACCACCACGCCCAAGCGTCTCTGCTGCTTGTGGAAGTTCAGCAACTGCCGTTGCAGCGGAGTGCTCTCGGGAACGAAGTAGGGTTCGTAGCAGGCCGCGCGCAGCGCCTGGAGGGTCAGCTCGCCATGGGGCAGCAGATGGCTGATCAGCTTGGTATTGAGGATGGCTTCGACCTGGTTGATATCACTGTGGTAGACCGGCAGGCGGGTATGGCGGCTGACGATCAGTTGTTCAGCGATCTGCTCGAGCGAGTCGTCCAGGTTGATCCCGTCCACCTCGTTGCGGGGCACCAGGATGTCGTTGACGGTGATCTTGTCTAGGGATTGCAGCCCTTCGAGCAGCCCTTGGCGTGGTGCTTCGTAGGGCTCTGGTTCGTCGAAATCGTCGTGCTCCTGTGGGTGCAATGCCACGGCGGCGGGTTGCGCGCGCAATGGGCGAAGGATCAACTTGGCGCAGCCGTCGAGCACGCAGGCCAAGGGTTGCAATGCGAGCAGAGGCCATCTGAGCAGGGTGCCGAGGTTGAGGAAGGCGTGCGGGTTGCGTCGGGCGGCGCGCCTTGGCAGGTACTCGGCCAAGACCAACAGGGCGCCGCTGGCGGCCAGGCCCGCCAGCCAGAAGCCGTGTTCGCCGTTGTAGCGTTGGCCGATCAGGCAGGCCAGGCCCAGCACCAGCAGCTTGCCCAGGCTTGCGCAGAGCACCACGGCTTGGGCGGGCACTGCGGGCTCGGCGCTGTCAGCAGGGCGCTGATGGCCGTTCAATTGCTGGCGGGCCGCGTCGACGGCGGTGAATAGCGCCGACCAGAGCAGCGCCAGTGCCAGAGTGCCGAATAGCGGAGCGTACGGCAGGGTGTCCATGGGCGGTCGTCAGATATGCAGGATGAATTCACGTACCAGCTTGCTGCCGAAATAGGCCAGCATCAGCAGGCAGAAACCGGCGAGGGTCCAGCGAATCGCCTTGTGGCCGCGCCAGCCCAGGCGGGTGCGTCCCCACAGCAGCAGGCCGAACACCACCCAGGCCACACAGGATAGCAGCGTCTTGTGCACCAGATGCTGGGCGAACAGGTTGTCCAGGAACAGCCAGCCGGACACCAGCGACAGCGACAGCAGACCCCAACCGGCCCAGAGGAAGCCGAACAGCAGGCTTTCCATGGTTTGCAGGGGCGGGAAGTTACGGATCAGCCCAGAAGGATGCTTGTGCTTGAGCTGGTAGTCCTGCAACAGCAGCAGCAGGGCCTGGAACACGGCGATGGTGAACAAGCCATAGGCCAGGATCGAAAGCAGGATATGCGCCAGGATCCCAGGCTCCTCATTGACCAGCGGTACGGTGCCAGGCGGGGCGAACTGGGCCAGCAGGGCGGTCACCGCGCCGAGCGGGAACAGCAGCATCAGCAGGTTTTCGACCGGGATGCGCAGGCAGGCCAGCAAGGTCAGCGCGATCACCGCGACGGCGATCAGACTGGCGGCGCTGAAGAAGTCGAGGCTAAGGCCCAGCGGGGTGATCAGCTGGAAGAACAGGGCGCTACCCTGGGCAATGACCGCAAGGGCACCGAGCAGACCGAGCAGCCGTTTGTCGGCGCGGCTGCCCTGGGCCAGGCGACTGCCTTGGTAGAGAGCGGCGGCGATGTAGAGGCCGGCGGCGAGCAGGTTGGGGATGAGGCTGGGGGAAGAGAGCATAAGTCCTGGTAGGCAAGCCCTAAAGGGACGGAGTTTGGCATAGATCCCGCCGCTCTAGGAAGACTGGAGACGGTAGGGCCTACCCCATCTGCAAGATTCCACAGGGCCGGCGCTGGCCTTGTAGGCGCGGGTTCGCCCGCGAACAAGTCACCTGGACCCCAGTGGTCAGCACCCAGGTGTGCGCCGCCCTCGCTCTTCGCTATAATCGCCGCCTTGCTGTGCCCAGCGCGTGTGCATATTCACCTGGGCGCCTGAAAAACCTCGGCTTCATTAGGGCCTGAAAGGATCACCATGTTCGAAAACCTGACCGACCGCCTGTCACAGACGCTGCGCCATGTCACCGGCAAGGCCAAGCTGACCGAAGACAACATCAAGGACACGCTGCGCGAAGTGCGCATGGCCCTGCTCGAGGCCGACGTCGCCCTGCCGGTGGTCAAGGATTTCGTCAACAGCGTCAAAGAGCGCGCGGTCGGCACCGAAGTGTCGCGCAGCCTGACCCCGGGCCAGGCGTTCGTGAAGATCGTCCAGGCTGAACTCGAAGGCCTGATGGGCGCGGCCAACGAAGACCTGGCGCTCAATGCCGCACCACCAGCCGTGGTGCTCATGGCCGGTCTGCAAGGTGCGGGTAAGACCACCACTGCCGGCAAGCTGGCGCGCTTCCTTAAAGAACGCAAGAAAAAGAGCGTGATGGTGGTCTCTGCCGACGTCTATCGTCCGGCAGCGATCAAACAGCTCGAAACCCTGGCCAATGACATCGGCGTGACCTTCTTCCCGTCGGACATCAGCCAGAAGCCTGTGGCCATTGCCGAGGCGGCGATCCGCGAAGCCAAGCTCAAGTACATCGATGTGGTCATCGTCGACACTGCCGGTCGTCTGCACATCGACGCCGACATGATGGACGAGATCAAGGCACTGCACGCCGCGGTCAAGCCGGTCGAGACGTTGTTCGTGGTCGACGCCATGACTGGCCAGGACGCCGCCAACACCGCCAAGGCTTTCGGCGATGCCTTGCCGCTGACCGGTGTGGTGCTGACCAAGGTCGACGGTGACGCTCGTGGGGGGGCAGCCCTGTCGGTTCGCGCGATCACCGGCAAGCCGATCAAGTTCATCGGTATGGGCGAGAAGACCGAAGCGCTCGAGCCCTTCCACCCTGACCGTATCGCCTCGCGCATCCTGGGCATGGGTGACGTGCTCAGCCTGATCGAACAGGCCGAGCAGAACATCGACAAGGCCAAGGCCGACAAGCTCGCCAAGAAGCTCAAGAAGGGCAAGGGCTTCGACCTCGAAGACTTCCGCGACCAACTGCAGCAGATGAAGAACATGGGCGGCCTGGGCGGCCTGATGGACAAGCTGCCGAGCATCGGTGGGGTCAACCTGTCGCAAATGGGCAATGCCCAGGGTGCGGCTGAGAAGCAGTTCAAGCAGATGGAAGCGATCATCGACTCCATGACCCCTGCCGAGCGTCGCGACCCGGAAATCATCAGCGGTTCGCGCAAGCGCCGCATCGCCCTCGGCTCCGGCACCCAGGTGCAGGACGTCGGTCGGTTGATCAAGCAGCACAAGCAGATGCAGAAGATGATGAAGAAATTCTCCGCCAAGGGCGGCATGGCCAAGATGATGCGTGGCCTTGGCGGGATGCTGCCAGGTGGCGGCATGCCGAAGCTCTAATTCGATTCTGGGAGGTTGCCTTCTATCTATAAGGCAGCTCTCCCGAAATCCCGCTTCGGCGGGAACGATGTCGCGAAATTCGCGGCTTAACCGGCAGATCTGAACGGTGTGGTAGCCCCGCGCCGAAAAAGGCATTTGCAAATGTCCGTGTATTCCCCGAGAATATGCGGCCTTTTGGGCACCCTGTGCCCATTTGGGCATTCAGATTTGCAGCACCGACTATAGGAACGATGTTCACATGGTAACCATCCGTCTTGCCCGTGGCGGCTCCAAGAAGCGCCCTTTCTATCACCTGACCGTGACCAACAGCCGTAACGCCCGTGACGGCCGTTTCGTTGAGCGCGTTGGCTTCTTCAACCCGGTTGCTTCCGGCGCTGAAGTCAAGCTGTCGGTCAATCAGGAACGCGTCAACTACTGGCTGAGCCAGGGCGCACAGCCGTCTGAGCGCGTTGCTCAGCTGCTGAAGGACGCTGCCAAGGCCGCTGCCTGAGCAGTATGAACGCGACGCCAGAAAACGCTGACGCTCTCATTGTAGTCGGCAAGATTTTTTCGGTTCACGGCGTTCGCGGCGAGGTGAAGGTGTATTCCTTTACCGATCCGATTGAAAACCTGTTGGATTATCCGCGCTGGACGCTTCGGCACGAAGGCAAGGTAAAACAGGTCGAGCTGGTCAACGGTCGTGGCTCCCAAAAGGGCCTGGTCGTGAAACTGAAGGGCCTTGATGATCGTGATGAAGCCCGTCTTCTGAGCGGTTATGAAATCTGCATTCCGCGGAGCCTTTTGCCCAACCTGGCCGCTGACGAGTACTACTGGTACCAGTTGGTAGGTCTGAAGGTCATCAATCAAGACGAACAACTGTTCGGCAAGATCGATCACCTGTTGGAGACCGGTGCGAACGATGTAATGGTGGTCAAGCCTTGCGCAGGCAGCCTGGATGATCGCGAGCGACTGTTGCCCTATACGGAGCAATGCGTGCTGGCAGTCGACCTGGAAGCAGGTGTGATGCGGGTCGAGTGGGACGCGGATTTCTAAACGATGGGTAACCTTCGCGTAGAAGTCGTCACGTTGTTCCCCGAGATGTTCTCGGCCATCACGGAGTACGGCATTACCAGCCGCGCGGTGAAACAGGGGTTGCTGCAAGTGACCTGCTGGAACCCGCGGGACTACACCACTGATCGTCACCACACGGTGGATGATCGGCCGTTTGGCGGTGGTCCGGGCATGGTGATGAAGATCAAGCCTCTGGAAGACGCCCTGGCCAGCGCCAGGCAAGCGACCGGAGCATCGGCGAAGGTGATCTACCTCTCGCCACAAGGCCGCAAGCTGACCCAGCAGGCGGTCAAAGACTTGGCGCAACAGGAATCGTTGATCCTGATCGCCGGTCGTTACGAAGGCATTGACGAGCGTTTTATCGAAGCTCATGTCGATGAAGAGTGGTCGATTGGTGACTATGTGCTTTCCGGTGGCGAGCTGCCGGCCATGGTACTGATCGATGCGGTTACGCGACTGCTGCCCGGAGCTTTAGGGCATGTGGACTCGGCGGAGGAAGACTCCTTCACCGACGGTCTGCTCGACTGCCCGCACTACACCCGACCGGAGGTGTATGCGGATCAGCGCGTTCCCGACGTGTTGCTTAGTGGCAACCATGCACACATCCGGCGTTGGCGATTGAAGCAGTCCCTTGGTAGGACCTTCGAACGACGCGCCGATCTTCTGGAAAGTCGCTCGCTTTCTGGAGAAGAGAAGAAGCTGCTCGAGGAATATCTCCGCGAGCGGGACGATAGTTAACGTATCGATGGTGGATCGAGTTATCCGCCTTAGGAGCACAGCATGACCAACAAGATCATCCAGCAGCTCGAAGCCGAGCAGATGAACAAGGAAATCCCAACCTTCGCACCAGGCGACACCATTGTTGTCCAGGTTAAAGTGAAGGAAGGTGACCGTTCCCGTCTGCAGGCGTTCGAAGGTGTCGTTATCGCCAAGCGCAACCGCGGTCTGAACAGCGCCTTCACCGTGCGCAAGATCTCCAGCGGCGTTGGCGTAGAGCGTACCTTCCAGACCTACAGCCCGCAGATCGACAGCCTGTCCGTGAAACGTCGTGGTGACGTGCGTAAGGCCAAGCTGTACTACCTGCGCGACCTGTCCGGCAAAGCCGCTCGCATCAAGGAAAAACTGGCCTAAGTGCCGTTTGACCGGTGGCCCCAGCGGCCACCTTGCGAGAAAAAAGCAGCCTTCGGGCTGCTTTTTTGCTTTTTGAATTTCTGTATTGGCGGTGCGGGCTTCTTCGCGGGTAAACCTGCTCCCACCACGATTGCGCCAACCCTGTGGAATCAGGGTTCCCCGCGAATCAGGCGACACCGCTTTCAAGCCCCTGCGACAAGAGCCCTTCATGACCACCCCTCGAGATCAGGAAATCCATCGCCGCACCGAGCTGTCGGTGACCCGCGTGACCAAGGCTGTCTTCCCCAGCACCACCAACCACCACAACACCCTGTTCGGCGGTACTGCGTTGGCCTGGATGGACGAAGTGTCGTTCATCGCCGCCACGCGATTCTGTCGTTTGCCGCTGGTGACCGTGTCGACCGACCGCATCGACTTCAAACACCCGATTCCCGCGGGCTCGATCGTCGAGCTGGTGGGGACGGTGATCAAGGTCGGTAATACCAGCCTGCAGGTACAAGTGGATGTCTTTGTCGAGAACATGTACCTGGATGGCCGCGAACGGGCCATCCATGGTGTGTTCAGCTTCGTCGCCATCGACGAGGACAAGCGGCCGGTGCCCGTGCTCCCCGCTCATTGATCCAAGGTCTGCGCCTCGACCTTGGTAGTCGCCTCCAGGTCTGCCTCCACCAGTGCCACCAGGGTCCAGCCAGGCTGGGGCTTGAGAGGGGAGTCCGGGCTGGCGACATGGACCCAGCCGTTGCTGTCACGGGCGAAAAGCAAGGTTGCGCGTTCGCCATGCAGCGCTTGGTAGTCCTGCCAGTTGAAACTGTCGGTCAGGTGGGTGCTGTACAGCTCGGCGCCTTGATGCAGGCGATTGGCCAGTTGCCCATAGGTCATCGTGCTCGAACCGAGCAGTTGGCCGCGATGCTCCTCGCTGGCACGGTGCTTGTCGCTGCGCTGCTTTTCCAGGCCACTGGCCAATACGAACAATCGATTGTGGCCAAAGTCGTGGCGAAAGCGTGCGCAGGCCAGGGCGTTGAGTTCACCGGCAGGCGAAAGGCCCAGTAGATGGCCCAGGCCGACCAGGTCCAGGTGGGCGTCGGCGTGCTGAGATGCAGGGTTGCCGAAGTAGGTCGGCAGCCCATCCATGCGCGCGGCGCGGATGTTCTCCCAGCTCGAATCGGTCAGCAACACCCGGCTGCCCAATTGCTGCAAGGCCTTTGCAATGGTGCGGGCCGGCGGGTTGGCGCCGACGATGAGAAAGCCGCTTGGGGCAGGCTCGGCCACCTTGAGCAGACGGGCCAGTGGCCTTGCGGTGGCGCTTTGCAAAACCACAGTGCCGATGATGACCGCGAAGGTCAAAGGGACCAGCAGCAGTGCACCCTCGTGGCCGGCTTCATCCAGGCGAATGGCGAAGATCGCCGAAACGGCCGCGGCGACAATGCCCCGTGGCGCGATCCAGGCCAGCAGCAGGCGCTCGCGCCAGTTCAGGTTCGAGCCCCAGGTAGACAACAAGACATTGAGCGGCCGGGCCAGCAACTGGATAACCAGCAGCAGTGCCAGCACCGCCGGGCCCAGTGCCAGCAGCGCATGCAGGTCGAGGCGGGCGGCCAGCAGAATGAACAGCCCGGAGATCAACAGCACGCTGAGGTTTTCCTTGAAGTGCAGGATCTGCCGCACATCCACGCCGGGCATGTTGGCCAGCCACATACCCATGACCGTCACGGCCAGCAGTCCCGACTCATGGACGATCTGGTTGGCGGCGATGAAGATGCCCAGCACCGCTGCCAGCGACGCCAGGTTGTGCAGGTACTCTGGCAGCCATTGCGCGCGCATGATCTGGCCCAGCAGCCAGCCACCCGCGGCGCCCAGGGTACTGCCGCAGAAAATCACGCCGGCAAAGGTCACCAGGCTCTGACTCAGCCCGTCGCCGTCGGTTCGGGCGATGATGAAGCTGTAGACCACCACTGCCAGCAGGGCGCCGATCGGATCGATGACGATCCCTTCCCAGCGCAGGATGTTGGCGATTGCAGCCTTGGGTCGCACCACTCGCAGCATTGGCACGATCACGGTCGGGCCTGTGACCAAGGTAAGGGTGCCGAAGAGGATTGCCAGGGGCCACTCGAAGCCCAGCAACCAGTGGGTGGCGAGGGCGATCACCAGCCAGGTGCTCAAGGCGCCCACCGTCACCAGTCGATGCACCACGCTGCCGATCTCGCGCCATTGGGACAAATGCAGGGTCAGGCTGCCCTCGAACAGGATCAGGGCTACGGCCAGGGACACCAGTGGCATCAGCAGCGGGCCGAACAATTGCTGCGGCGATAGCCAGCCCAGCACGGGGCCGGCCAGAATTCCACATAGCAGCAGAAAGAGTATCGCTGGCAGTTTCAGGCGCCAGGCCAGCCATTGGCAGGCAAGGGCGGCCGCGCCGATGCCACCGAAACTCAAGAGAATCTGCTGTTCGCTCATATGGGCTCCCTATGCCATCGTTGTTATGAAAGACTAAGCGCCATTGCACCGTTTGCCACCGAGTTTTCATGCCCGCTCTCGACCATCCCCTGATCGACCAGTTTCTTGATGCCCTCTGGCTGGAAAAAGGCCTGTCCGACAATACCCGCGTCTCCTATCGCAGCGACTTGGCGCTGTTCAACGGCTGGCTGCAGGAGCGTGGCGTGGCTTTGCCTGATGCCGGCCGTGACCTGATTCTGGACCATCTGGCCTGGCGCCTGGAGGAAGGCTACAAGCCACGCTCCACGGCACGCTTTCTCTCCGGTCTGCGTGGCTTCTTTCGTTATCTGCTGCGAGAAAAGCTGGTAGGCGTCGACCCGACCCTACAAGTGGAAATGCCGCTATTGGGGCGACCATTGCCCAAATCCCTGTCGGAGGACGATGTCGAGGCCCTGTTGCAGGCGCCGGACCTGGCCGAAGCCATCGGTCAGCGCGACCGGGCCATGCTTGAAGTGCTCTATGCCTGTGGCCTGCGGGTGACCGAACTGGTCAGTTTGACCCTCGATCAGGTCAACCTGCGCCAGGGGGTTCTGCGGGTGATGGGCAAGGGCAGCAAGGAACGCCTGGTGCCGATGGGCGAAGAGGCGGTGATCTGGCTCGAACGCTACCTGCGCGACGGCCGCAACGACCTGTTGAACGGGCGCCCGAGTGATGTGCTGTTCCCCAGCCAGCGCGGGGAGCAGATGACCCGCCAGACCTTCTGGCACCGCATCAAGCACCAGGCGCGGGTTGCCGGCATCGACAAACCGCTGTCGCCGCATACCTTGCGCCACGCCTTCGCAACGCATCTGCTCAATCATGGGGCCGACCTGCGTGTGGTGCAGATGTTGCTGGGCCACAGTGACTTGTCCACCACCCAGATCTACACCCATGTCGCTAAGGCACGGTTGCAGCAGCTGCATGCCCAGCACCATCCTCGTGGATGAATGATTTTCATGTTCCGACCTATGGAGGTTGAGGGGGCATTTAGCATCAGCCTGTTGTGGTAGGCTTGGACGGTTTGCATCAAGGGCCGTCCACTCGCCGCGTTTTTGCCGCGGATCGACATCCTCCGGCCCCGTCCGCCTTCAGGAGTACCCCATGCGCGTGACCCAGATTTTCGCCGCCGCCGCCCTGGCGTTGGCCAGCACTTTTGCCGTCGCCGCGGCCACCGATGCCAGCGCCGGTGCCGAGCAGGCCATTCGTAATACCCTCAAGACCCTTGCGCTGGAAGTGCCGGTCGAAAGCGTCGCCAGCAGCCCGGTCAACGGCCTGTATGAAGTCAAGCTGCAAGGTGGTCGTGTCCTGTATGCCAGTGGCGATGGCCAGTTCGTGATGCAGGGGTACCTGTACCAGATCCAGGATGGCAAGCCGGTCAACCTCACCGAGAAGACCGAACGCCAGGGCATCGCCAAGCTCATCAACGGCATTCCAGCTGCCGAAATGGTGGTTTATCCTGCCAAGGGCGAGACCAAGTCGCATATCACCGTCTTCACCGACACCACCTGCCCGTATTGCCACAAACTGCATGCTGAAGTGCCGGAGCTCAATCGCCGCGGTATCGAGGTGCGCTATGTCGCCTTCCCGCGCCAGGGCCTCGGCTCGCCGGGTGACGAGCAGTTGCAGGCAGTCTGGTGCTCCAGTGACCGTCGCGCGGCGCTTGACAAGATGATCGAGGGCAAGGAAATCAAGGCCGCCAAGTGCGCCAACCCGGTCAGCAAGCAGTTCGAGCTGGGGCAGTCGATCGGCGTCAACGGCACGCCGGCGATCGTCCTGCAGAGCGGTCAGGTGATCCCGGGCTACCAGCCGGCACCGCAGGTCGCCAAGCTGGCCTTGGCCAGTGACGGCAAGGCTGCCAAGTAATTCAATCAGTACGCCGTCACCATGGGGAGACGGCATGTTTCACGGTCGGCGCAGGTGCCGGCCGTTCAATGGGGAGTTCACAGTGAAACCGGTCAAAGTAGGCATCTGTGGGTTGGGGACCGTCGGTGGCGGAACCTTCAATGTACTTCAGCGCAACGCCGAGGAGATTGCCCGCCGTGCCGGGCGCGGTATTGAAGTGGCACAGATCGCCATGCGCTCGCAGAACCCGAACTGCCAGATTACCGGTACCCCCATTACCGCTGATGTGTTCGAAGTCGCGAGCAACCCCGAGATCGATATCGTCATCGAACTGATCGGTGGCTACACCATCGCCCGCGACCTGGTCCTGAAGGCCATCGAGAACGGCAAGCACGTGGTCACTGCCAACAAGGCGCTGATTGCCGTGCATGGCAACGAGATCTTTGCCAAGGCCCGCGAGAAGGGCGTCATTGTTGCCTTCGAAGCAGCCGTGGCCGGTGGCATCCCGGTGATCAAGGCGATCCGCGAAGGTCTCTCTGCCAACCGCATCAACTGGCTGGCGGGCATCATCAACGGCACTGGCAACTTCATCCTCACCGAGATGCGTGACAAGGGCCGTGCCTTCCCCGACGTATTGGCCGAAGCCCAGGCCCTGGGTTACGCCGAAGCCGACCCGACCTTCGATGTCGAAGGTATCGATGCTGCCCACAAGCTGACCATCCTGGCCTCCATTGCCTTCGGCATTCCGCTGCAGTTCGACAAGGCTTACACCGAAGGCATCACCCAGCTGACCACCGCCGACGTCAATTACGCCGAGGCGCTGGGTTATCGCATCAAGCACCTGGGCGTGGCCCGCAGCACCGACGCCGGCATCGAGCTGCGTGTCCACCCGACCCTGATTCCCAATGATCGTCTGATCGCCAACGTCAATGGCGTGATGAACGCTGTCATGGTCAACGGTGATGCTGCCGGCTCCACCTTGTATTACGGCGCCGGCGCCGGCATGGAGCCGACCGCCTCTTCGGTGGTCGCCGACCTGGTCGATGTGGTCCGTGCCATGACCTCCGACCCCGAAAACCGCGTGCCACATCTGGCCTTCCAGCCCGACTCGCTGTCGGCTCACCCGATCCTGCCGATCGAAGCCTGTGAAAGTGCCTACTACCTGCGTATCCAGGCCAAGGACCACCCGGGCGTATTGGCTCAAGTGGCGAGCATCCTCTCCGAACGTGGTATCAACATCGAGTCGATCATGCAGAAGGAAGCCGAGGAGCAGGACGGCCTGGTGCCGATGATCCTCCTGACCCACCGAGTGGTGGAAAAGCGCATCAACGACGCCATCGTCGCTCTGGAAGCTTTGCAGGACGTGGTCGGCAAAGTCGTGCGTATCCGCGTCGAACAGCTCAATTAAGCGGCAAGCTTCAGGCTGCAAGCTGCAAATGAAGGCAGTGCGGTGTTGAGGCTTCGAACAGAGTAAATTCGCGGCAAGGGCGAGACGCAAAGCACGAGAGCAACGCCGGTCGGCATCTCTTTTAGCTTGCATCTCAAACGTGCCGCTCAAACCAAAGGTTTGCACCCATGCGCTATATCAGTACCCGCGGCCAGGCACCGGCCCTGAATTTCGAAGA
Source organism: Pseudomonas sp. HMSC08G10 (assembly GCF_001808425.1). Lineage (NCBI taxonomy): Bacteria > Pseudomonadati > Pseudomonadota > Gammaproteobacteria > Pseudomonadales > Pseudomonadaceae > Pseudomonas > Pseudomonas sp. HMSC08G10. The sequence goes on along the minus strand of NZ_KV793320.1, from coordinate 7,100 downwards.
CGTCCTGCTGGCGGGCCTTGCCAGCGATGGCGGTCTGTACGTGCCGGAGAACCTGCCACGCTTCACCCAGGAAGAGATCGCTTCCTGGGCTGGCCTGCCGTACCACGAGCTGGCTTTCCGGGTGATGCGCCCGTTCGTCGATGGCAGCATCGCTGACGCCGACTTCAAGAAGATTCTCGAAGAAACCTATGGTGAGTTCGCCCATGCCGCGGTGGCGCCGCTGCGCCAACTGGCGGGCAACGAGTGGGTGATGGAGCTGTTCCACGGCCCGACCCTGGCGTTCAAGGACTTCGCCCTGCAGTTGCTCGGCCGCCTGCTCGACCACGTCCTGGCCAAGCGCGGTGAACGCGTGGTGATCATCGGAGCCACCAGCGGTGACACCGGTTCGGCCGCCATTGAAGGTTGCCGCCGCTGCGACAACGTCGACATCTTCATCCTGCATCCGCACCAGCGTGTCTCGGAAGTGCAGCGTCGCCAGATGACGACCATCTTCGGCGACAACATCCACAACATCGCCATCGAAGGCAACTTCGACGACTGCCAGGAGATGGTCAAGGCCAGCTTCGCCGACCAGTCGTTCCTCAAGGGCACCCGTCTGGTGGCGGTGAACTCGATCAACTGGGCGCGGATCATGGCCCAGATCGTCTACTACTTCCATGCGGCGCTGCAGCTGGGCGGCCCGGCCCGTTCGGTGGCCTTCTCGGTGCCGACCGGCAACTTCGGCGATATCTTCGCTGGCTACCTGGCACGCAACATGGGCCTGCCGATCAGCCAACTGATCGTGGCGACCAACCGCAACGACATCCTGCATCGCTTCATGAGCGGTAACCAGTACGTCAAGGACACCTTGCACCCGACGCTGTCGCCGTCGATGGACATCATGGTCTCCTCCAACTTCGAACGCCTGCTGTTCGACCTGCACGGGCGCAGCGGCGCCGCCATCGCCGAGCTGATGGAGCGCTTCAAGCAGGGCGGCGGCTTCAGTGTCGAACAGGACCGTTGGACCGAGGCGCGCAAGTTGTTCGATTCGCTGGCCGTGACTGACGAGCAAACCTGCCAGACCATCGCCGAGGTGTTCGCCACCACCGGTGAGGTGCTCGATCCGCACACAGCGATCGGCGTCAAGGCCGCCCGTGAGTGCCGTCGCAGCCTGGATACGCCGATGGTTGTCCTGGGTACCGCGCATCCGGTCAAGTTCCCGGAAGCGGTGGAAAAGGCAGGTGTCGGCAAAGCCCTTGAGCTGCCAGCGCACCTGAGCGACCTGTTCAGCCGTGACGAACGCTGCACGGTCCTGGCCAACGATCTGAAGGCTGTCCAGGCATTCGTCGCCCAGCATGGCAACCGCGGTAAACCGCTCTAAGATTCAACCCGCTCGGGGTCGCGCAGCGGCCCCAGACGGTTTCCTACTCGTCTGCAAAAGATGAGTCAGATCTTTCTTTAGAAGCTTAAGTAATTTCCTATTCCAGCCGCTGCATGGGGCTTTTAGAGTGGCTCGCCCGTCCATATGGGCATAGTGCTACTCCAGGAGCGGTTCATGCATTGGCTCAACGTACTGATTCACGCACGACCTTCCCACGATATCTCGCTGCATCAGGCCTGCAATGCCCAAGGCGTCTTCAATGTGCGCGTGGCCCAGGACCTGGCCGAGGCAAAAGATTGCCTGGCTCAGCGGGGCATCATCGACCTGTTGATCCTCGATCACGGCTTGCCTGTACATTACGGGCGAACACTGCTTCGGCAGGTGGCGCAGGCGCAGCAACCCTGTGCATTGTTGTTCGTCGGACAATCGATCGACCATGACGAAGGCCTGGCCCGGGAGGCTCGGCGCCAGGGGGTTCGAGTGATCGGTGAGCTGTCCTGGCCGTTGGTGATGCCGAGGTTGCAGCGGGCGTTGGAGCGTATCCATCATGAAGTCGAGGGGCATATTCAAACTGTCATGTACCCCGCGCATGCTCACTGATACCGGCGCGGCATAAACGAACTTTGCAGGGCGTCTGGTGGTCAGTTCCGATAGGTTCCACGAACAGCGAGTACGCCGGATGGAAAGAATCTGCAAACTGCTCAACGACGCCTTGACCCCTTACCAGGCCCTGCTCGGCGAAACAGACGCCAGCGGCAACCGTCAACTGACCGTGATCGATCAGCAGGGTGATGTGACACTCAGGCGTTCGGTCAGCCCGCATCAGCTACAGGACCAGCGCCTGCTGGTTGACTTGGTTGACGGCCTGCACCGAGACCTGCAAATCGCCGAAGGGCGTCTGCAACCTTGTGTAATTGCAGCCTTGCAGCATCAGCGAGCATTTTCCGGAACCTTTGCCTGAAGGTTTCGTCAGAATCCTTAAGAGCAGTTCGACAGCACTTGGCTCCGGTGCTCAAGGCTGTTCCGGAAAGTCCCCCTGACTTTCGTTCGACCCTGGGTGTTCCTTCCTGCGCCCGGGGTTTCTTTTTTTAAAGCCAGTCGAGGCAGTTTCAGTGCTTCTCGGCGCTATCGGTCTGGGTGTCGAAAAAGTGCTGGCTATCGATCAAGTATTGTTCGTGCTCTTCCGGGGCCAGCCAGCGGGCATAGAACGCTGGCAGTGTCTCGCGACGTAGGGTGAGCAGCAGTTGGTCGATATGACGGACGGCCTCGCGTCCCAAAAGCGTATCGGAACAGCCCACATGCAGAAACTGGTAGCGGTTCACGCCCTGGATCGGGTGGAAGGCGTATTCATCCGGGTTGTTGCCCTGAGCCTGGATCAAGTAGCGGATTTCCGGCCAGTAGCCCAACACCAGCTGCAGACGGCCCAAGCGCTGCATCTGTAGCAAATTGGCGGTAGCTTCATTGCCGTAATGGCGGCTCAAGGCCGTGTCGGGTAGTTCTCGGAGGATTTCGTCGATTTGAACGCTGTAACTGCGTTCGGCGACGATGCCCAGCTTGAGTGGAGTCTGGCTGAGCAGGCTTTTGAGGTCGACCTGTTGGTTGTCGAGAAACGGGGCCAGGGCCGCCTGGTCTTGCTTGCGTATCACCAATCCGCTGCTCAATACCCCCAGCGAAGGGATGGAAAAGCGCACGAACTTGGCGCGCTCAGGCGTCCATAGCAGCGTCGGGTCGCAGGTAAAGCTGGGCTCCTGGAGCATCTGTAGGCCCCGTGCACGGTTCACCCTGACGATACTGTGATCGTACTCGGGCATCTGCGCGATCAGCCGCGGCAGCAGGTTGTCAACGACACCCTGGCCTTTGGCCGTGCCTTCGAAGATGGTGAAAGGCGGCAGATCGCGCACCAGCCAGATCAAGCGCTCCTTGGACTGCCCCATGGTCGGCAGCATCCCACACAGGATGATCAGCAGCCCAAGCAGGTGCCTGGCGATTGTGCGCATCGGTGGGCGTTCAGACCGCACCGGTTTCGCGCAGTCGACCGATGGCTACGGCGTCGTAGCCCAGGCGCGTCAATACCGACTCGGTGTGTTCGCCGAGGGCCGGACCGACCCACTCGCTGGAGCCTGGCGTGTCCGAAAGCTTGGGAACGATGCCTGGCATCTTGAACGGCTTGCCATCGGGCAATTTGGCCTGGAGGAACATTTCGCGAGCCAGGTACTGTGGGTCGCTGAACATGTCTTCGGCCGAATAGATGCGGCTGGCTGGTACCTCGGCCTGGGTGAGGACCCGCATGACCTCTTCGAGCGGCAGGCTGTTGACCCAGCGGTCGATCACGCCGTACAGCTCGTCGCGGCGCAGGTCACGCCCGTCGTTGGTGGCCAGGCTTGGATCGTTGGCCAGATCGTCGCGGCCAATGGCCTGCATGAAACGCTTGAAGATGGCATCGCCATTGGCGCCGATCTGTACATGCTTGCCGTCGGCGCTGGTGTGGATGGAGGAGGGCGTGATCCCGGGCATGATGTTGCCGGTGCGTTCGCGGATGAAGCCGAACACGTCGAACTCCGGCACCATGCTTTCCATCATCGCGAAGATGGCCTCGTACAGCGCGACGTCCACCACTTGCCCCTGGCCGCCGTTGACCTCGCGGTGGCGCAGGGCCATCAACGCACCGATCACGCCCCACAGGGCGGCAATCGAATCGCCGATGGAGATGCCCGTGCGTACCGGTGGCCGGTCCTCGAAGCCTGTGATGTAACGCAGGCCGCCCATGGACTCGCCGACCGCGCCGAAGCCGGGCTGGTCCTTCATCGGCCCCGTCTGACCGAAGCCTGACAGACGCACCATGACCAAGCGCGGGTTGAGTGCGTGCAACACATCCCAGCCCAGGCCCAGTTTTTCCAGCACGCCCGGACGGAAGTTCTCGATCAGGATGTCCGCTTCGGCCAGGAGGCGCTTGAGCACTTCACGGCCTTCGGGGTGCTTGAGGTTGAGCGTCAGCGATTGCTTGTTGCGCGCCTGGACGAACCACCACAGCGAAGTGCCCTCGTACAGCTTGCGCCACTTGCGCAGCGGGTCGCCGCCGTTGGGCGACTCGACCTTGATCACCTCGGCACCGAACTCGGCACAGATACGCGAGGCGAAGGGGCCGGCGATCAGGGTGCCGAGCTCGATCACTTTCAGGCCGGCGAGGGGTTTGCTTGGCGTGGGCATGGGGCATCCGTGGCAGCTGGGCTTAGCCCGTGGTTTTATCATAGGTCGTCGACGTCAGGTACTGCCGCGGCGCAACGAAGAGTGGGATCGGTTAGACTGTGTGACTTTTATTTCGCAAGAAGCCCCCGCCCATGGCCCAGCCATCGACCACTTATAAGTTCGAACTGAATCTGACCGACCTCGACCGCGGTGTGTACGAGAACGTTCGTCAGACCATCGCCCGTCACCCATCGGAAACCGAGGAGCGCATGGCTGTACGCCTGTTGGCCTACGCGCTCTGGTACAACGAGAACCTGTCATTTGGCCGTGGTCTGTCCGACGTGGACGAAGCAGCCCTGTGGGAAAAGAGCCTGGACGACCGCGTCCTGCACTGGATTGAAGTCGGCCAACCGGACGCCGAGCGCCTGACCTGGTGCTCGCGTCGCACCGAGCGTACCAGTCTGCTGGCCTACGGCAGCCTGCGGGTGTGGCAGAACAAAGTGGTCGATGCGGTCAAGGGCCTGAAGAACCTCAGCATCGCCGCGGTTCCCCAGGACGTGCTGGAGATTCTGGCCACCGACATGCCCCGCTCGATCAAGTGGGACGTCATGATCAGTGAAGGCACCGTGTTCGTGACCGACGACCGTGGCCAGCACGAAGTGCAGCTGGAATGGCTGCTCGGTGAGCGTGGCTGACCTGTCCTCAACCTGACTGCCGAAGACCTCATGCGTATCGAACCCCGTCCCCTGCCACCGAGCCTGCCGTTCCTCGGTAACCTGCCCCCCTTGCTGACCCGCCTGTACGCCGCCCGTGGCGTGCAGTCCGAGGCCGAACTGGACAAGAGCCTGGCGCGCCTGCTGCCGTATCAACAGCTCAAGGGCATCGACGCGGCGGTGGACCTGTTGCTGGAGGCGCTGGACCAGCGCCAGCGTATTGTCATTGTCGGCGACTTCGATGCCGACGGGGCCACGGCCAGTACGGTCGGTGTGCTGGGGCTTCGCCTGCTGGGCGCGGCCCAGGTCGATTACCTTGTGCCCAACCGTTTCAAGTACGGCTATGGCCTGACGCCTGAGATCGTCGAAGTGGCTTTGCAGGGGGAGCCACAACTGCTGATCACGGTGGACAACGGTATCTCCAGTGTCGAGGGCGTGGCAGCAGCCAAGGCCGCCGGGCTCAAGGTATTGGTGACCGACCATCACCTGCCGGGTGCGCAATTGCCCGATGCCGATGCCATCGTCAACCCGAACCAGCCAGGGTGCGATTTCCCCAGCAAGGCGCTGGCCGGCGTAGGGGTGATCTTCTACGTGCTCATGGCGCTGCGTGCTCGCCTTCGCGCCCTGGGGCGCTACGATCATCAGCCGCAACCGAACATCGGTGAACTGCTTGACCTGGTGGCGCTGGGCAGTGTCGCTGACGTTGTCCCGCTGGACGCCAACAACCGCATCCTGGTGCACCAGGGCCTGGAGCGCATCCGTGCCGGCCGCGCCCGCCCTGGCCTGAAGGCCATCCTCGAAGTCGCTCGGCGCGATCATCGGCGCATCACCTCCACCGACCTGGGCTTCATCCTGGGCCCACGCCTGAACGCTGCTGGCCGCCTGGACGATATGAGCCTGGGGATCGAATGTCTGCTCTGCGACGATCCGGTCGCAGCGCTGGAGATGGCCCAAGCCCTGGATGGCCTGAACCAGGACCGCAAGTCCATCGAGCAAGGCATGCAGCGTGAAGCGCTGGCCCAGCTCAAGGACCTGCCGGTCGAATCCATGCCTTATGGCCTGTGCCTGTTCGAGGCCGACTGGCACCAGGGTGTGATCGGCATCCTCGCCTCGCGCATGAAAGAGCGCTATCACCGCCCGACCATCGCCTTCGCCGATGTCGGCGAGGGCATGCTCAAAGGCTCTGCGCGCTCGGTGCCAGGGTTCCATATTCGCGATGCGCTGGATGCGGTGGCGGCGCGTCAGCCGCACTTGATCAGCAAGTTCGGCGGGCATGCCATGGCGGCTGGTCTGTCATTGCCGGTGGAAAACTTCCAGGCGTTTGCCGCGGCCTTCGATGAGGAGGTTCGTCGGCATCTGGTGGAAGAGGACCTGACCGGGCGATTGCTGTCTGACGGTACCCTCGCGGTCGAGGAGTTCCACCTGGACCTGGCCCGTGCCCTACGTCATGCGGGGCCCTGGGGGCAGCACTTTCCGGAGCCACTGTTCCATGGTGTGTTCCAACTGATTGAACAACGGGTGGTGGGCGAGCGGCATCTGAAGGTGGTGCTCAAGAGCGAGTGCGGCTCGGTCAAGCTCGATGGCATCGCCTTTGGCATCGATCGGGATGTCTGGCCGAATCCGACGGTGCGGTGGGTGGAGTTGGCCTACAAGCTGGATGTGAATGAGTTTCGGGGGAATGAGAGTGTGCAGTTGATGATTGCGCACATGGAGCCGCGGTGAGCTGGTTGGTTGTTGGTTGTTGGTTGTTGGTTTTGAGGTTTGTGGGCTTATCCGTTTGATTTGTCGACGCTGATTCACCTTTCCGCCCTTACGGCGGGTCACTTTGGTCTTGGCCAAAG